>JBBSGM010000064.1:0-22705 GCA_038254065.1 Mycobacteriales bacterium | reverse complement strand
CGCCTAGTGGTGCGACGCCGTGGCCGGCGAGTGCCTGGGTGAGTCTGATGCTGTCGCCGCTGGTCTGGCAGATGTGAGCGTGGTGCAGGAGCCGGTCGACGGTCGCGGTGGCGAGGGTCTTGGGCATCAGCTCGTCAAACGCTGAGGGGTGCAGGTTCGAGGAGACGGCGACGGAGCGTTTCTCATAGGCGGCATCGACGAGGCGGTAGAGGCCCTCGGCGGCGTCTTGGGCAACCGGGAGTAGGCCTATGTCATCGACCACGACCAAGTCTGCTCGTAGGACCCGGGTGATGGCCTTGGTGACGGTGTCGTCGGCGCGATGGCGGCGCAGGAGCACGCCGAGGTCTTCGAGGGTGAACCAGGCGACCTTCAACCCGGCCTCGACCGCTTGCTGGCCGAGTGCTTCGAGCAGGAACGTCTTCCCGGTCCCCGAGGGTCCACAGACCACGAGGTTCTCCCGCCGCCCGACCCACTCCAGGGTGCGCAGGGCTTGTTGGGTCGGGGCCGGGATCGAGGAGGCCTCTGGTTGCCAGGCATCGAAGGTCTTCCCGGTGGGGAACCCGGCGGTGGACCGGCGGGTGGCGAGCGCGGAACGTTCCCGTCCGGCGGCCTCTTCGGTGAACAGCGCGCGCAGTACCTCGATCGGTTCCCACCGTTGGGCCTTGGCGGTCGCGACCACCTCGGGTGCGTGACGCCGGATGTGGGGCAGCCGCAGACGCCGCAGCAGCGTCTCGACATCGGTGGGCAGTGGCGGCGCCGGAGGAACACCGAGTGCTGGTGGTGTGGTCTTCGTGGTCTTGGTGCTCACGCGACCACCTCACCCTCGTCGTCGCGGACAGGCTGCGCCAGCCCGCCCTCGGCGAGGCCCAGGCCAGCCCAGCCAGCGGTGCCCTGGGTCAGGCTGTGGTCCTCACCGGCCCGGTGGCCGGCGCTGCGCTCACCGTTGCGGGCGCCTGCGTGGTGGTCCAGGATCGAGGCCAGGTCGGCCTCGGCGAACCGGCCGTGGACCGCTGCGTGGCCCAGCGCCCAGTCCACCTCACGGGGATCGAACAGCTTCGCCAACCCGAGCGCTTCGGTCATCTTGACCCGGATCCGCACGGTGCCGGCCGCGGCGGCCTCACTCAGCCACAACCGTGCGCCGTCACCGAGGGCGAGGAACGCAGTCTCGGCTGCGTTCTTTGGCTTCGGCCCGCGTTCCAACGCCCCTGCTGGCGGGGGCGGGAAATGTTCCTCGGAGATCTTCGGGCTCCCTGGACTCGCCCGGTGGTGTCGGGCGACCTCGACCGGGCCGGCCGCACCGACGTGGACGATGATCACCTGCTCGTCCTTGTCGCGGCCGTGGACCCGGACCCACACCGTCGCACCGAGCAGAGTGTGCGGCACCGAGTACTGGCCGCCCTCGAAGGCGACCATCGGCATCGAGGCGGGCACCGTGCGGGTCAACCCGAACGCGACCGTGTGCGGATGAGCCGGAACCGGATGCAACCGGGCCTGTTCCTCGGCGAGCATCTCGACCGGTGCCCGCCGGGTGACCCGATGGACCCGGGTGTTGACCAGGTCGCAGAACGCCTCGCACGCCTCCTCCAACTCGCCGAACGAGGCGTATTCGGCGAGTAGGTTGGTGTCCTTGGGCACCAGGTCGGCCTTGGCCAGCTTCACCGTGGACTCCGAGCCACCCTTCGATGCCGGGTCGGCCGGCTCGCAGGTGTGCACCGTGATGCCGTAGTGCCGGGCGAAGGCAACCATCTGCGGGTTGCGGACCGCGATCCCCGCGACGTGCTCAACGGTGACGGTCTTCTCGTTGTCGGTCAGCACATAGGTCGGCGCACCACCCAGGCGCCGCAGCGTGGCGTCCAGGGCGGCGACCACAGAGGGCATCGTCTTGTCCCGGATCGCGAGCACCACCCGGAACCTCGACCACGCCAACCAGGCGCAGAACAGGGTCGTCTTGACGCCGTGGATGACCGGGCCGTCACCGAAGTCGTACTGGACCCACATCCCCGGTTCGGTGACCCAAGGCCGGTGCACCCGGATCCGCCCGGACCGGTAGTCCTTCTTCACGACCGCGACCGCACGTCGGGTGGTCCGCTCCGACCCGGCATAACCCAGCCCGAGGAGCTTCTCGTGGACCTTGTCGGCGCGGATCTTGGCGTGGGAGTGCTCGACCCACTCCTCGACCTTCGGTAGGTACTCATCGATCAGCTGCGGGCGAGTCGCAACCCGGCCCGAACCACCGCCCGCCTCGCGAGCAGCGACATGAGCAGCAACGGTGTGATGAGAACACCCCGCCAGCTCAGCGGCGTCACGAAACGAACCCGTCAGGTCGAACGCTTCCAAAATTTCCATGACTTCCTCTGCAGACTTCAAGTTGTTCCTCCTCAGGGAGCGATGGGCGCATCAGCACCGCCAAACGCACCTGAGGAGGGGCCTCAACCGTGGGACGCGGTGAGGCAGACGACAAAGTGTCGGGCAGATCTCGTGGCCGCCACCGGGCACTTCCCATGACCGTCAGCGGGCAGTTTCGTGGCCGTCTCCGGGCAGTCTCCCGTGGCCGCCGTCATGACGCCGACGCCGCGCTCACAGTGGCCTCGTGTCGCCCCCACCCCGGGGGAGAGAAAGTAGCTAGGACCGGGTGTCCTCGGAGCGTGCGTCTAGGGGTGTCCCCCCTCCCTCGGGTCCACCATTGTCGCTATGGGCTCCCGAGTCCTGGTTTCGGCGCGCGGTCGCCTGCGGACCGAAGCACGATTAGCGGTCGCAGCGCACCGGCCTTGTCACGGCGTGTTTCCTTTGATTCCGCGACGGCACCTGCCGCCCCGCGAAGCGCCTTGAGCGCCGCTCGCCTCCGCTGGCCGCCAGTCAAGTCTCGCAGGAGCAAGCCGGCTGCTCCGGCGGTAAAGATGTCGCGGTACAGGTCTGCGGCCTCATTCAGTTGCCGTCCTTGCCATCGCGGCGCGTCGCCTGCTGGGACAAGTGACGCAGGAGTCCTCACGGGCATCCGCTTGAAATGCCGAACCGCGCTCTCGACAGCTATCTCCGGATGCGCGTCATCCCATGCGCGGCTGACCGCCTCGACCCAGCGGGACACGTGGGCAGCCCTCTCGTCTTCCATTGCGTCCGCTCCGTGCCAGATCGGGTCAGATCGGGAGTGAGCAGGTGTGACGAACGGGACCTCGTAGCCGCGGGCCGCTCAGGTCTGGCTGACTTCGTCCAGCCTCCCGGTGGCCACATCGAAGACGAAGCCGCGGACCGCGTCTTTCTTCGGCACGAACGGGCTGTCGAGGATGCGCCTGAGGGACTTGTGCACGTCGTCCTCGAGGGAGGTGAACGACTCCGCCTGCCAGGTCGGCCGCTGGCCGGTCTCGCTGTTGAGCTTGTCGGCGAACTGGTCGTCAGTGAACGTCAGCATGCCGCAGTCGGTGTGGTGGATCAGGACAATCTCCTGGGTGCCCAACAGGTGCTGGCTGATCGCCAGGGAACGGATCGCGTCATCGGTGACCACGCCGCCCGCGTTGCGGATGACATGGCAATCGCCCTCCTCGATGCCCAGGGCGCCGTACACGTTGAGGCGGGCGTCCATGCAGGCCAGGACCGCGATGTGCTTTGCGGGCGGCAGTGGCAGCGGGCCGGAGAAATCAGCAGCGTAGGCCTCGTTGTTGTTCAGGTACTCCTCGGTCACAGTCATCGGCAGTCCTTCTCAGTCGCGGGGCCGCAGGTCAGCCCATAGCGTACGCACGGCCGGAAAGCCATGGGACCCGGTGTGAGGCAGCAGCACGGCACACCCGGTCCCCGCGCACCTGCAGTGCAACCAACACACAGGGTGACCGCGCGGGGATCGGGACATCGGAGCGCCAGTGGTAGGGGGGACACCCCCTAAGGCGCACGCGGGAAGGACACCCGACACAACGGCTAGGACTCCAACGACTCCGTGCGACCTGCGTGCCATCCCCGTGTGGGCCTCCAACCGAGAAATTTCGTTGGCCGCTCGACGGTGCGGAGTGAGACGATGGGCACGGCGCTCTTCTCGGGCCGAGGCTGCTTGTGGTCGTGGTCGCCATCCGCAAACCCTGGGAAGGGATTCAGCAATGTCCGACACCGTGTCGACCAGTCCAAACTCCACCAGCCGCCGCGCTTTGATCGGTGGACTCGCCCTCGGCGCCGCGGCCGTCGTCGCCGAAAACGTCAAACCGTCGGCGGCTCAAGCAGCGAACGGCCAACCTGTCTACATCGGCCTCGGTAACTCCGGAGCGGAAGCGACGAACCTCACCAACGTAGGTACAACAGGAGGTTCAGGCGACGCGCTCATTGTGGCCGGTAACACGGTCGGGGGGAGCGGGCTGATCGCGTATAGCCGTGGCCGTGAACCTGCCGTCTCGTGCGTCGCCGGGGGTGCCAGTAACGGCGTGGACGGCCTCACTGATGACTCGGGCAGCAGCGGGGTGTACGGGCACAACAACGGGGGCGGGTACGGCGTGACCGGGCGCAGCGCCGCTGCTAACGGCATCGGCGTGTACGGGGAGGCTCTGGGGACCGGCGGGGTCGGGCTGCTGGGAACGAGCGGCGGAGGTGGCATCGCGCTACGGGTCGACGGCAAGGTTGAGTTCACCCGCAGCGGCACATCGAAGATCCCAGCCGGTGCCAACCACACCGTACTCAGCCTGTTCGGTGCCACAACCTCCAGCATCATCTTGGCCACCTTGCAACACCACACTGCCGGATTCACGGTCGAATCAGCAGTACCGCACAGCGGCTCTTTCACTATCTGGATCAACAAACCTGCACCCACCGGCGGACTGTCGGTCGGGTGGTTCGTCATCAACTGACCTGTCAGCCGCCCAGCGGCGACTTGATGCCGACAGAAAAGGGCACCAAAGCCTGGAGAGACTTCACAACCGGCCCGCCATGGATGTTTGTAGCGGGACAGGGGCGCGGTCAGCCTTGGGTGAGGACGGTGTCGGTGTCGGCGATGCGGGCATTGTAGTAGCGCTGGAGGTACTGCAGGGCTTGCTGCTGCCGGTCCTCTGTGGTGGCGGGGTCGGCGGGGGCGTAGACGCTGGTGGCGTCGGAGACGACGGTGACGTTGATGCCGCGGAGGAAGGCGTCGTAGCTGGTGTGCCGGCAGCAGCAGTCGGTGTGCTGGCCGGCGAGGACGAGGTGGTCAATGCGGTGTACCCGGCAGGTGGCGTCGAGGTCGGTGTCGGTGAACGTGGAGTAGAACCGCTTTGGGACGACGATGTCGCCGTCGGCGGGGGTCAGTTCGGGGGTGACCGCGCCGCCGGGGCTGCCGGCGAGGGCATGCTCGCCGAAGACTTCGAACTCAAGGTCGCCGGGTTGATGCGCGTCGTTGCCATAGATCACCGGCCAGCCGGCTCGTCGGGCCGCGTCGAGGAGCCGGGCGGTCGGTTCGATGGTGGGCTTGGCGGCTGGGTTGGCCAGGGCGCCGTCGATGAAGTCGTGCAGCATGTCGACGACGAGCAGAGCGGTGCTCACGCGGAACCTCCTGTCCTTGTGGTCGTAGGTGCGGGAGAGCCGTCGTCACCCCCTGCGCGGCCCCGTGGAGCCGCCGCAGTTCGTCTCGCACCGTCGTCAGGTCCCGAGTGAACACCTCCACAGTGAGGAGCAGACGTGCCTCGGTCTCCGAACACGCCTTGCAGGGTCTGTGGACGTTTGTGCTGGCCGACGTACCGCTCCAAGGCGGGGCTGCCTATCACCTGCCAGGAGCGTCGCCGCCAGGTGCACGGCACCAGCACCCGCTACCGCGAGGGCTGCCGGTGCGAGAAGTGCCGCGAACGGGTTGCCGGATACGCGCGTGCAGTCCGCCGGCGCTAAGCCACCGTCAGCCTGGTGGACGCGCGTTGGCGCGACGGGTGTCAAGCCTCAGCGTGGAGTTGGTACACCTGCACCTCTAAAATCTCGACGGGGTCACCCGGCTCCGCGGTGACCATCTTCGCCATACCTTGAGCCTGATCTTCCGACTCGAACAGAAC
Source organism: Mycobacteriales bacterium (assembly GCA_038254065.1). GTDB lineage: Bacteria > Actinomycetota > Actinomycetes > Mycobacteriales > Pseudonocardiaceae > Pseudonocardia. Next base: position 16,721 of record JBBSGM010000064.1, on the reverse strand, counting down.
CACGGCCTGCCCGTATTGATCGTTGCCGTACCAGGTGCCTTTAACGAAGCCAGGCGCCTGCTTGACGCGAGGGATGATGTTGTCCTTGAGACCGTCTATGGATTCCTGATGCCTTCCCGGCCGGATACCAACCTTCGTGTAGACCACGTGCATGGACTGTCTCCTTCACGTCGGTGCGGAAGTCAGCAGGATCCTCTCCGCTGGCCCGGCCGGTCAAGGCCCCCATCGCGAGTCACCGACGACTGCCCCTAGGTCGGTTCGCGAGTGGAGGAGAACACGACCTCAACGGTTCGAGACATCTCCCGTCTCACCGCGTCGCCGCGTCCCACGCGTCGGCGGCGTTGAGCAGCGCCGTCGCGGCGCTGGCCCCACCGCATCCCTTAGGAGTGGCCGGATGGAGTTCTACGGGGCCCGGTGGAGCCGTCGCAGCTCGTCTCGCACCGTCGTCAGGTGAGCGAGCGCCTGCTCGACCGCCTGCAGGTCGCGCTGGTTGGGGTGCGTGTCGACCTTGACCACTGCGACCCCGCACCCGTCGAGGTCGAGCAGGAGAGCCACGGCGCCGCCCTCAAATTCGTCGTGGCGGTCCGCTACGCCGCCCCTGGCCAGCCGCAGTCGAAGGTCGTCGTCGACTTCGTAGTGGGTGTGTTGGCTGTCCTTCGGCTGCACCCGGAACCTCTCGAGGACGAGCGCCGGTGTCTGTGGCGCACGTGATGCAAATGCAGCACCTGTCGGGTTGCCGACACACCTGGCGTCGTCGCCGCCCAGTGCGGTCGCGGTCTCGGCCAGGGCGTCAGCCAGCCGGGTGCCGTCCTCACGGATCGACTCGGCCAGGCTGCCAGCCTGAGCCGACGAGAGTTCAACGCCGTCGGCGTTGTCCAGTTCCACGGTCGGCTCGGTGTCTCCCTCGCTCGCGTGCACCCAGACTGAGAGGTGGTCGGAGAGGTCGATCGGGCTGGTGCCGCACGTCTCGATGCCGCTGGAGTTGTCGTGGCTGGCGCACCACGGTTCGTGGGTGATGGTGGTCGTTTTCGTGGGCATGGTTGCCTCTCTCGGTTGGAGACCCACGCGCGGGGATGGCACGCAGGTGGCACGGAGTTGTTGAAGTCCGAGCGGTTGTGTCTTTGACCTGCGGTGATGTCTGCTCCCGCTACTGGCCGAGGACCAGTACGGGCGAGCGATCGTTGACCCTGGATCTGGCAAGCTGGCGGGGAACCTCGCTGCCACCCGTGAGGGCGACGTTGCCTTCGTCGCTTATTGGGTAGCCGAGCCCATGCGTGGTCGCGGGTTGGCCCGCCGCGCCGTGGCCGAGTGCTGTGCATGGATCGAGCAGAATTGGCCAAGCCTGAAACGCATTCAGCTCTCCATTCATGTTGAAAACGAAGCATCAGTTTCTGTCGCGTTGGCGACCGGATTCCGTCGTGAGCCGGCCGGAGACAAAGTTATTAGCGTTCGGGGAGACCATCGGCTGATGCGGGCCTTTGTTCGACCGCTGCGCAATTTCGGCACATGAATCGGGGATGTGTTACGTGACAAGCTCAGGCTCGGTGTTAGCGTCGGCGCATGGGTGTTCGTGCAGCAGAGCACAGGGATGTCGACCGGATGGTCCAGCTAGCCGACCAGAAGCGACGGGAGTACGCACCGCATGCACCTGTGTTCCAGCGGCCCGCAGCAAACGCCCCCGAAATACACAAACCCTGGTTCACCAAGTTAGTGGAGGACAACGGCCAGGGCGTGTTCGTTCATGAGAACGATCAGGGCAACGTCGACGGGTTCGCCATCGTGTCGATCGGGCCGGCTCCGCCGGTGTACGACCCGGGCGGCTTGTCGTCGCTGATGGACGACTTCACCGTGGCGGCGCCTGACCTATGGGAAACGGCGGGAGCAGCCCTCCTCGCGTCAGCGCGAGCGTGGGCCAAGAGCCACGGTGCTGTTCAGCTCGTCGTTGTGTGCGGCCCCCACGACGAATCCAAGAGGGCCGTGTTGCAGGCGGCTGGGCTGTACGTGGCGTCCGAGTGGTTCACTGTCCCATTCGAGTAGGCCAGGAGCTAGCTATCCTTCGCGCGTCAACGACGGCTAACTTCAGGTCTGAGCAGGCGAGCCACTCAAGGTAGCTTCGAGCGGTTGCCAGACACCCTTCGGGTGTGACTCGGCCCGTCGTCTTGACGTCTTCGGCGAGGTGCCCGCAGGCGGGATGGGTCATGACATCCGCTTCTCGGAAGTCAGCCATCCTGGTGTTCCCTGCTCGGTGCCCTGGATGTTTCAGGAGCAACGAGAGCTGCCTGGCCGCGACATCACAAGGCTGAAGAGCCATCAACAACCTCGGTCACGTCGTCGACTGACGTCTCTGCCGCGCGCACCGCCTCGGCCCGGGCCGGTAGCACCGAGTGGACGTAGTCGCGGGCGACATCGAACAGCTCCACCTCGTGCCCCGCCCGTTCCGACAGGTACCACCGGTGCACGAGCACGTCGTGGAAGAGCTCGGCCGGCTCCAGCACGCCGCGCAGCCCGTCGGGCACCATCGCCTGCAGCGGCTCGTAGACCTCGGTGAGCCAGCGGTGCGCCACGATGCCGGGATCCTCGGCCTGCAGCTCGTTGGCTGCTGCGTACGCATCGAGGTCGTTGAGCAGCCGCCGCGCTTGACCCTCCTCGACGTCGAGCCCGGTCAGCCCCTGCAGCCGCCGCGCATGGTGGCCCGCCTCGACGACCTTCGGCTGGATGCGGACGGTTGCGCCGGTCAGGTCGGTGACGATGTCGAGCTCGTCGACGTCGAAGCCCCGGTCGTTCAGCCGCTCGATGAGCCGCTCGATGCGCCACATCGAGTCGATGCCGAACTCCTCGGCCGCGGTGAGCGCCTCCCACAGCCCGGCGTAGCGGCGCTCGACCCGGTCGACCAGCGCCTCGGCGTCCAGATCGTCGCCGAGCAGGTCGCCGGCCTTCAGGTCGAGCAGCTCACCGAAGACGTTGGTGCGCAGCAGGTCGAGGTCGTAGGCGCGCTGCCCGCAGGTGAGCTGGTCGTGCAGCTCCCCCGTCTCGGCGTCGACGAGGTAGGCGGCGAACTCGCCGGCGCTGCGCCGGAACAAGGTGTTCGACAGTGAGCAGTCTCCCCAGAAGAAACCCTCGAGGTGTAGCCGCACGAGGAGCACCACGAGGGCGTCGACGACTCGGTCGAGCGTGTCGTCCTGCAGCCGGTGGGAGAACAGGGAGCGGTACGGCAGGGAGCGGGCGAGATGGCGGGTCACCAGGGCCGGCTCGATCGGCTCGCCGAGCGGCGTCTCTCGGCCCGTAACGATGCCGACCGGTTCCACCGTGGGCAGGTGCAGCCGGCGCAGGTTGCGGAGCATCGCGTACTCCCGCTCGGCCATCGCGGAGCGGGTCTCCTTGATCGCGTAGACGTGCCCGCCGGCCCGCACGAAGCGCACGATGTGGCGGGAGATGCCCCGAGCGAGCGGGACGTCGTGGGACGCGTCCCAGGTGGCCAGCGGCTTGTCCCATGGCAGCTTCACCATGTCCGACGAGGGCCGGGTGGCCAGGAAGCGCAGCGCCATGTGCCCAGCCTGACGCATGCGCCGGCCCACCGGCGGCCTCGGCGGCGCCAGGCGCACCGGACCGCTCGATAGGGTGGTCGCCGCATCGCCGGCGTGGCGCAACTGGCAGCGCACCCGACTTGTAATCGGGCGGTTCGGGGTTCGAGTCCCCGCGCCGGCTCGCGGCTGAACCGAAGGTCAGCGGGACGCGGTGCCGAGGGCACTGTGTACCTGTTCTGGGTTCACCGCTCCATTGCCGCACTGCGGGCCGGTGGTGCGGACATCCACACGGTTCACGGCCCGCTCGGTCACCGTGCCGACCACCGCATCGGTGCCGGCCGTCAACTTGCTCAGCGCCCCGGCAACAGCGGCCGCGCGGGAGGACGCACCGCCACAACAACTGATCCGGTGTCACCCCGACGTGGCGCCGAAGCCCGTGATCGAGATGCCGTCGTCCATTTGCCTGAGTCTGTCACCCGACGACTTCTCCGACCACCAGGCGTTGCTTGTCATCCACGTGCAATGCGCGCAGCATGTTGAAGCGCTTCGCCGCTGCCGACGACCACCATCGTGGGCAGGGCGCCGTTCATGCCACCTCCCGACCATCCAGAACCTCCGAAATGACTGCCCTGACAGCGACGAGAGCCGCCCTACTTCGACGTCGCGCGGCCGGCTGCGCCGGTGTAGACCGCGTCCGCTGCGTCCCGCAGCCCCAGCTTGACCAGCTGGCGCACCGCCAAGATGCCGGCCGCGGCGCCGACGCCGTGCCAGCTCGGCGGTGCGGAGAGGCGCAGCAGTCCGGCGGCCGTCCAGAGCTCCAACGCGACCCGCAGCGACGCCAGGCCGTCGCGGGTGGCGACCAGAGTGGCCAGCCCGGCCAGCAGGCCGAGCCCGGTGCACACCAACGCTGCCACGCTCAGCGGGTCGGTCATCGCAGGTGGCCGGAGGTGGCGTCATCGGTGGCCGCGGCGAGATCCGTGCGGGCGATCTCCGCACGCTCCTCGCGGATCTCGCGACCGAGGAAGTAGTTGAGAGCCGTCCGGATAGCAGCGACTGCCGCCAGCTCGCCGATGTCCTGGAAAGTGGGAGCGATCGCGGTGCGCAGAATGTCGCCCGCGAGCTGGAACTCAAGTCCCAGGGCAAGGAAACGACCGACGTCGAGCCGCACCGGCACGAACGCCTCGGCCCGCCGACTGCGCAACGCCGTCATCACGAAGCGGACGAAACCGATAGCCGCGCCGGCGAAGATGATGAGCGCACCCGCCAGCTCCACCAGGCGGACGAGAAAGTCGACGAACTCGCTGATCCGCTCCTCGCTCACGATGGCGTCCATGCTCAGTCCTCCACGTGTGCGCAGCTGCCGCGCACTCCTCGGGTGTCCGGTGGCCGACACCGTAGACGGGCTCCGCGACCGCGACGAATCGAGGGAGGCGGCGCCTCCGCCGGCCGTACGGGGGGATGACAGACCGACGAAGGCGCCTGACGTCCTTGCGAACCGTCTCGGGCGGGCCGCGACGACGTCGCGACGACGGTCGCACGCTGCCCGCGGGCAAGGCGAGGACTTTGCACAAATCGAGGCCTGGGGTCACGCTGCGTTGCGGTCCGGCCAGCGGGCCCGGGGGTAGCGGTGTCGGCTCGGCATGCTGGTTGCACGACCCGGACTCCGAGCCCACCACGATGGCGCCGCCGGGTAGCAGTCCGACGGACCCGCAGCAGGACTGACCCGAGCAGGGCGCGCCGCTACGGGCGACGTCCGGCGCAGCAGTCACGGGCAGGACCCGCTGCGAGCACTCAGCTCACGCGGTGCAGCCGCAGGTAGGGGTTGGGTCGCACGGCGTCGGTGTAGGTGCCCGCGACCGGGCGCACCTCGAAGTGCAGGTGGCAGCCGTCGGGTGCTCCCGCGTCCGAGGCGCGGGCGATCCGCTGGCCCCGCCGAACTCGGTCGCCGGGGTGCACGAAGACGCGTCGCACATGTCCGATGACTATGTCGATGGAGTAGCGGCGACTGCGCACGCGGAAGGCGTGCGCGCCGTAGGCGCTGCCGAGCGCCCCCGCCGAGGAGGGGTTCACGATCCGGCCGGCCAGGCCGGCGAACAAGCGGTTGCCGCACGGCATGGCGATGTCGAGCCCGTGGTGGAAGCCACGGTCGTCGGCGCAGAGCGGGCTCGGGTCGTAGTAGGGCGCCCGGGTGCAGCCGAAGCTGATCATCTTGCGGTGGGCACCGGCATACCAGGGCGAGCGGTAGTGGTGCTTGTCGGCGACCCAGAACCGCTGCCGCCCGTGCGGCGCGCTGAGTGCCGTGCCGGCCGGCGATTGGGCGCCCGCAGGTGCATCCAACGCCGGTGAGGCTGTTGCGGGGTGGAGCAGAGCCAGCGGTGACAACGTCGCGATCACCGAGATGAGCAGGCGACGGCGGGCTCGGCCGGCTTCGGGTCTGCGCAGCATCAGTTCGGCTGCGACTGCTGGGAGTGGGTCGAACGCACCGCCCGCAGCGCGTCGAGGAACGCCCCGGCCCACGCGGAGATGTCATGCTCGAAGACCTGCTTGCGCATCGCGCGCATCCGGCGGGTCCGTTCCCGCGGGCTGTCGTCGAGGGACCGCAGGATCGCTGACTTCAGACCGTTGATGTCGTAGGGGTTGACCGTGTACGCCTGCGTCAGCTCGTGCGCGGCGCCGGCGAACTCGCTGAGCACCAGTGCCCCCGCCTGGTCATAGCGGCAGGCGACGTACTCCTTTGCGACCAGGTTCATTCCGTCGCGCAGCGGAGTCACAAGCATCACGTCGGCCGCTCGGTAGAAGGCCGCCATCTCCTCGCGTGGGAACGAGGAGTGCAGATAGGTGATCGGCGGCCGGCCGATGATGCCCAGGTCGCCGTTGATCCTGCCCACGAGCATGTCGATGTCGTCGCGCAGCTGCTTGTACTCCGCGACGCGCTCGCGCGAGGGTGTGGCCACCTGCAAGAGGACCGCGTCGCCGATGTCGATGCGTCCCTCGGTCAGCAGCTCCCCGAAGGCTCGCAACCGCTGCGGAAGCCCCTTGGTGTAGTCCAGCCGGTCGACGCCGAGCAGCAGATGGGTGGGGTTGCCTAGGTCCTCGCGGATCTCCCGGGCCCGGGCGGTCGTCTCCGGTCGCCGGGCCAGGTAGTCCATCTCGCCGGCATCGATGGAGATCGGGAAGGCGCCCACGGCCACCGAGCGTCCGTCCGGCAGGTAGATGGTGTCGCGGTGGGTCCGGTGGCCGACGTGGTGGCGGACCAGTCGGATGAAGTTCTGGGCCCCGCCGCGCAGCTGGAAGCCCACCAGGTCGGCCCCGAGCAGACCCTCGAGCAGCTGCCGGCGCCACGGCACGCGCTGGAACAGCTCGGCCGGCGGGAACGGGATGTGCAGGAAGAAGCCGATCCGCAGGTCGGGGCGCCGCTCCCTCAGCATCTGCGGCACCAGGTGCAGCTGGTAGTCCTGCACCCAGACCACCGCATCCTGTTCGGCCACCTCGGCGGCGCGGTCGGCGAAGCGGGTGTTGACGGCGACATAGGCGTCCCACCACTCACGGTGGAACTGCGGTGGCGCGACGGCGTCGTGGTAAAGCGGCCACAAGGTGGCGTTCGAGAACCCCTCGTAGTAGTTCTCCACCTCCTCGGCGGACAGGGCCACCGGCACCAGGGTCAAGCCGTTGTCGGTGACCGGCTCGAGCTGCTCATCGGCGGCGCCGTGCCAGCCGATCCAGGCGCCCGCGTTCTTGCGCATGACCGGCTCGAGAGCGGTGACCAGCCCACCGGGCGAGGCGCGCCAGGACACGGTGCCGTCGTCGTCGACTATGCGGTCTACCGGCAGCCGGTTCGCCACCACGACCAGGTTCGCCTGCGGGCTGCCTGCGACCGCGTCGGCGGGCTCGGCCGCGGCAGGCGTTGCCATGGTGGTCGTGGGACCTCTCGTACGGGGACAACCCAGACCTTAGTCGTCGCGCTCCCTGGTGGCCCACTGAGCGCGGACCAGGTCCGTCAGCTGCAGGATCTCCACGGTCTCGTCGAGTGGCAGCAGCGGTGACTCGGTGAGACCCTCGCGCAGGCAGCGCATCACCTCCAGGGCCTCGTAGGTGTAGCCGTTGCCGTGCGCAGTCTCGTGGAAGGTGTCGGAGTCCTGGTTGGCCGTGCAGGTCAGCGTGCGAGCCTGGTGGAAGCGGCTGGGCAGCTCGATCCGCCCCTCGTCACCGGCGATGGAGGCCCGTGAGTCCGACCAGGCGGTCTGCGTCCACGACACGCTGGCCACCGCGCCGCAGTCATAGGTCAGGAGCGCCCCGCCGTTGACGTCGACACCACGCTCGTCGAGGACCGCGGTGCTGGTCACCACGTTGGGCCGGCCGAGCACCAGGTAGGCGAAGGTCAGCGGGTAGATGCCGACGTCGAGCAGTGCGGACGCTCCCAGGTCCGGATCCCACAGCCGGCTGGCGGGATCTGCTGGCGCCACGAAGCCGAGGTCGGCCCGCACCGAGCGCACCGAACCGCAGTGGCCGGACCGCGCCAGGTGCACGGCTCGGCGCACCGCGGGGAGGGTCCGCGTCCACATCGCCTCGGCGAAGAACAGCCGACGTCGGCGGGCTTCGTCGACCAGCCGCCGTGCAGATGCCCCGTCGAGCGTCAACGCCTTCTCGCACAGCACCGCCTTGCCCGCCTGGAAGCAGGTCATGACGTCCTCGACATGGCGCCCATGCGGGGTAGCGACATAGATGACGTCGAGGTCGGGGTCCTCGGCGAGCTCGGCGTAGGAACCGTACGCTCGGATGCCTCCCAGCGCCGCTGCGAAACGCTCGGCCGAGGCGGAGCTACGTGAGCCGACGGCGGCCAGCTCCGCTGCTGGCAGCAGCTTCAGGTCCGCGGCGAACGACTGGGCGATGTTGCCGGTCGCCAGGATGCCCCAGCGGATCCGGCGGGCGCCGGTGTCTTGGCGAGGTTCCACCGTCGTGCCGTCGGGCATGACTCCAGTGTGGACGGCCACCCCGTCGGCTCGCCAGCGCGGCGAACGACAGCCATGTGATTCGCGCCTAGAATAAGACCGCGCAAACCGTGTCGGCCCTGCGCCCGCGCACCGCCCCAACGCAAACGGAGGAGCAGCTGGATGGACGCCGCCAACAGCCCCGTCTCCGGTTCGCCCGGTCATCCGGCCCAAAGCCTGTCGGCACGCGACCGGGCCATCGTCGAGTTCGAACGGCACTGGTGGCAGTTCGCTGGGGCCAAGGAGCAGGCGATCCGCGACAAGTTCGACATGTCGGCGACCCGCTACTACCAGGTGCTCAACGCGCTCATCGACACCGAGGCCGCCTTGGCGTTCGACCCGCTGCTGGTCAAACGGCTGCGCCGGCTGCGGTCGGCCCGCCAGCGTGCCCGGTCGGCCCGGCGCCTCGGCATCGACGTCTGACTCGTCGATGTCCTGGCGTTTGCGCAGCGGCGGCGGCTTCGGTGGCCCGAGCAACGAGCGAGGGACCGCCCTACCGGCATGGACGCTGCTGGTTAGCGTGGCGGTCGTAGCGACCGCGGTGCTCGCCCTGTTGGTGACCGGAAGTCCGGACCGCAGCGAGACCGCCGAAGCTCTCTCGGGGAGGTCCTCGCTGGGCCCCACAGCGACAACGACGCTGCGCGCACCTCCGAAGCCGGCGGCTACCGTCTCCGCCGAGCGCGGTCGCCAGCAGGCGAAGCCAGGTCACCCCGTGCCGCAGGCGTACGTCGAGGTCTACAACAACTCCTCGGTGCCCGGGCTCGCGGACAGGGCGGCGGCGAAACTGCGCGATGCCGGCTGGGAGGTCGTCGGGACGGACAGCTGGACCGGCGCGATCCCCGAGACGACCGTCTACTATCCCCACCGACTCCACCGGCAGGCGCGGTTGCTGGCCGATGATCTCGGTGTGCGGCGCCTGCACCCGGCGGTCGACCCCATGCGTTTCGACCGGTTGACGCTGATCCTCACCGGCCGGCTGTGACCCTCGGCGGCCCGACGGACCGAGGCGAGGGCCGCCGCATGCTGCTGACGGACCCCGCGCACGCGCTGCTCGCCTTCGACTTCGACGGCACGTTGGCGCCGATCACCGGCGACCCCGACGCGGCGTTCGCCCACCCCGAGGCCGTGCCACTACTGGCTCGACTGGGCCGGCTGGTCGGCGGGCTGGCGGTGATCACCGGGCGGCCCGTCGAGCAGCTGCTGCGGCTGGCCCCGGTCGAGGGCGTGGCCGGGCTCGACCGGCTGGTCGTGTTGGGGCAGTACGGCGTCGAGCGGTGGGACGCCGCAAGCGGCAAGCAGGCGGCGCCACCTCCGCCTTCCGGTGTCGCAGCGGTGCGTGCCGAGCTGCCCGGGCTGCTGCACTCGCTCGGCCACCCGGACGCGCACGTGGAGGACAAGGGCCGGGCGCTGGCGGTGCACGTGCGCCGCGCCCTGAGGCCGCAGCAGGCCTACGCCGAGCTGCTGTCCCCGCTGCGCCGGCTCGCAGCCGCGCATGGGCTCATGGTGGAGGAGGGCAAGGCGGTGCTCGAGCTACGGGCTCCCGGCAACGACAAGGGCGCTGCTCTCGTAGCGCTGGTTCGGGACCTGGGCGTGCGGTGCGTGGTGTTCTGCGGTGACGACCTGGGCGACGTCCCGGCCTTCGAGGCGGTCGCGACCCTGCGGGCAGGCGGCCTGTACGGGCTGACTGTCTGCTCCGCCTCGGGAGAGCAGCCGCGGCTCGCCGAGGTCGCGGATGTGGTCGTCGACGGGCCCGACGGACTCATGGCCTGGCTCCGTGAGCTCGCCGAGTCACTGGGCGGCTGAGGCACTCTCGCCCTGTGGTCCCGAGTGGCCGGACGGCCGGCGAACGGGTGGGGCCACCGGCCACCATCGATCCTGGTTACGCTGCCTGCACCGCCGCCGGTCAGGGGCGAGAAGGAGCTGTGATGAGCGTCGACGTGAGAATTCCGACGATCCTGCGTGTCTACACCAAGGGCGCGGCGCAGGTCAGCGCAGAGGGCGCGACCGTCGCCGAGGTGCTGAACTCCCTGGACGCCGACTTCCCGGGCATCAAGGGCCGCATCGTCGACGAGCAGGGCGAGCTCCGCCGCTTCGTCAACCTCTACGTCGGCAACGACGACGTGCGCTTCGCCCAGGGGCTCGACACCCCGACACCCGACGGCGCCTCGATGTCCGTCATCCCCGCCGTCGCCGGCGGCTGAGCGCCGGCGCACCGCTCGGCCGGGACCGATCTCGTGACGGTGTGGTTGCCGGGGCGACCTGAATGTCACGACATCGGTCTGCGAGCGGCCCGGCTCACCGGTCCGCGGGGTCACTCAGCCGGCGATCGTGCTCGCCCGCCTGTGGGGGATCCGGCGAAGGTCGGCGACCGGACTCTCGACGCCGTCGCTGACCGGTGTCGTCATCCGCGCGGCGTTGATGCTCGTCGGGCTCGGCTACCTCGCGTACTTCCTCAACATCGACCGGGGCATCGGCTACATGCCGCTGCTCTGGGTCGTGCTGGTCGTCGTGATGGATCTGTTCGCCGTGGGCGGAAGCGTCGAGGCGGCCCACGTTCCGGGATCGGGGTGAGACCCGGATCGGTGTTCGCCCTCACGTCGACCTTCGCGGCGCTCGGTGGCGTGCTGGCCGCTGGCCGTCTGGGGTCGGTGGCGCAGGACACCGGTGGCACCGAGCACGAACTTGACCGCGATCGCCGCGGCGGTGATCGACGGCACCAGCTTGCTCGGTGGCCGGGGTTCCACCTACGCGGCGTTGCTCGGCATGTTGGTCCTGCAGTCGATCACCAGCGGGCTGAACCTGATCCATGTGCAGGCAGAGGTCCGCTACATGGTGACCGGCGCCGTGCTGCTGCTCGCCGTGCTGATCGACTCGGTCTCGCGGCGAGCGCGCTCCAGCAGCGGGCGTGGATAGCGGGTTGGTACCCCGGCCGGCAGCTGAGCTGGTCACGACCTGGACCGCCCGGGCGTTCGGGGTGGAGAAAGGTGGGATAGGGTCAACGATGTCGCCCACGGTGGTCCCGCTCGCCGAGCGGGATTGTGGACGGCGTACGAAGGGTCCCGATCGGGGTCCCTTGACACGAGCAATCTGGAGTTCAAATGGTGCGCGGCACCGTGAAATGGTTCAACGCTGACAAGGGTTTCGGTTTCATCGCGGTCGAGGGTCAAGACGACGTGTTCGTCCACTGGTCCAAGATCAAGATGGACGGCTACAAGGCTCTCGAGGACGGCCAGCAGGTCGAGTTCGAGGTCGTCGACGGCCCGAAGGGCCGGGAGGCCCACGACGTGGTTCTCGCCTGAGCGAGGTCCTCTGATGCAGGCCCGGTCCCCTGGGGGGCCGGGCCTTCGTCATGCCTACGGGCGACTCTCTTCGCCTCCGTTTCTGCTCGCGTCCCCTTTCCTGCACCACGGCACTGTGGTGCAGGGCCGCTTACCGTGCCGGCGCCGCATAGGTAAGCACGCCGCGAGCGCGGTAAGCAGCTAGACCAGACCGGGGACGGTGCCGAGCCGGCGAGATGTGGACGCGCCGCGGTTTGCACTCGACCCGCCCGAGTGCTAAACACGTAGTTGGCACTCTCGTTCTGGGAGTGCCACCAGTGGCACCGGGCCGATGAGGCTCCGCGCCCCGGTGAGCAGGGTTCACCGGTCGCTCGGGGTCGTCCGTCGCGGGCATCGCCGGGCCAGCCCCTTCGACGCGTGAGGAACCGCGGAGAAATGCCCAAACTGATTGCTTTCAACGAGGAAGCCCGTCGCGGCCTCGAGCGGGGTATGAACACCCTCGCCGACGCCGTGAAGGTGACCCTCGGCCCCAAGGGCCGCAACGTCGTGCTCGAGAAGAAGTGGGGTGCCCCCACGATCACCAATGACGGCGTGTCCATCGCCAAGGAGATCGAACTGGAGGACCCGTACGAGAAGATCGGCGCCGAGCTCGTCAAGGAGGTCGCCAAGAAGACCGACGACGTGGCCGGCGACGGCACCACGACCGCCACCGTGCTGGCGCAGGCGATGGTCCGTGAAGGCCTGCGCAACGTCGCGGCCGGCGCGAACCCGATGTCGCTCAAGCGTGGCATCGAGAAGGCCGTCGAAGCCATCAGCGAGCAGCTGCTCACGATGGCCAAGGACGTGGAGACCAAGGAGCAGATCGCCTCAACCGCGTCGATCTCCGCCGCTGACCCCCAGGTCGGCGAGATCATCGCCGAGGCCATGGACAAGGTCGGCAAAGAAGGCGTGATCACGGTCGAGGAGTCCAACACCTTCGGGCTCGACCTCGAGCTGACCGAAGGCATGCGCTTCGACAAGGGCTACATCTCGCCCTACTTCTGGACCGACCCGGAGCGCATGGAGGCCGTCCTCGAGGACGCGTACGTGCTGCTGGTGGAGTCCAAGATCTCCAACGTCAAGGACCTGCTCCCGCTGCTCGAGAAGGTCATGCAGTCGGGCAAGCCGCTGGCGATCATCTCCGAGGACGTCGAGGGTGAGGCTCTTGCCACGCTCGTCGTCAACAAGGTCCGCGGTACCTTCCGGTCCGTCGCCGTCAAGGCGCCGGGCTTCGGTGACCGCCGCAAGGCCATGCTCGCCGACATCGCCATCCTCACCGGCGCCCAGGTCATCAGCGAGACCGTTGGCCTGAAGCTGGAGAACGCTGGTCTGGACCTACTGGGACAGGCCCGCAAGGTCGTCGTCACCAAGGACGAGACGACGATCGTCGAGGGTGCCGGCGACGCCGACCAGATCGCCGGTCGGGTCAACCAGATCCGCGCCGAGATCGACAAGAGCGACTCCGACTATGACCGCGAGAAGCTGCAGGAGCGGCTCGCAAAGCTGGCCGGCGGCGTCGCGGTGATCAAGGTCGGCGCGGCCACCGAGGTCGAGCTGAAGGAGCGCAAGCACCGCATCGAGGACGCTGTGCGCAACGCCAAGGCTGCTGTCGAAGAGGGCATCGTCGCCGGTGGCGGCGTCGCGCTCGTCCAGGCGGCGAAGACGGCGTTCGACAAGATCGACCTCGAGGGTGACGAGGCGACCGGCGCTGCGATCGTGCGGGTTGCCGCCGAGGCGCCGCTCAAGCAGATCGCGATCAACGCCGGTCACGAGGGCGGCGTCGTCGCCGAGCGCGTCAAGGGCCTGTCCGCAGGCGAGGGGCTCGACGCCGCTACGGGTGAGTACGTCGACATGATCGCGGCCGGCATCATCGACCCGGCCAAGGTCACCCGCTCGGCGCTGCAGAACGCCGCGTCGATTGCCGCGCTGTTCCTCACCACCGAGGCGGTCGTGGCCGACAAGCCGGAGAAGGTCGGCGCCGGCGCAGGCGCTGGCGGCGGCGACATGGGTGGCATGGGCGGCATGGACTTCTGAGTCGGGCCCGCCAGGGTCGGACCTCACGTCCAGCAGCAACGCACGTCCGCGAGGGGCGGTTCCGGTTTGGCCGGAGCCGCCCCTTCGCACGCCCGCGGTGCGTCGCTCTGCCGTCGAGATGCAAGCACTGGGCCGCGTGTCTACCAGTCGGGCGTCAGTGGCCGAGGCGGAGGAAGGCACGGATGCCGCGCGCGAGGGCATGGGCATAGCGGTACTGCCCGTGCCGGGAGGTCATGACCGCGGCATCGTGGCGGCTGCGCAGGTTGCCGCACTCGACCAGCACGGTCGGGATGTTGCTGAGGTTCAGCGTTGCCAGGTCGCTGCGGAAGTCGATGCCGTCGCCACCGGCGACGTAGCCGGCCACCGGGAACCGTGCTGCCAGCAGGCCGCGTTTGATCGCGTACGCCAGCCGCCGCGACGGTCGGTAGATGTCCGAGGTCCAGGGCGCCCGGTCGGTCGGTGCGATCACATGAAAGCCGGGTCTGCCGGAGGTGGAGCCGTCGCCGTGGACGCTGACCTTCACGTCGGCGCCCATCCGGTTGCCCAGGCGGCCGCGCTCGTCGACGCACGGTCCCCACAGCGCATAGCTGTTGCGGTAGCGCGACAGGACGACCCGGGCGCCCAGCCGCTCCAGCTGGGCGCGCAGCCGCCGGGAGACCCGGAAGGCAAAGGTCGCCTCCGGGTAGCCGCCGCTGGTCGCGGTGCCCGTGGTGTTGCACGGCTTGGTGAAGCCGCCGGCCGGCACCTGCCGGCTGATCTGGCGGGGGTGCCGCGCGTTGCCCAGCTGGTGCCCTGGGTCGACCACCACGGTGATCCCGTGCAGTGGCAGCCGACCAGCGGTGCCGGTCGTACGCCCGCCGCCCGAGGGCCCCGCGTCGCCGACCAGCGCGTCGCCTACGACCGGTGCGTCGCGTACAACCGGCGACGGCAGCGTCTGGGACGCCGACTGCCCCGCGCCGGACGTGCCGGAGGCAGCTGTCGCTGCCAGGGCCAGCACGCCCGCCGCTGCGCTCGTCCACCACCGCATCCGACCAGTGTGCCGTGCCAGGATCACGCCATGGATCCCGCTGCGCCGGGCAGCGCCGCCTGGCTGCGCCGCGTTCCGCTGGTCGACGGGCACAACGACTACCCGTGGGCGCACCGGATCTGCGCGGCCTACGACCTCGACAAGCTGCCCTTCGACGCACCGACGCCGCAGCTGCACACCGATCTGCCGCGCCTGCGCTCCGGTGGCGTGGGAGCGCAGTTCTGGTCGGTGTTCGTCCCCTCGCGGTTGACCGGGGAGTCGGCGGTGACCGCCACGCTGGAGCAGATCGCGTTCGTGCGTCGACTCGTCGAACGGCACCCCGAGACGCTGGCCCTGGCCACCTGCGGCGACGGCGTCGACGAAGCGGTCGCGTCGGGACGCATCGCGTCGTTGCTGGGTGCCGAGGGTGGGCACTCGATCAACTGCTCGCTCGACGTGCTGGCCGCGATGCACGCCCTCGGTGTCCGCTACCTGACCCTCACCCACAACGACAACATCCCGTGGGCCGACTCGGCGACCGACGAGCCGGTGCTGGGCGGGCTCAGCGACTTCGGGCACCGGGTGGTCGCGCAGATGAACCGGCTCGGGATGCTCGTGGACCTCTCGCACGTCAGTGCCGACGTGATGCGACAGGCGCTCGCCACCTCTAGCGCGCCGGTCATCTTCAGCCACTCCAACGCCCGCGCGGTGTGCGACGTGGCACGCAACGTCCCCGACGACGTTCTCGAGCGGGTCCCCGCCAACGGCGGCGTGGTGATGGCAACGTTCGTGCCGATGTTCGTGTCACCTCCGGCAGCGCGGTGGTACGTGCGCTGCCGGGAGCTCGCTGTCGCCCAGGGACTGGACCCCAAGGACTTCGCGCAGCTCGACCCGGTCATGCGCAAACAGGCCACCGTTGAACCGCCCCCGGTTGCGACCGTCGACCAGGTAGTGGCGCACATCGAGCACATCCGCGACGTGGCGGGCGTGGCGGCGGTCGGCATCGGCGGGGACTTCGACGGCACCGCCTTCGTCACGCAAAACCTCGAGGACGTCTCGTGCTACCCCACGCTGTTCGCCGCGCTCGCCGCCCGCCGGTGGAGTGCCAAGGAGCTGGCCGGGCTGGCCGGTGGCAACGTCTTGCGGGTGCTGCGGGCGGCCGAGGAGGTGGCCCATGGCTGAGGTCGCCGGGCTGCTGCTCGCCGCCGGGCGTGGCCGGCGCGCCGGCGGCCCCAAGGCGTTGCGGCGCGACGGCGACGGTGTGCCCTGGGTCCGCCGCTCGGTTGCCGTGCTCCGTGAGGGTGGCTGCGCCAGCGTGCATGTCGTCGTGGGTGCGGCCGCCGAGGAGGTCGGCGCGCTGCTCGACGAGTCGGTGCACGTCGTGCGGGCCGCCGACTGGGCCGAGGGGATGGGGGCGTCTCTGCGTGCCGGGCTGCGTGCGCTGGCCGTCTCGCCCGCTCCAGCAGCCTGTGTGCACCTGGTCGACCTGCCCGATGTCGGACCCGAGGTGATCCGGCGGCTGCTGGCGTACACCGCCCCCGACGCGCTCGCGCGCGCGAGCTATGCCGACGGGCCCGGCCATCCGGTGCTGATCGGTCGCACGCACTGGGCCGGTGTGGTGGCTGCTGCCGCCGGTGACGAGGGGGCCCGGAGCTACCTCGCCGGCCGGCCGGTGCGCGAGGTGGACTGTTCGGACCTGGCGGCGGGCGGTGACGTCGACGGCCCGGTCGGGGGGCGTACAGGCTCGGCCCCGCCGGCGGCCCCGGTCTAGGCTCGAACGGAGCCGGACAAAGAGGAGGCACGCGTGGTCCACGACGGGTTCGGGTCGGCGGCCGAAGTCGGCACCCGACTG
>JBBSGM010000063.1:0-23007 GCA_038254065.1 Mycobacteriales bacterium | reverse complement strand
GGCCCCCCGGGGGCCCGTGGGCGGGGGGGGGGCCGCGGGCCCCCGGCCGGGGGGGGGCGGCGCGGGGTGGTTTTCGTGGGCGCCGTGCCCCGGGCGCGCCCCCCCCCCCCCCGGGGGGCCCGCCCGCTCGGCCGGGGCGTCACGAGCGACCCCGCGTCGTGAGCACGAGGAGGCACCATGTCGCAGCCGCAGGCCTGGATACCCGGCGAGCCCGGGTCCCGTCCCAGCCGGGAGCAGGTGCTCGCCGGCCTGAAGGGCACCGACGCCGGGGGCGCCGAGCTCGTCCAGCTGCTCAACCCGGAGGGCGAGCGGCGCCAGGACCCTCGCTTCGACGCGTACGCCACCGATGTCGACGCCACTGCGCTGAAGTCGTTCTACCGGGACATGGTGCTGGTCCGCCGCGCGGACCGGGAGGGCAACGCGCTGCAGCGCCAGGGCCAGCTCGGCCTCTGGGTGCCGCTGCTGGGCCAGGAGGCCGCGCAGATCGGCGCCGGGCGCGCGCTGCGGAGCCAGGACATGGCCTTCCCCAGCTACCGTGAGCACGGGGTGGCGTGGTGCCGTGGCATCGACCCGACCGAGCTGCTGGGCATCTTCCGCGGCACCGACCACGGCAGCTGGGACCCGCGAGCCACCGGCTTCCACCTCTACACCATCGTCATCGGCAACCAGTGCCTCAACGCCACCGGCTACGCGATGGGCCAGCGGTTCGAGGGCAAGGTCGGGGACGCGGAGACCGGTGAGGCCACCATCTGTTTCTTCGGTGACGGCGCCACCAGCCAGGGTGACGTGCACGAGGGCTTCGTCTGGGCAGCCGCCTACGACGCGCCCGTCGTCTTCTACTGCCAGAACAACCAGTGGGCGATCTCGGCGCCGTTGGAGCGCCAGACCCGGGTGCCGCTCTACGAGCGGGCGCGGGGCTACGGCTTCCCGGGCATCCGGGTGGACGGCAACGACGTGGTGGCCTGCCTCGCGGTCACCCGGTGGGCGCTGGCGGAGTGCCGGACCGGCAACGGCCCGGTACTCGTCGAGGCCTTCACCTACCGGATGGACGCCCACACCACCTCCGATGACCCGAGCCGTTACCGGCTGGCCGACGAGCTGGAGCTGTGGAAGCTCAAGGACCCGATCGAGCGGGTCCGGGTGAACCTGGTGCGCTGCCACGACGTCGGCCAGGACTTCTTCGACGAGGTGGCCGCGCAGGCCGACGAGCTCGCCGCCCGGCTGCGCGAGTACTGCGTCGCGATGCCCGACCCGGCACCGGACCGGATGTTCTCCCAGGTCTACGCCGAGCCGTCGCCGCTGGTCGAGGCCCAGCGCGCGGAGTACCTGGCGTATCACGCGTCCTTCCTCGCCGAAGAACCGCTTGCGGGTTCGAGCCTCGGTGCCGAGGGGCCCTGAGATGGCCGTGCTGACCATGGCGAAGGCGCTCAACGAGGGCCTGCGCGCCGCGATGGAGCTCGACCCCGCGGTGCTCGTGATGGGCGAGGACGTCGGTAAGCTGGGCGGTGTCTTCCGGGTCACCGACGGCCTGCAGAAGGACTTCGGCGAGCAGCGGGTGCTCGACACCCCGCTGTCCGAGTCCGGGATCATCGGCACCGCGGTGGGCCTGGCGATCCGCGGGTTCCGGCCGGTCTGCGAGATCCAGTTCGACGGCTTCGTGTTCCCCGGCTTCGACCAGATCGTCTCGCAGCTGGCCAAGGTGGCATTCCGCTCCCAGGGCAAGCTCGCGATGCCGGTGGTCGTGCGGATCCCGTTCGGCGGTGGGATCGGCGCGGTGGAGCACCACAGCGAGTCACCCGAGTCGTTCTTCGCGCACGTGCCCGGGCTGAAGGTGGTCGCCTGCTCGAACGCCTCGGACGCCTACTGGATGATCCGCCAGGCCATCGCCTGCGACGATCCGGTGATCTTCTTCGAGCCCAAGCGGCGGTACTGGGAGAAGGCCGACGTCGACGTCTCGGCGGCGGCGCCACCGCTGTTCTCCGCGCAGGTGCGGCGCCCCGGCTCGACGGTGACCGTGGCGAGCTACGGCCCGCTCGTGCGCACCTGCCTGGACGCCGCCGTCGTTGCCGAGACCGCCGGGACGTCGCTGGAGGTCATCGACCTCCGCTCGCTGTCGCCGCTGGACCTGGAGCCGGTGTTCGACTCGGTGCGCCGGACCGGACGGCTGGTCGTGGTGTCCGAGGCGCCGTCGGAGTCGTCGGTGACGGCCGAGGTCGCGGCCAGGGTGACGCAGGAGTGCTTTTTCTCGCTGGAGGCGCCGGTGCTGCGGGTGACCGGGTTCGACACCCCGTACCCGCCGTCGAGATGTGAGGACGACTACCTGCCCGACCTCGACCGGGTGCTCGACGCG
Source organism: Mycobacteriales bacterium (assembly GCA_038254065.1). GTDB lineage: Bacteria > Actinomycetota > Actinomycetes > Mycobacteriales > Pseudonocardiaceae > Pseudonocardia. The sequence goes on along the minus strand of JBBSGM010000063.1, from coordinate 20,657 downwards.
GTCGACCGCTCGCTGGCGTGGTGAGGGGAATGCGGCGTGAGTTCGCGATGCCCGACGTCGGCGAGGGGCTGACCGAGGCCGAGGTGGTCGGCTGGCTGGTCGCGCCGGGGGACACCGTGTCGGTCAACCAGGTCATCGTGGAGATCGAGACGGCCAAGGCGGTCGTCGAGCTGCCCTGTCCCTATGCCGGCACGGTCGGTGAGCTGCTGGTCGAGCCCGGCCGGACCGTCGAGGTCGGGATCCCGATCATCACCATCGAGACGGCCGAGACCGGCGCCGTGGGAACGTCCCCGGGGGCCGGCGATGTACAGCTCGGCGAGGCCGGCACCGGCGAGCGGATCGCGACGCTCGTCGGGTACGGCCCCCGGCCGGACCCGGTGGTTCGCCGCTCCCGGCGCGGGTCGCCCGGCCATGATCAGCATTCCGGAGCCGGGAGCCGCGGTGAACGCGGTTCCGGGCTCCCAGCCGGTGATCCCGGCCCGACGGCCGCGGCTCTCGTCCCGTTGGCCAAGCCCCCGGTCCGCGCCCTGGCCCACGACCTCGGCGTCGACCTGCGGCTGCTCGACGGCACCGGGCCGGATGGCCGGATCACCCGCGACGACGTGCGGACCGCTGCGGCCGGGGCGCAGGCCGAGCCGGCTGCCGACGCGCCGGGCGAGCCGGCGGTCGCCACCGCGAGGCCGGCCGTCGCCGGGCCGGCTCCCGGGAGCGGTTCGCGCCGCGAGCCCATTCGCGGGGTGCGCAAGGCCACCGCGGCGGCCATGGTGTCCAGCGCGTTCAGCGTGCCGCACGTCACCGAGTTCCTCGCCGTCGACGTGACCGCGACGATGGCGTTGCGTGACCGGCTGCGCGGTTCCCGGGCGTTCACCGGCGTCGCGCTCACCCCGCTGGCCTTCGTGGCCAAGGCGGTCTGCCTGGCCACCCGCCGCACACCGGAGATCAACGCGAGCTGGGACGGGCCGGCCGGCGAGATCGTCTACTACGACCGGATACAGCTCGGTATCGCCGCCGCCACCCCGCGCGGGCTTGTCGTGCCCAAGATCCGCGATGCGGACACGCGTGACCTGCTCGGTCTGGCCAGGGCGCTCGGTGCGCTGACCGCCACCGCCCGGGCCGGAACGACCGCGGCGGGTGACCTCGTCGGCGGCACGTTCACGATCACCAACGTCGGCGTGTTCGGGGTCGACACCGGCACCCCGATCATCTACCCGGGGGAGGCGGCGATCCTCGCCGTCGGGGCGATCAAGCCGGCACCGTGGGTGGTGGACGGCGAGCTGGCCGTCCGGACGGTCTGCCAGCTGGCGCTCTCGTTCGACCACCGGCTGGTCGACGGCGAGCAGGGGTCGCGCTTCCTCACCGATGTCGGTGCACTGCTCGAGGATCCGGGCGTCGCGCTCACCTGGTGATCACCATCGGGAGCACGGCGGGCACCTCGTGCGTTGGAGGGGGTATGCGGTTCGTGCTGCTGTACCTCGTGGTCGAGATCGTCGCGCTCGTCGCCCTCGCGTCCTGGGTCGGGGTGGGCCCGACGTTGCTGATACTGCTGGCAGGTTCGCTGGTCGGGCTGTGGCTCGCGCGGCGCGAGTGGGTGCGGGCGGTGCAGGCGCTCGCCGAGGCCGTGCGCAGCCACCGGGTCGTGCACCCCGAGCTGACCGAAGGGCTGCTGGTCGCTGTCGGCGGACTGCTGCTGTTCGTTCCCGGCCTGGTCACCGACCTGGCGGGGCTGCTGCTGGTGTTGCCACCGACGCGAGCGATGGTGCGGCGGTGGGTCGTCCGGTCGGCCGAGCGCCGGTCACCGGGCCTGCGCACCGCGCGGATCCGGTCGCGGGGACCGGTCGTCGACGGCGTCGTCGTGGAGCAGGGCACCACGCGTGCCGGGTCCACCTGAGCTACGCTTACTCGCTGATCCTCGGGGTGACACCCGCTGCACGCCCGGTGAGTACCAGCAGGCCGCCCAGGCTCGAGAACAGGGCGCGAGTGGCGGCGAGCAGGCCGGTTCGCCGACCACGCCGCTTGGGCAGGGGCCCCAACCGCAGTGCGGGCCGGGTGCCGTGAGCGAGCCGGTGCTTTCCTCTGCGATGGTTCATTTCTGCCCCCGAATGGTGTAGTTAGACCATTCGAGTGTCGGCCATCAGTGGAGGCAGCGCCAGCCGGAACTCAAATGTCACCCTATCGAGATCGTGTCGGCGCCTCGGCGGGCGCGGTTGCTCGACGCTTCACCCGAGTGATACCACGTGTCCGGACCTCACCGCACTCGCCCCGGACGGCCGGCTATGATCACCGGGCTGCAGGGCGGGGCGAAGGGCGAGCTGAACCTCGGCGCGCTGCTCACCAAGCGCGCCGGCATCACCGCGATGGGGCTGCGCGGCGGGCTCGTCCGCCACCACGTCGCCGAATGTGTCGTGAGCGCTGTCCGACCGCTCTGCCGACCCGCTCGGCGAAGCCGCAGTCGGCCCCGTCGAGGCTGATACGGCTTTCTACGGCAGTATCGGACCGAACCGAGAGAGCCGTAGCCAATCCTGTCGCGACACGCCATCGGGCTTCATAGCGAAATATAGGTTTCGGGCAAGACGGCCGGATATCGTCTGATTCATGGATCCGGTGCGCAATCCCTTCGCTCCCGGTGCTGGTCAGCGTCCTCCCGAGCTTGCCGGACGGGACCGAGAGGTGGACGCGTTCGAGATCATGCTCGAGCGGGTCGCTCGCGGCCGTCCGGAGCGCAGCCTGGTGCTCACCGGGCTGCGCGGGGTCGGCAAGACGGTGCTGCTCGGCGAGCTGCGCTCGATCGCCGTCCGGCAGGGTTGGGGCGCCGGCAAGATCGAAGCCCGACCCGACGCCGACCTGCGCCGCCCGTTGTCCGCCGCGCTGCACCGGGGCATCCGCGAGCTCGCCGTGCGGCACCGGGCGCCGGATCGGGTGGACGAGGTGCTCGGTGTGCTCAAGGCGTTCGCGCTGCGCTCGGCTCCCGACGGGGCCAAGCTGCGCGAACGCTGGCAGCCCGGCATCGACGTCCCGGTGCAGAACGGCAGGGCCGACTCCGGCGACATCGAGATCGATCTGGTAGAGCTGTTCACCGAGGTCGCCGAGCTCGCGGCGGACGTGGGTACCGGCGTCGTGCTGCTCATCGACGAGATGCAGGACCTGCGCCCCGACGACGTGTCGGCGCTGTGTGCGGCCTGTCACGAGCTGTCCCAGTCGCGGGCGCCGCTCGTCGTCGTCGGGGCGGGATTGCCGCATCTGCCCGCGGTGCTGTCGGCGTCGAAGTCGTACTCGGAACGGCTGTTCAAATACGCGCGGATCGACAAGCTGGACCGCGTCGACGCCGACCACGCCCTGCTCGCTCCCGCTGAGCGCGAGAACGTGCGCTTCGACGCGGCGGCGCTCGCCGCGCTCTACGCCGCATCCGGCGGTTACCCCTACTTCATCCAGGCTTACGGCAAGGCAGCCTGGGACGCGGCGCCCAAGGACCCGATCGGCGCAGCGGACGTGTCGATCGCCGCACCCGAGGCCGAGGCGGAACTGGCCGTCGGCTTCTTCGGTTCTCGGTTCGAGCGGGCCACCCCGGCCGAGCGTGAGTACCTGCGGGCGATGGCCGAGCTGGCCGACGGCCGTGATGAGCCGGTGGTGACCTCCGGGATCGCCGAGCACCTGTCCCGGCGGGCGTCCTCGCTCTCCCCTGCACGGGACAGCCTGCTCAAGAAGGGGCTGGTGTTCTCCGCGCAGCGCGGCAGGATCGCGTTCACGGTGCCCCACTTCGGCCGGTACCTGCTCGCGCACCTGTGAGAACCGGCGTACCGAGGAGAGCGCTGAGCCGAACGAGTGAACAGCGGAGATTCGGCACGACACGTTAACGCCCGGGCCGGGTGGACCGACTCCTCATACAGCCCCGTGGCGCCGGCGGACCCCCGACCTGGCAGCGCCACGGGGCATTCCACTGCGCCGATCAGCACGTCGCTGCCACCGAACGGCCTCCCGCCCCCGGCCCGTAGCATCGGGGCCGTGCCGGGCCAACGGTTCGAGAGCCAGCTGCTGGCGGGACCATGTTCGCGGGCAGGTCGTCGCGGACGGCATCGAGCCGCGGGCCGGCACCTGTGACGGTTCCGGCTCCCGGAGCGGCCGACCGAGCCAGCGGTGAAGGGAAGACAGACTTCATGCTCGAGCGCCAACCCGCGTCCGGCCAGGCGACGCCGTACCTGGCGTCGGGGGAGCCCGGTGTCGGCCGCGCCGCACCTGACGACCGACCGACGGATCGGCTGTCCCTGCCGGGGGGCAACGGGCCACCCACGGGCCCCGACAGCGCCGTAGCCGGCAACGGCGACACGCCGCGCCGTCGCCGCCGGCGACTCCTGGTCGGTGTCGCCGTGGTCGCGTTGCTCGCCGTGTTGTACGTCGCCGACCTGTTCCTCAGTGCAGGCCACGTGCCCCGCGGCGTCACCGTCGCAGGAGTGCAGATCGGCGGGCTCAGCCGGGCCGACGCCGAGCAGACGCTGCGCGACGCGGTCGAGCCGCGGTCCACCCGACCGGTCACGGTCACGGCCGGTGAGGTGCAGACCGAGATCGACCCACGCACCGCAGGTCTGCGGGTTGACTGGGACGCCACCCTCAACCAGGTCGGTTCGCAGCCGCTCAACCCGGTCACCCGGATCACCTCGTTCTTCACCCATCGGGAGGTCGGTGTCGTCGACACCGCGGACCCGCGGTCCGTGTCGATCGCCCTCGGGCAGCTCGAACCGCTCGTCGACAAGCCCCCCACCGAGGGCGCGGTCCATTTCGACGGACTCAGGCCGGTGCCGGTGAACCCGGTCAGCGGCCGCCGGCTCGACTTGCCGGGCGCGATCCAGACCGTGCAGCGGGAGTGGGCGAGCGGATCGCCGGTGGTGCTCCCGCTCATCGAGCTGCCCGCCACAACGACGGCTGACGACGTGCAGAAAGCGGTCGCGGCGGTGGCCCGGCCGGCCGTGTCGGCGCCGGTGACCGTCCTCGGCGAGGGTGCCCAGGCCACGCTCGCACCCGCGGTGATCGCATCGGCGCTGAGCTTCGGGGTCGATCCGGCCGCCGACCCGAAGCTCGTTCCCGCGATCAACGTCGGCGCGGTCACCGACGCGGTGAAGCCGCAGCTCGCGGCCACCGAGAAGCCCGGCCGGGACGCCTCGCTCGACTTCTCCTCCGGCGCGCCGGTGGTGGTCGGATCCCAGGATGGCCGCGCGATCGACTACCCGGCGACGTTCAAGGACCTGCTGGCCGTGCTGACCATGCCGGGCAGCACACGACAGCTCACCGCGGTCTACACCGACCAGCCCGCCAAGGTGACCACCGCCGAGCTCACCGGCGCGGGGATCACCGGCGAGATCAGCTCCTTCACCACCAGGGGGTTCGCGGCCGACTCCGGGATGAATATCCAGCGGGCGGCCGAGCAGATCAACGGCGTGATCGTCGGGCCGGGTCAGACGTTCAGCCTCAACGCCGCCACCAACCCGCGGGATGCCGCGCACGGCTACGTCGAGGCCGGCATCATCGAGGACGGGCACCCGGCGCGCGGGATCGGTGGGGGCGTCTCCCAGCTCGCCACGACGCTGTACAACGCGGCCTACTTTGCCGGCATGGTGGACGTGGAGCACAAGGAGCACAGCTTCTACATCAGCCGGTACCCGGTGGCCCGCGAGGCGACGGTGTTCGACAACGTCATCGACGTCAAGTTCCGCAACGACGGGCCGACGGCAGTGTTGATCCAGACGATCTGGACCCCGCAGGACATCACGGTGAAGATGTTCGGCACCAAGCGCTACGACGTCACCTCGACCACCGGGCCACGGACCGACCCGATCCCGCCGAACACGGTGACACTGCCCGCCGGAGACGCCTGCCACCCGAGCCAGGGCGCGCCGGGCTTCACCGCCACCGACACCCGCACCCTGCGCGACGTGAGCAGCGGCGAGACCCGCAGCGAGACCCGCACCGTGCACTACAACCCCTCCCCGGCCATCGTGTGTGCCTGAGCCGCGTCCGGTCAGAAGGCTGCCCCGGGGAGGTCCATGAGGGTGTTGTCCGCGTTCTCCACGATCGCGCGGTGGCGTTCAGCTGCGGTAGGACGGTCCTGGTGAAGAAGCGGGCGCCCCCCACCTTGCCCTGGTAGAAGGCGTGGTCGGGAACCCTCGGCTCGCGGTGACGGCGCTGGCCGGGGACCGGAGGACCGAGGGCCTTCCCGGCGTCGTCACCCAGCCGGTGTGGCAGGCGCTGTTGGGTACCGGCGGAACTCCGGCAGACCTCTCCACCGACCCGGTGGGCCCCCCGCGCTGACTCACCGCTCGTCCGCCCAGAGCTTCCACGGTGCCTTTCCGGAGGCGTACAGCTCGTTGAGGAACCGGTAGTCCTTGTACGTTTCCATCGCGGCCCAGAAGCCCTCGTGCGGGTTGACCGTCAGCTGGTCGTCGCGGGCGAGCTTCTGCAGCGGCTCGTGCTCGAGGAACAGGTCGTGGGAGTCGTCGAGGTAGTCGTCGAGGAACGAGCGCTCGAACACGAAGTACCCGCCGCTGACGAAGCCGGTCACCTGGGTGGGTTTCTCGTTGAACTCGTCGACGCGGTTGCCCTCGACCTGCATCTCGCCGAACTTCGAGGTCGGGTGCACACCGGTGACGGTGCCGACCCGGCCCGCGGACCGGTGCGTCCGCATCAGCCGATCGATGTCGACCGAGCTGACACCGTCGCCGTAGCTCACCATGAGCCGCGGGGTGTCGAGGTAGCGCCGGATCCGGCGCAGCCGGGTCCCGGTCCCCGCCTCCAAGCCCGTCTCGACGAAGGTGATCTCCCAGTTCTCGTCCGCCGGGCCGTTGTGGAACCGTGGTTCGTGGTCGTCGCGGGAGAGCGAGAGGGTGAAGTCCGCCAGGTGCGCCCGGTAGTCGAGGAAGAACTGTTTGATCTCCCAGCCCTTGTAACCCAGGCACAGGATGAAGCGTCGGTAGCCGTAGTGGCTGTACAGCTTCATGATGTGCCACAGCACCGGCCGGCCCCCGATCTCGACCATTCCCTTCGGCAGCCGCTCGCTGACCTCCCGGATCCGGGTGCCCTGGCCCCCACACAGGATCACCACCGGGATGTCGTGGTCCATCGGGACGGCGTCCTCCACTGTCGGGTCGCGGGGTGGGTTCACGGGGGCGACGACCTGCCCGCGCGGATCCTGCCATCCCGGCCGGCCGGTCCTGTGCAGGACAGGCTCCCGGTGTCTGCTCCGCCGGCGGACCGCCCCGATACGCTCGACGTTCTCGCCCGATCGGTGCCGGACATGAGGGGGTGCGGTGACCGCGACGACCCGACCCGCGGCGGGCCCGGACGCGCCACGCTCCGAGCCGGACGTGGCGCTGGCCGGCGCGCCGACGGCCAGGCGGCTGGTCCGCGACGTCGTCGCCGAACCGCAGCGGGCCCGCCGGGTCGTCGTGGTGGCACCGGGCGGGCACGGCAAGACGGTGTTGCTCGACGCGCTGGCGGTGGCATACCGGGCAGCCGGCCACCCGGTCCTGCGCGCGTTGCCCGACGCCGGCCATGGCGGGCCAGTGGACGCCGTACTGATCGTCGACGACGTGCATCTGCTCGGGCCCCACGACGTGGAACGGCTGGGTGCGCTGGCCGCCGAGTCCGACCGCCGGGTCGTGGTGGCGCACCGACCGTGGCCGTGCAGCGCGCAGCTGGCGGCGCTGGACGCCGCACTGGCCGTCGAAGGGCCGCCGCTGGTGCTCGGCGCCCTGGACCGCAACGGCGTCGCGGCCCGGGCCGCCCTGGTGCTGCGGGAGCGCCCGCCGGTCGCCCTCGTCGACCGGGTGAGTGAGCAGACGGCAGGCCTGCCCGGCCTGGTGGACCGGCTGCTCGCCGCGATCCTGGACCAGGTCGGGCCCGCCGGCCGGGCCCGACTCGCCCAGCCTGCGGGGCTGCCCGACGGACCGCCCGACCTGCTGGTCGCGCAGCTGGGCCACCTCGTCCACGGGCTGGAACCGCGGCTCCGCGAGTTCCTCGGCGCGTTGGCGCTCGGTGCCCCCCGCGACGCCGAGGTGCTGGTGCCGTTGCTCGGTCTCGCCGACTCCGCGGGGGCCGGTGTCGACGAGGTGGACGAGCTGGGAGAACAGGCGCGGGCGGCGGGCTTCCTGACCGTCGAGGGCGCCCTGCCGCCGCTCCTCGCGATCGCGATCTCCGCGCGGACCCCGACCGCGCGGCGCCTCGAGCTGCGCCGCACCCTGGCCGAGATCGAGCTCGACCGCGGCGGCAGTGTGCTCGGCGCCGCTCACGGTCTGCTGGAGACCGGGGCCACCGGCGCCAGGGCCGCCGAGGTGTTCACCGCGGGTGCCGATGAGGCGGTGCGGGTGGGCTCGCGGGCTGCGGGCGTGCTCTACGCGGCCGCGGTGGCGGCCGGCGCACCCGCCCTCGAGCTGGCCACCCGCCGCGCCGAGGCGGCGATGCTCGCCGGCCACCTCGACCTCGCGATGGACCAGGCCGACCAGGTCCTGTCGGCGGTCGAGCAGGTGGAGCCCGAGGACGCGGTCCGGGCCGGCGCGGTCGCCGCGGCGGTGCTGGCGCACCGCGGCCTGCTGGCCCGCAGCGCGGAGCTGTACCGCTGGATGCGCGGCGCCGCGCAGACCGGCACCCCGATCCTGCTCGCGGTGCCCGCGCTGATCGGCACCGGGGCCCTCGACGAGGCCCGGGAGCTGCTCGCGATGCCCGCGCCCGGCCCGGCGGGCCCGCAACCGGGGCACCTGCGAAGACCGCCGACACTGCAGGCGGGGGCCGAGGAGCTGATGGCAAAGGGCGTCTACGACTCGGTAGCCGGGTCAGCGACCGCGGCACTGTCCCAGCTGGCCAGGGCGGCCGGGCTGCTCGAGCCGGCGGACCGGTCCGCATTGCTCACCGACACTCCCGCGGCGCTGGCGGCGCTCGTCGCGGTGCACTGCGGGGAGCTCGACGTGGCGCAGTCCGTGCTGGAGCGCGCCGTGCAGGTCCGCCTCGGTGGCCGGGTCGCCGGGGCCCGCCACCGGCTGCTGCTGGGCTGGATCGCGCTGTACCGCGGGGCGACGACGGCGGCCCGGACGCTGCTGTCGGCGGCCTCGCCGCCGGGGGTGCGCCTCGAGCCGCGCGACGAGCTGCTGGCCGCCGCGCTGGAGGTGGCGCTGGCGCGCCGGGTCGGTGACCTGGCCTCGTTGATGCCGGCCTGGGACCGGGCCAGGGAGGCGATCGTCCGCCATCCCGTGGACCTGTTCGTGCTGCAGCCGCTCGGCGAGCTCGCCATCGCGGCCACCCGGCTGCGCGAGCCGAGCTGGGTCCGCCCGCACCTGGCGGAGGCGGCCACCCTGCTGGCCCGCCTCGGCCACCCGGCGTTGTGGTCGGCCCCGCTGCACTGGTCGCAGCTGCATGCCTCGATCCTCGCGGAGGATCGGGATGCGGCGGCGAGGCATGCGGCAGCGCTGGGTGCTGCGGCAGCGGGCAGCCGATACGCCGCGGCCATGGCGACCGCGGCCCCGCACTGGGTCCGGCTGATGGACTCCGACGTCGACCCGGAGGGGGTCGAGGCCGCCGCCCGTGGGCTGCACGCGGTCGGCCTGTCCTGGGAGGGCGGCAAGCTCGTCGGCCAGGCGGCCATCCGCACCCGGGACCGCAAGGCGATGAGCGCGCTGCTCAGCTGCGCCAGGGCCATGCAGGGCGGTCGTGGCCCCGGCGCCTCGGCCGCCACCCGTCCGGCGGCCGAGACCGACACCCCGCCCTTCGGTCTCCGGGTCACCGCCGCACAGCCCGCCGGACCCGCCGGCGCGGCCCCTGCCGCCGAGCCCGAGCCCGGGTCCGCGCCCGACGAGACGGGCGACGGGCCGCTCAGCGGCCGGGAGCGTGAGGTAGCGGTGCTGGTCCTCGAGGGACTGACCTACAAGCAGATCGGCGAGCGGCTGTTCATCTCGGCGAAGACCGTCGAGCACCACGTGGCGCGGATGCGCCAGCGGCTGGGCTCGAACAGCCGTGGTGAGCTGTTCGGGCACCTGCGCCAGATCCTGGGATCCGCGCCCGGCGACTAGCCGGGCCCGCCCAGGCCCGCGAGCACGCCCTCGCAGCTACGCACGACCACCCGTGCGGCGTCGGCGGTGGCCCGGCTGGACAGTGGGCTCTCGGCCCGGCGCTGCCAGCGCACCACGGCGGCGAACGCGGCCGCCCTGATCTCCTCGATGCCGGCCTCCGGGGTGAGCCCCAGCCGGGCGGGTGCCGAGCCGCCGTCGCCACCGAGCAGTCGTTCGGCGTCCTCCATCGCCTCGGCGGAGAGCTTCACCCCGCCCGACCGGAGCCCGGAGAGCATCCGCAGTTCGACGAACTCGTGCGCGCCGGCCAGGATCCGCTCCACCTCGGCCCACAGCGGCGCCGCCGCCGGCCGCGGCTCGCGTTGTAGCACCCGCTCCACGGCGAGCAACGCGGAGCGGGCCTTGAGCAGGTCGCGGCGCTCGGTGAACTGGTTGGCCAGCACCATCCGCAGCTCGTCGAGGCCGCTGCGGGTGACCAGCTCCCCGGCGAGCCGGGAGGGGTCGGTGACGCCCTGGCGGACCAGCGTCGTGCCCAGCCGGATCCCGAACAGCCCGAACCGCTCGACGAGCCGGGCTCTGGCATCCGAGCTGGGCGAGCTCAGGTCGAGGCGGACGAACCGGTCCACCGACAGCAGCATCGAGTCCAGGTCGGACCGCGCCAGCCCGGCGAGCTCGACGAGCGCGGCGAACTCGTCCTGGCGCATCGTCCGCCCGGTCTGGGCGAGCAGCCCGGCCACCGCGACGACGGTCTGGCACAGCCCGCGAACCTTGTCGTCGGACCGGTACCGCCGGGCGATCCGGCGTGCCGAGATCAGCGCGTCCAGCCGTCCGACGCCGATCTCGTCGGCCCGCGACAGTACTGCGATCGTGTTCACCGGGGTCGCGCGGGCCACTCCCTGGTCGAAGAACGACTCGAGGAACCGCACGTCGCTCGCATGCAGGTGGCGCATGAGGTAGACCACCGCGTCGGCCTCCGCCGGCGAGTCCTCCGGAGTGAGGAAGGCGCCGGCCCTGGCGGCGGTGTCGGCCGACAGCGAGGCGATCCCCGGGGTGTCGATCAGGGTGGTGGTCCGCAGGTTCTGCGAGGGCCAGTCGACGACGAGCCGGTCGACCTGCTCGGTGGGGGTGCCTCGCAGGTCGAACGACAGCGCACCCTTCGAGCGGCTGAGGGTGAGCGGCCGCGGTGATCCGGACCGGGGGTACATGAGCACCCGGGGCGTCCGGGCGTCCTGGTACCAGGTGACCACCCGGGTGCACTCACCGGCGTCGGTCGGCGCGATCTCCTCCCCGACCAGCGCGTTGAGCAACGTCGACTTGCCCGCCTTGACCTTGCCGGCGATCGCCACCCGCAGCGGCTCGTCGAACCGGCCGAGATGGCGCTGCAACCAGGCGATCGCCTGCGGGCTGTCCCGGTAGGTGTCGATGGTGCGGCGCAGCAGCACGCGCACCGCCGAGCCGAGGCCGGGCACGGGCGTCATCTGGTGGTTCCGGCCTGCTGCGGCCCCGCGCCGACCTGCGGGGTGAGCAATGCCCTCGCGCCGGCGCTCAGCGCGTCGATACGGGCCAGCTCCGCCTTGAGGTCGCGGATCCGGCGCTCCCGCTGTGCCACGTCGGTACGCACCGCGCCCTGGGCCGCGGCCACCGACTCGGCCAGCGAGGTGTGCACCTCCTCGGCGAGCGTGCCGAAGTGGTCGCGCAGTTCGCGCTGGGCCTTGCGCAACGTGTCGCGGGAGTCCTTGCTCACCTGGAACGTCACCTCGTCGACATGCCTGCGCACGGCGTTGCGCGCCTCGGCCTGCCTGCGCTGGCGCAGCCGCTTGCGCTCGTCGCGCACCGTCTTGCCGCCGAACAGTACGGCCGCGCCGATCGAGACCGGGTTGATCAGGGTGAGGCCCGCCACCGTGGTGGCCATCCCGAACATCAACATGCCGCCGTACCCCCCACGCATGCCGGTGAACAGCGCTTGGCCGATGCTGAGCTTCTCATCGACGGGTTGTTCGAGCTCGCTCACCTTGCCCGCCATTCCACCCGCGTCGGCGAAGCGCAGGTCGGGCAGCGGAATGTCGGCGCCCTGGGCGAAGTGCTCGGCGACCTGGCCGGCCAGCCAGCGGGCCCGCTCGGCCGTCCAGACGAAGTTCGCCGAGGCGGCCGAGGCCACCTGCTGGTGGAGCCACTCGGCGAACTGGTCCCAGATGTCGGCCGGGTCGGCCGCGTCGAGCAGTTGCTCGGCTTCCCGGGTGATGGCGCGCAGCCGGTCACGCAGGTCGTAGTCGACGTCGGAGGTGAGGTCGGCGACGCCGTCGTTGAGCGTGGTCTGCCAGCGCGCCGAGCGCTGCCGCAGCTCGTCGGCCCGGGCCGTTGCCCTGGTCAACTCCGCGACGAGGGCCCCGGCGCGCTCCGGATCCTGCTGCGCCATCAGCTCGGCCTTCATGCTCGCGGCGAGCTGCTCGGCGATGGTGACGACGTCCTGGCTGGTGGAACGGCGGTCCAGGTCGTCGGCGCCGGCGACGACCCGGTGGAGCAGGAAGCCGACCAGCTCGGTGTACCCGGACTCCGTCAGCAGCGCGGCGTCCTGGGTCTGCGCGGCGTGCAGCCGTAACGAGGAGGACACCGGAAAGATCTCGGTCCGGACTCCGGCCCGGTCCAGATGGCGGCGGTCGAGCTCGACGATCCGCCGCCAGTGCGGGTAGAGGTCGGTCTTGGTGACCACGCAGGCCACGTTGGGACACAGCTTCATCGCCGCGCCGAGGAACTCCAGCTCGGTGGCGGTGTACTCCTGCGCCGCGTCGGAGACGAGCAGAACTGCGTCGGCTCCGGCCAGCGCGGACATCGTGGCCGCGCCGTGGGCCGAGCCGAGCCCGCCGACGCCGGGGGTGTCGACGAGCACCAGACCGCCGGCGAGCAGCTTGCGGGGCAACCCGACCTCCGCGTAGGACAGTTTCGCCCGGTTGCCCGGGTTGCCGGCCTCCGAGACGTGGTCGGCGAGCCGGGACACCGGTACCTCGGTGCGCTCCGGCGGGCGGTCGTCGCCAGGGCCGGGCTCGCGTACCAGCGTCACCGACACGGTCTCGGCGTACCGGACGACGGTCGCCACCGCGGTGGAGATGTCGTCGTCGACCGGACAGACCGGCGCGTCGACCAGTGCGTTCACCAGCTGGCTCTTGCCCTGCTTGAACTCCCCGACCACGAGCACCCGTACGTTCGGATCGGCCAGCCGCTTGCGGGTCTGCTCCAGCCTGGAGCCGAGGTCGGGACGCTCGTAGGCCACCGTCGCCTTGAGGGCGAGGTCGACGAGCTCGACCGCTGCCGGTACCGCCACAGGCTCGTGCCTCCTCGCCGCCCACTGCCGCGGACCCTCTACAGACTGCACCCTGCTACCGTCGGAACCGCCAGTGTGCCGTGGTCCCACCGGTGGCGACGATCCCCCCTTTCGTGGTGACGGCGGCGTAGCTGGCCAACGGTGGGACTGCGCCGTCCTGGTCTCGTTCCGGTCTCGACCCCGCCGCGGTGACCTCGCCGGCCTCGACGTCGAGGAACCAGCATGGGCCGCTCCGGCCCGCGCACTATGCTCGAGCAGGGAAGAGGGTCTCGTGGTGGCACGGTTGGCGGGAGCGGTCGTCGGCATCGAGCTCGGGGCGTCGATCCGTCCGGCCCGTTCCGACGAGGCAGGCGAGCTGACCGGTCTCGCCGTCCGGGCCAAAGGGCATTGGCCATACCCGCCCGCTTTCCTCGTCCACTTCGCCCGAACCCTCGGACTCACCCCCGAGGTCCTCACGGTCAACGATGCCTGGGTCGTGGAGCGGGACCGGGTGGCGGTGGGCTTCTACGTGCTGCTGCGCCGCGGTGAACGGGTCATCCTTGATGATCTGTGGGTCGAACCGACCGAGATCGGTACCGGGCTGGGTGGTCGATTGTTCCGGCACGCGTGCGACCGGGCGGCGGCCGCCGGTGGCCGCGTCCTGGAATGGGACGCCGAGCCCTACGCCGTAGGGTTCTACGAGCGGATGGGCGCGCACCGGATCGGCAGCATCGACTCGTCGCCGGGCCGGTCGTTGCCGGTGATGCGGTTGCCCCTGCGTTGAGAACCGAGGGCAGGTGTGTCGCTGTCGGCCCCTGCGGGGCGGGTGGGAAAGGGGTTGTCGAGATGGGTTGGCGCGCAGGGCAACCGGTCCGGTGCTGATCGGGTCGCTGTTCGCGCTGCTCGCGATGGTGCTGAACACCTTTGCCGGGCTGTTCCAGTCGGACGCGACGACCCGCACCACCCGGCGCCGCCCGCTGGTCCTGCAGCCGCGCTATCTGGTGGGCCTGTTCCTCGACGGCCTGGGCTGGGTGTCCACCGTTGCCGCGCTGCGTTACCTTCCGGTGTTCGCCGTGCAGGCGATCCTCGGCGGCGCGATCGCGCTGACGGCGTTGGCGACCCGGGCGCTGTACGGCACGATGCTGCGCCCGGTGGACCGGGTCGCCGTCGTCGGGTGCCTGTCCGGCCTGGTACTGATGGCGGCCAGCGCGGGCGAAGCCCCCCCGGCGCAGGTCGGGCTCACCGCCAACGTGGTCCTGATCGTGGCGATGGTGGTTCTCGCCGGTGTGGTGCTGGCACTGCGCAACACCCGTCGCGCCTGGCCACTGGCGATGATCGGCGGTCTGGGTTTCGGCGGCACGGCGTTGGCGGTGCGGGCCGTCCATGTGGAGTCCGGCCCGGCGCTGGAGAACATCCCGGGCCTGCTGACCCAGCCCGCCATCTACCTGGTGATCGGGTTCTGGCTGGTCGGTCTGATCAGCTACTCCCGGGCGCTCGGTCGCGGTGACCTGTCCGCGGTGACGGCGGTGTTCGCGGTGACCGAGGTCGTCGTCCCCGGCCTGGTGGGGATCGGGCTGCTCGACGACCCGGTACGGGCGGGTTGGGTGTGGCCGCTGGTGATCGGGCTGGCGCTGGCGGTCGTCGGTGTCGTGGTGCTCGCCGGCTCCCCCGCCCAGCGCAGGCACCCCGAACGGGGGTGGGTCCGTTAGCATCGGCTGCCGCGCGATGTGCTGGACTGGACCCATGCCGACCTTCGAGAACGGCACGACCTCGATCCGCTACGAGGAGCGCGGGACCGGGTTCCCGGTACTCCTCATCGCGCCCGGTGGGATGCGCTCCGCGATCGAGGCGTGGGGCCACGCGCCGTGGAACCCGCTCGAGCAGCTCGCCGGCAGCTATCGGGTGATCGCGATGGACCAACGCAACGCGGGGCGCTCGTTCGGCCCGGTCGGTGCGTCGGACGGCTGGGACACCTACACCGGGGACCAGCTGGCGCTGCTCGACCACCTCGGCGTCGACTGCTGTCACGTACTCGGCATGTGCATCGGCGGCGCCTACATCGTCAACCTGGTGCGGCACGCGTCGGACCGGGTCGCGTCGGCCGTGACGCTGCAGCCGATCGGCCTCGCCGGGAACCGGGAGCGATTCCACGAGATGTTCGACGCCTGGGCCGTCGAGCAGCAGCCTGCGCACCCCGAGGCCGACGAGAGCGACTGGGCCGGCTTGCGCAGCGGCATGTACGGCTCGGACGATATTTTGTTCAGCGTGCCGTGTTCCGAGATCGCGGCGTTCGGGACGCCGTTCCTGGTGCTGATGGGCGACGACGAGTTCCACCCGCAGAGCGCCTCCCGCACGCTCGCCGCCACCGTCCCGAATGCCGAGCTCGTGGAGCGGTGGAAGGACCCGGAGCACCAGCCCGCGGCGCGCCACGCAGTGGAGAAGTTCCTCGCCGAGAACACCCCGCGCTGAGCTTCCATGCCGACCTGGGACGACGTGGTGGCGATCGGGACGGCGTTGCCCGAGGTCGAGGAGTCGACGTCCTACCGGACCCCGTCGCTGAAGGTCCGGGCAGGTCGTTCACCCGGCTGCGGACCGAGTCCGACGGCCTGCTCGTGCTGATGTGCGGGCTCGACGAGAAGGCTGCGCTGCTCGCGTCCGGCGACCCCGTCTTCTCCACGACCCCGCACTACGACGGCTACGGCGCGATCCTCGTCGACCTGACGAAGATCGGCCGTGCCCAGCTGGTCGAGCTGATCGAGGACGCATGGCGACAGAAAGCGCCCGTGACGCTGCGGAGGGGGTTCGATGGCGCGCCGTGAGATCGGTGGGGCTGGTTGCGTCATCCGGCCACCCCGGGTCGTCCTGGTGCCGGGCCTGGCCCTGCTCACCGCGGCGTGCTGGTGGGGGTGGCTGGCCTGGGACCACAGCTACCGGCACGACCCGGTGACCGGCGTGTCGAGTGGGCCGTACGAGGGGTGGCAGGTCGTCGGATGCGTGGTGAGCCTCATCGTGCTGGCCACGAGCGCGATGCGGTGGGGCCTGGGCAGACGACTCTCGACCCGCAGGTAGCCGCGCTCGGAGATCCAGCCAGCGGTCAGCCGCGGGCAGGTACATCTGCTTGCCGACACGGCGGTGGTGCTCACCGGCCCCGACCGTGGCGCTGCACCGAGGCTGCTTCACCGACCAATGGTGCGTAGCCACTCAGCGCTGACTGCTGCCGGACGCTCGGTGTCGGCGCGGCGTGCGAGTTCGTCGATGGTTATGACGCACGTCGTCGCCAGCCACACCCCGTGTTCCAGCCGCCGTTCACGGCGGCAACCACGGCCAGCAGGTCGTCCTCGGTACGATTGGGGCCTGGTTCAGTCCTGGTACGGCTCAGCGAGCGCTTTGAGAACTTCCCGACCAGCACCGTCCCTTGGGCTGCAAGTTGCGTTTGCTGTCGATCAGAGCCCGGCCGGCCTGGGTTGGCACGCGGCACCGCACGAGCTGCCTAGAAGTTGGCATCGCTTGGCGGGATCGAAGTTCGACAGTCGAGGGCGAGAAGAATCTTGGTTGCCAACTTCGCCAACTTGTCCAGGATGGGCAAGTTGGCGAAGTTGGCAAGTGTGCCACTATGACAAGGTGACCGAGGAAACCCTTGGCGAAGAAGCCCTCCTTGCCCAGGGGCTTGACCAGCTGCGGAGCATCCTAGGCGACGGGTGGGTGCTGGAGCCGTACAATCTGGCCAGACCCGTGGGCGGCAACGACGTCACAGACTCGGACTCTGGAGTAGACATGGTCTGGAGCCTCCGCAGTGCGACGGGCGGACGCCCGGTGGGCCAGGTGCTCGTCGAGGCCAAGGCGGATCTCACCCCTGCCGTTGCCGAACGGGTGCTTGCTCCGCAGATCAACCTCATGCGTCGGCTTCATGGCCAAGCTGCCGTTCTGATCATCTCGCCGTGGCTGAGCCCCCGGACGCGGCAAACCCTGGACCAGCGCGGCTTCGGCTACCTCGACCTCGCTGGCAACATCTCCTTCAAGCTGAACCAACCAGCGGTGTTCATCAGGACCGAGGGTGCTCGACGCAGCCCAAAACCGCCGCAAAGGCGGCGGCGTGGTCTTGCTGGGGCGAGTGCGCGGAAGCTGGTGCGCGTTCTGGTGGATTACTGCCCGCCCTACCAAGCTAATGGGCTCGCCAAGGAAGCCGGCATCAGCCTCAGCTACGTCTCCCGGCTGCTCGACACCATGGCCGACGAAGCGTTGATCCGCCGGGAGGATCGCCTGATTGTCGATGCCGACTGGGTGGGCTTGCTGCGGGCTACAGCCGAGATCCACAAGTTGCCACTGATTGGGAAGCCATGGCTTGCTCGCAAGGGCCTCAACTCGGTTCTGGAAGCCCTTCGCGATGGCCAAATACGACACCAGGCTGTCGTGACTGGCCATGTGGCGGCCCAGGCCATCGCCCCAACGGCAATCGGCGGTGAGCTGATCCTGTACATCCCACCCGGTCCCCATGTACTCGATGAAATCGGCAAGGACCTGTCGCTTCTGGAAGTCCCGGGGGTGCGGGAGCTGAGCAGGGCGCCGCGACTCGACCAGGTGCTGACCTTGGTGCCATCCAACAACGGACCGTTCGAACGCACCATGACGATCAACGGACTGGAGCAGGTCGGCCTCAGCCAGCTAGTGCTCGACTGCTTCGCCGGTAGCGGGCGGATGCCGGCTGAAGGTGAGGCCGTGCTGGCTTACATGATCGCCAACGAGGAGGAGTGGCGCCTACCTAGCCTGCTGTCCCATCAGAGCAATGCCGTAGTTTGATTCGTATGACGAGCAGGGATGCTGGGCTTGCAAGGTTCAAAGGGCAGCGGTGTGGCGAAGCTTCCTGAAGGCATCGGGTCGCAAGATCACGAGGCTCTCAATGTTGTTGCCCGTCGCGTTCTCCTTGACGCTCTGGACGCTCTGGACGCTCTGGAGGATCAGAGAGACGCCGTCACCCTGGTCGGTGCTCAGGCGATCTACCTGCGCAGCGTCGATGTCGAGCTCGGTGTTGCTGCTTATACCAGCGACGCTGACCTCGGCCTCGATCCTGCGTTGCTACAGGACGTCCCTCTACTCGAGGCAGCCATGGGAGCGGCAGGGTTCGTCCTGAGTGAGCAGCCCGGATCGTGGCTGCGGGGGGAGAGGGTGGCCGGGCAGATCGTCAACATTGCTGTCGATCTGCTGGTCGCTCAGAGCTTCTCGCCAGGGGGTGAGAGCAGGCGCAGTGGGCGGATTCCGCCGCATGACCCCAAGGCCATGAGACGGGTGCTCGGCCTGGAAGCCGCCGCTGTCGACTTCGACTTGATGGAGGTTAAAAGTCTGGAACAGGGAGCAGACGCTCGGACGATCGAGGCCCGGGTGGCGGGCGTGGCCGCCCTTCTGGTAGCCAAGGCGTTCAAGATCCACGAGCGCTTGGAATCGGACCGGCTGACCAATAAGGACGCCGGAGACGTGGTGCGGCTGATGAAGGCGAGTGACCCCGAGGAGGTTGGCGAGCGTTTCGGCGTACTGCTTGGCAGTGAGCGAGCCGCAGATGTAACCCGTACGGGTCTCGGCCACTTGCGCTCCCTATTCCGGGCTCCCCGAACCGCCGGCACCAACATGGCTGTTGAAGCCCTGGCCGGGGGCGTCGAGGAGACCACGGTTCGAGCGCTGCCGCCGGCCTATCTGGCGGCTCTACCGTCCGCCATCGGTTGACGACTTGCCCTTGACATGTAGAGCTCGCTGAGCGCCGCATCGAGGGTCGGGTATCCCGGAAACACTCGGTGATAGCCAGAGGCGAGCTGTGCTCGGAGCGCTTCGGCGATCCAGTCGCCATGGCGCTGAGGTGGCACCAGGATCAAGCCGCGCTGAAGGTATGACCCGGAAGGAGTGATGGCGAAGGGTGGTCGGCAGGTTGACGGCGCCCCTCGCCGGACGGCACTGTTGTGAGCGGCGCAACGGCTGTCAACGGCGTCCTGGTTGACGATGCACCCGAGGTGCCATCGGGTCACCGCCTCACGAAGCTGACGTGTTGTCGACGTCCGCACTGCCGCAACACGTCGAGCGTGCTACCAGCGGTATGTCGTGCGGGAGAGCGGATGACGGGAATCGAACCCGCGCTATCAGCTTGGGAAGCTGAAGTTCTACCATTGAACTACATCCGCCTGGCGTCGGTCAGAGCTTAGCACCGTATACAGAGCGGCCGCTCGGGCCAGTCGGCCGTCGCCTGGGATGCTCCGGATGAGCTCGGCGCTCTCCTCCTTGCGGAAGCCGAGCGAGACCGGATCGAGCCCGCGGTTAGGGTGGCGTAGTGCTGCTGTCCGACGGTGACCTGCGCAAGGAGCTCGACGCCGGACGTCTCGTACTCGATCCCTGGGACGAGTCGATGCTCCAGCCGTCCAGCGTCGACGTCCGGCTGGACCGCTTCTTCCGGGTCTTCCAGAACTCGCGCTACACCCACATCGACCCGCGCGAGGAGCAGGACGAGCTGACCACCCTCCTCGAGCCCGAGGGCGACGACCCCTTCGTGCTGCACCCTGGCGAGTTCGTGCTCGGCTCCACGTTCGAGTCGGTGAGCCTGCCCGACGATCTGGCCGGACGGCTGGAGGGGAAGGCCCTCGCGGTCGACACCTCGATCCCCACCCCCGCGGGTTGGCGCACGATGGGTGATCTCCTGGTCGGTGAGCAGGTGTTCGGCGTGGACGGGCGGCCGACCCGCGTCCTGGCGGCGACCGAGATCATGCGCGGCCGGCCATGCTACGAGGTCTGCTTCTCCGACGGTCAGTCGATCGTCGCCGATTCCGAGCACCGCTGGCTGACCAGCACGAAGACGGGTCGGGCGGCAGTCACCACCACCGCCGAGGTCGCCGCCACGGTGCGCGTAGGCGGCGAGTACCGACACCATGTCGCGCTCGCGGAGCCCGTCGAGTATCCCGCGCAGGCACTGCCGGTCGACCCGTATGTGCTCGGGAGCCGGCTCGGCGACGGGACGAGCGACGAAGCACGTGACGAGATCCGTTCCGCCGGGGATGTACCGCGGCCCTATCTGGAGGCCTCGATACAACAACGGCTGGCCCTGCTCCAGGGATTGATGGACTCCGGCGGTGACGTCGATGAGAAGGGTAGGTGCACGTTCGTCGATATGCGGGAGGGCTTGTCGGATGCGGTCGTCGAGCTCGCGGCCGGGCTCGGTCTGTGTCCGGTCACGTGGAAGGGGCCTGTCACGTGCGGAGGCGTGGATCGTGGCGTCGCCCATCAGGTCACCTTCACTTCGTGGCTGCCCGTCTTCCGGTTGGGGGCCAAGGCCGCCAGGCTCAAGG
>JBBSGM010000062.1:0-23015 GCA_038254065.1 Mycobacteriales bacterium | reverse complement strand
CACCCGACCGGAGTCGCAGGATCCGCGATCACCGCGTCCAACACCCGCATCAGATGACCCGCGATCCGCTCCACCGTCCCCAGATCAAACAACGCCGGGTCATACCCCAACCCCATCGCCAACTCCTGACCCGGGGACACCGCCAGGCTCAGCGGATAACTGGTCGGCTGGAGGTCATGCATCTCGCGTATCGACAGGCCGTACGCGGCGATGGCGTCCTCGTCGAACGGGTAGTTCTCGAACACCACGATGCTGTCGAACAGGTTCACCCCGCCCGGAACATCACTCCAGGTCTGTAGCTGCGCCAGCGAAACGAAATCGAACCGGCGCGACTCGGATTGCTCGGCCTGCAGCTCGCGCAGCCACGACAGCACGTCCTGTGCGTGGTGCACCCGCACCCGGGTGGGCACCGTGTTGATGAACATCCCGACCATCGACTCCACACCCGACAAGTCGGCCGGGCGTCCCGAGACCGTGGTCCCGAAGGTCACGTCGCGCTCACCGCTGTAACGGGACAGCAACAGCGCCCACGCTCCCTGCACGATCGTGCTCACCGTCATCCCATTGCGTTTGGCGAACTCGCGGAGACGGTGGGACCGCTCGGTCGACAGCGCGACCCGCACGGTGTCGCAGGACTCGGCGCGGTGCGCCTCAACCGGTTGCCGGTCGAAGAGCAACGGAGTGGGCGACTCGAAACCACCGAGTACCTGTCGCCAGTGTTGCTCGGCCTCATCCTTGTCACGGTCGTCCAGCCAGTGCAGGTAATCCCGGAACGGACGCCGGGTCGGCTGCGCAGGGTCGCGCCTACCGACGATCGCCACGTACTGCTGGCACACCTCGTCGAGTACCTGAGCCGAACTCCAGCCGTCGAGCAGCACGTGGTGGAAGGTCCACATCAGCCAGACCTCATCGTCGGGCAGCGCGGCGATCACCAGCCGAAGCAGCGGCGGCGTAGCAAGGTTGAAGCTCTCGGACCGGTCGCGTTCGAGCAGCGGTTGCAGCCGGTCCCGCCACCGCGCCTCGGACAGCCCGGTCCAGTCGTGATAGCTGATCGGCACCGTGACGTCCCGCTGCACCACCTGCAGCGGCTCGTCCAACCCTTCCCAGACCACGCGGCTGCGTAGCACCGGCGTTCGATCCACGATCCGTTGCCAGGCCGTCCCCAACGCCTGCGGATCGGCCACACCGGACAGGCGCAGCTGCAGCTGGTTGAGGTAGGCCCCGGAGAACCCGTCCACCAGCCCGTGGAACAGCATTCCCGCCTGCATCGGGGTCAGCGGATAGATGTCCTCCACCGAACGCCCGTCGTCCACCAGCAGGTCCACCGTGGACTGATCCAGGCGGGCCAGGGGGAAGTCCGACGGGGTGCGGCCACCGACGCCGGGTCGGGAGCAGTGCTTGACGATCTCCCGCAGTGCGGTGCGCAGGTCCTCGGCCAGGGCGGTGATGGTGCTGCGCCGGTGCAGGTTCTCCGAGTACGACCAGGTGAGCTCCAGGCGCCGGTGCTCGACCCGGCCGATCACGTCGAGCGTGTGAGACCGGGTGGCCTCCGGGCTGGCGTCGCCGATCAGCCCGTGCATCGCCTCGAACAGCCCGCCGTCGGGACCCGGGGTCCAGTCGAACTGGCCGAGGTAGTTGAAGCTGACTTGGGCTCTCGCCTGCTCGACCGGCCCAGGGGCGTCGGTGAGGTGGCGCAGCACGCCGTAGCCCAGACCGCGGCGGGGCACCGCTCGCAGCTGCTCCTTCACCGACTTCAGCGTGACGCCCCAGTCCTGCGCACCGGGCACGTCGAGGGCGACCGGGAACATGCTGGTGAACCAGCCCACCGTGCGGGAGAGATCCACACCCTCGAGAATCTCCTCGCGGCCATGACCTTCCAGGTCGACCAGCACCCGCTCGCGCCCGGTCCATCGGCTCAGTACCCGGTACAGCGCACTGAGCAGCACGTCGTTGACCTGCGTCCGGTAAACCCCCGGCACGTCCTGGAGCAGCGCGGCGGTCTCGTCCTCCTCGAGCCGCACGGTGACCAGTCGCTCCGAGGCGATCGTGTCGGGCCCCTCGCCGGCGGTCGGCAGCCGCGGATCGCAGCCCTCGCCCACGGCGCACCAGTAACCGAGCTCATCGTCGAACCCGCCGGCGGCGGCGTGCTCGGTCAGGCCGAGCACCCAGTCCCGGAACGAGGTCGTCTTCTGCCCGAGCTGGACGGCCTGGCCGCTCGCGGCCTGCCGGTAGGCCGTGTCCAGGTCCTCCAGCAGGATCCGCCAGGACACCCCGTCGACGACCAGGTGGTGTACCGCCAGGAACAACACCGGCCGCCGCCCCGGGCCGAGGTCGGACAACACCGCCGCCACGAGCGGTGGCCGACCGAGGTCGAACCCCGCGTGCACCTCCTCGGCGACCTGCGCCAGGACCGCAGGTTGCTCGTCGGGATCGACGTCGGACAGATCGCGCAGCCGCAGGACGTCCACCGGCTCGATCCCGGCGTTGTTCTGTCGCCACTGCCCCTCGCGGTGCTCGAAGCGCATCCGCAGCGCGTCGTGATGCTCGATCACCGAGGCCAACGCGCTGCGCAACGCCGCCCGATCGACGTCCTCGGCGACCTCGACCGTCAGCGCCTGGTCGAAGCGCTCCGGTCGCGTCGTCTGGACGTCGAAGAACCAGCGCTGGATCGGGGTCAACGGAACCGCACCGGTCACCGGACCCTGCTCCGCAACGAACGGCGCCGCCCCGTCGACGCTCACGACCAATGACGCCACCGTCTGGTGCCGGAACACGTCCCTGGGCATGAGGTCGAGCCCGGCCTTCCGGGCCCGGGACACTACCTGGATGCTGAGGATCGAGTCGCCGCCCAACTCGAAGAAGCTGTCCTGCACGCCGACCCGCTCGACGCCGAGCACGTCGGTCCAGATCTGGGCCAGGACCCGCTCGGCTTCGGTGCGGGGTGCGAGGTAGCCGGCGCCGGGTGCTGCGGTGTAGTCGGGGGCGGGTAGTGCGGCGCGGTCGAGCTTGCCGTTGGGGTTGAGCGGGAACCGCTCCAGGGTGATCAGCGCCGAGGGCACCATGTAGTCGGGCAACCGCTCGCGCAGGTATTCGCGCAGCTCGCCCGGGTCCGGCCTGCCACCGGGGGCGGGCACCAGGTATGCGACCAGGCGTTTGTGCCCGGAGTCCTCCTCGCGGGCCACCACGACCGCCTCGCCGACCTGGTCGTGGCCCAGCAGCGCCGCCTCGACCTCACCGAGCTCGATGCGGAACCCGCGGATCTTCACCTGATGATCGGCCCGACCCAGATACACCAACTCACCGGCGGTGCTCCAGCGCACCACATCCCCGGTCCGATACATCCGCGACCCCGGCGCACCGAACGGGTCGGCCACGAACCGCTGCGCGGTCAGGCCGGGACGGTTGAGGTAGCCCCGGGCGAGGCCGCGACCGCCGAGATAGAGCTCGCCGGGTACACCGGGTGGCACCGCGCGCAGCGATGCGTCGAGCACGTAGGCCCGGGTGTTGGTGATCGGCCGCCCGATCGGCGGCGCCTGCTCCGGGTCCGTGGCGTCGGAGTACCACGCGGTGGCGTACACCGTGGCCTCGGTCGGGCCGTAGATGTTGGCGATCCGGCTGTCCGGCATGGCCGTCCGGATCTCCCGCACCGCCCGCGCCGAGAGCCCTTCCCCGGCCAGCACCACGTTCCGAGCCGCCACCGCCACGGCGCCCTGCGCCAGGACTTGGGCGAACGCTGACGGCACCGCGCTGACCAGGCTCGCCGCCCACTGACCGGCTCGCGGTTCGGTCAACGTGAGCAGATCCCGGACCACCTCGATGCTGCCGCCGAGCAGCAGCGGGCAGAAGATCTCGAACACCGAGACGTCGAAGTTCAACGACGTCGAGGCCACCACCCGCGACAGCCCCGCGGCACCGAAGTCCGAGGCCGCCCACCGCACGAGATTGACCACGCTCTCGTGCGCGACCACGACACCCTTCGGCCGCCCCGTCGACCCCGAGGTGTAGATCACGTAGGCGGGGTGTGCCGCCGACAACGGCCGCGCGCGCTCGGCGTCGGTCACGTCGCTGCCCGAACCACCGGCCACCACCGCGGCGGTCTGCCCGGCGTCCAGGACCAGCCCGGCCACCCCCGGCACCGTGGGCACCCGGTCGGCCACCTCGCTCATGGTCACCACGAGCGCCGGCCGGGCGTCCTCGAGCAGGAACGTGATGCGCTCCGCTGGATAGGCCGGGTCGATCGGCAGGTAGGCCGCCCCCGACTTCAGCACTGCGAGCAACGCCACGACCGTCTGCGCCGACCGGGGCAGTGCCAAGGCCACGAACCGCTCCGGCCCCGCCCCGGACTCGACCAACAACCGGGCCAGCCGGTTCGCCCGCTCGTTCAACTCCGCATACGACAGCTCGACACCCTCGAACACCACCGCCACGGCATCCGGCGTCCGCGCCACCTGCGCCTCGAACAACCCGGGCAGGGTGGCCGGAGCGACGGCGATGTCGGTGTCGTTCCAGTCCACCAGCACCCGGCGGCGCTCGGACTCGGTCAGCAGGTCGATCTGCCCCACGGCGATCGTGGGCTCGGCGGCCACCACGCTCAGTACGCGAACCAGGTGGCCCGCAATCCGCTCGATCGTGGTGGGATCGAACAGGGCCGGGTCGTAGCCCAGCTCGATCGACAGCTGCTTGGCCGGTGACACCATGAGGCTGAGCGGGTAGTTGGTGGTCTCGATGGCCTGCAGCTCACACAGCCGCAGGCCGTGCGCTGCCGCGGCATCGTCGTTGATCGGGTAGTTCTCGAAGATGACGATGCTGTCAAACAGGTTGACCCCGCCGGGGACCCCGCTCCAGGCGTGCAACTGGGTCAGCGGAAGGTGTTCGAAGCGTCGGGCCTCGACCTGGGCGGACTGCAGTTCCTGCAGCCACCCGAGAACGGGAGCGGCGTCGTCGACCTCGACCCGAACCGGCAGTGCGTTGATGAAGATGCCGGCGATGTCGTCCACCCCGGGCAGGTCGGCCGGACGCCCGGACACCGTCGCACCGAAACAGACGTCCCGCCGGCCGCTGTACCGGGACAGGACCAGGGCCCAGGCTCCCTGCACGACGGTGTTGACCGTCACGCCGTGGCGTTGGGCGACCTCGCGCAGGCGGTCGAACTCGTCACGCCCCCAGTCGACTGCGATCCGGTGCGCCGACCGCGTGGTGTGCGACTGTGCCGGCAGCCGGTCGTAGGGCAACGGCGTGGGCGAGTCGAAGTCGCCGAGTGCCTCTCGCCAGTGCTGTTCGGCGCCGTGGTTGTCCTGGCCCGCCAGCCACTCGAGGTAGATCCGGAACGGCGGCCTGTCGACCGGTTCGGGCGGTCGGTCGTTGACGAGCGCGGCGTGACAGGCGCTGACGTCGGAGAGCACCTGGAACACGCTCCACCCGTCGAGCAGCACGTGATGGAAGGTCCACACCACCTGGACCTCGGTGTCCGAAAGGCGGGCCATCACCAGCCGCAGCAACGGAGCAGTGCCGAGGTCGATGCCGGCGGCGCGGTCCTCGGTGAGCAGCCGCGTCAACTCGTCTCGACGCGTGTCGTCGGACAGCTGCGTCCAGTCGAGGTGGCGCAGCGGCACGCCGACCGTGCGGTGCACGACCTGCAGCGGTTGGTCCACTCCTTCCCAGACCACGCTGCTGCGCAGCACCGGCGTGCGGTCGACCACCTGTTGCCAGGCCGCACCCAGCAGCTGCGGGTCGCGGACGCCGTCGAGCACGAACGTGGCCTGCTGGAAGTAGACGCCCTGGTCGCCCTGGGACAACCCGTGGAACAGCATGCCCGCCTGCATCGGCGTCAGCGGGTAGACGTCCTCCACCGAGCGCCCGTCGCCGACCAACAGGTCCACCGTGGACTGGTCGACCTGCGCCAGCGGGAAGTCCGAGGGTGTGCGGCCACCGGCGCCGGGCTGGGCGCAGTGCTCGACGATGCCCTGCAGCGCGGCGAGCAGTTGCTCGGCCAGCGCGGTGACCATCTCCCGGCGGTGCAGGTGTTCGGAGTAGTACCAGGTGATCTCCAGGCAGCGGTGCTCGACCCGACCCACGACGTCCAGCACGTGGGCGCGGGTGGCCTCCGGGCTGACGTCCGCCTCCAGCGCGGCTACTGCGTGGAGCAGGCCGCCGTCCGAGGCGGGAGCCCGGTCGAACTGGCCGAGGTAGTTGAAGCTGACCTGCGGGACCATGTCGTCGGCCAGGCTGAGGGTGCGGGTGAGGTAGCGCAACGCCCCGTAGCCGAGACCGCGCCGCGGCACGGCCCGGAGTTGCTCCTTCACCGACTTCAGCGCGGCACCCCACCCGTCGCCCGGAGACACGTCGAGCGCGACCGGGAACATCGTGGTGAACCAACCCACGGTGTGGGAGAGGTCGACGTCGTCGAACAGGTCCTCGCGGCCGTGGCCCTCAAGGTCCAGCAGCACCCGGTCGCGTCCCGTCCACCGACCCAGCACCCGGCCCAGCGCTACGAGCAGCACGTCGTTGACCTGGGTCCGGTAGACCCCCGGCACCTCCTGCAACAGCGCGGCGGTCTCCTGCTGGTCGAGGCGCACGGTCACCGAACGGCTCGAGGCGACCGTGTTGGCGCCGGCACCGTCCACCGGCACCGTCGGGTCGTCGCCCCAGCCGACTCTGGTCCAATGGTCGAGCTCGTCGTCGAACCCGCCGGCCGCGGCGTGCTCGGCCAGCCGCAGGGCCCAGGCCCGGAACGAGGTCGACCTGGGCGCGAGCTGGACGCCCTGCCCGCGGGCCGCCTGGCGGTAGGCGGTGTCCAGGTCCTCCAGCAGGATGCGCCAGGACACCCCGTCGACCACGAGGTGGTGCACTGCCACGAACAGCACGGGCCGCTGCCCGGCGCCGAGGTCGAACAGCACCGCCCGCAGCAGTGGGGGCCGGCCGAGGTCGAAGCCTGCGTGGACCTCCTCGCGGACCTGCGCCATGATCGCGGTCCGCTTGCCGGGTTCGGCCCCGGACAGGTCGCGCACGCTCAGCACGTCCACCGGCTCGACCGGGGCGTTGTCCTGCCGCCACCGCCCGTTGAGATGCTCGAACCGCATCCGCAACGCGTCGTGGTGCTCGACCACCAAGGCGAGTGCGGCCCGCAGGGCCGCCCGGTCGACGTCCTCGGGCAGCTCCGTGGTCAGAGACTGGTCGAATCGCTCGGGACGGGTGGGGCGGTTGTCGAAGAACCAGTGCTGGATCGGGGTCAGCGGCACGGCGCCCGTCACGGGGCCCTGCTCGACCGGCGCGGGGACGGCCTCGGTGACGTTCGGCGCCAGCGACGCGATGGTCTGGTGCAGGAAGACGTCCCGGGACGTCATGCGCAAATCGGCCTGACGGGCTCGAGACACCGCCTGGATGCTCAGGATCGAGTCGCCGCCGAGTTCGAAGAAGTTGTCGTCGACGCCGACCCGGTCCACGCCGAGGACCTCGGCCCAGATCCGGGCCAGGACGTGCTCGGTGTCGGTGCGGGGCGCCACGTAGCCGGGCCCGGCCGCGACCCCGGGGTCCGGGGCGGGCAGCGCTCGCCGGTCGAGCTTCCCGTTCGGGTTCAGCGGGAGCTCGGCCAGGGTCACGAACGCCGAGGGCACCATGTGGTCCGGCAGCGACCCGGCCAGCAGCTCCCGCAGCTCGCCGACCGCCGGTGGGTTCCCGTCAGCCGGGACGACGTAGGCCACGAGTCGGGCGGCGCCGGGTTGGTCGGCCCGGGCGACGACCACCGCCCGGGCGACCCCGGGGTGCTGCCGCAGCCTGGTCTCGATCTCGCCGGGCTCGATGCGGAACCCGCGGATCTTGACCTGCTCGTCGGCCCGGCCGCCGAACTCCAGCTGTCCATCGGCCGTCCAGCGGACGATGTCACCGGTGCGGTACATCCGCGAACCGGGCTCGCCGAACGGGCAGGCCACGAAGCGCCCGGCGGTGAGCCCCGGCCGGTTGAGGTAGCCGCGAGCGAGCCCGACCCCCGCGATATACAGCTCACCGGCGACGCCCACCGGTACCGGACGCAGGGCCTCGTCCAGCACATAGGCCCGCGTGTTCCAGATCGGCCGGCCGATCAGCGGGGTGCCACCCGGCACCAACGGCTCGCTCCAGGTCGAGACGACCGTGCACTCGGTCGGCCCATACGAGTTGATCATGCAGCGGTCCGGCGCCCACCGGTCGACCAACTCGGCCGGACACGCGTCCCCACCCACGATCACGGTCCGGAAGTCCGGCAGCCCGGTGCGCGCCACGTCCTCGGCGACGGTGGCCAGCGCGGCCGGTGGGATCAACGCGTGGGTCACCCGCCGCTCGAGGAGGACCTCGGTGAGCTGCTCGCCCACCAGCGGGCCCGGCGGCGGTACGACGAGAGTCGCCCCGGCCGGGAGCGACATGCACAGCTCCAGGACCGACGCGTCGAAGCTGGGCGAGGAGAACTCCAGTACCCGGTCCCCCGCCCGCACCGCGTAGCGATCCACCTCGGCCGCGGAGAAGCTGGCGAGCCCGGTGTGCGGAACGACGACGCCCTTGGGCCGTCCGGTCGACCCCGACGTGTAGATCACGTACGCGGGATGTTCCACCCGCAGCGTCGACACGAGGTCCTCGTCGGTCGGGGCGCGCCGGGGCATCCGGTCGACCGTGGCCTGCGTGTCCGGATCGTCGACGGCCAGCACGGTCGTTCCCGCGGGGCAGGGCAGCCGCGGCACGACCTCGGCCGTGGTGATCACCGCGACCGGTTCGGCGTCGGCCAGCATGAAGGCGATCCGCTCCGCGGGGTACGCCGGATCCACCGGCAGGAACGCGGCACCCGCCTTGAGCACCGCCAGCTGCGCGACCACGATCTCCACCGACCGCGGCAACGCCAGCGCCACCACCCGCTCCGGCCCGGCCCCCCGGGCGATCAACAGGTGGGCCAGCCGGTTGACGCGGGCGTCGAGCTGCGCGTACGTGAGCGCTCCGCCGTCGAACAGCAGCGCCGGCAGGTCCGGCGTCCGCGCCACCTGGGCCTCGAACAACTCCGAAAGGGTCGCCGGTGCCACCGCGCGGTCGGTCGCGTTCCACTCGACCAGCACCCGGTGCCGCTCGGCCTCGTCCAGCAGCGGAAGCTCGGCGATCGGGCGCCCCGGCTCGGCGGAGATCCCCGCCAGCAACACCTCCAGGTGGCCGGCCATTCGATCGATCGTGGCGGAGTCGAACAGGTCGGTGTTGTACTCGATCACCAGGCTCAGGGCGTCGTCCCGCGGCAAGAACTCCACGACGACGTCGAACCGGGCCGCCGAGCGAGGCAGGTCGTGGTCGGTAATCCGCAGGCCGTCGATCTCCCGTGGTCGCACCATCTCGTTCTGCAGCACGACCATGGCCTGCACCAGTGGGGTGCGGCTGGGGTCTCGCTCTGGATGGAGTACCTCGACCAGGCGGTCGAAGGGGGCCTCGTCGTGGGCGAACGCCTCCAGCACGGTCTCTCGGACCTCGGTGAGGAACTTGCTGAAGAGCTCGGTGGGCTCCACCCGGGAGCGCAACACGAGCGTGTTGACGAAGAACCCGACCAGCTTCTCCAGCTCAGCCCGGTTGCGGCCGGAGGTCACGGTGCCGACGGCGACGTCTCGCTGGTTGCTGTACCGGGACAGCAGCACCTGTACCGCGGCGACGAGGGTCATGAACAGCGTGGCGCCGTGCGCCTGCCCCACCTGCGTCACCTGTTGAACCAGTTCGGCAGGCAGCTCGTGCCGATGCACCGCGCCCGCGGTGGTCCGGACGGAGGGCCGGGGACGGTCGGTCGGCAGGTCGAGTACGTCGAGGTCGGCGAGTTGGTGTCTCCAGTACTCCAGGTGCGGCTGCATCGCCGGGCCGGACGCCCGCTCCCGGTGCCAGACCGCGAAGTCGGGATACTGGATCGGCAGCTCCGCCAGCTCCACCGGAGCTCGGTTGACTGCGGCCCGGTACAGCTCGGCGAGCTCGTCGACCAGGATCCCGACCGACCAGCCGTCGGTGACAATGTGATGCTGGCTGAGCAGCAGCACGTGGTCGTGTCGGGCGAGACGCACCAGCACCGCCCTGGTCAGCGGGCCGTGCCGCAGGTCGAAGGGGCGCCTCAGCTCCCGGGCGAGAGCCTGCTCCACCGCGGCGCCGTGTTCCGTGGAATCCGTTGTGGACAGATCGACGGTGTGCAGCGGTATCTCGCCGTCCGGCGCGACCACCTGGACGCCGTGCCCGTCGACGGTATCGAACGTCGTCCGGAGGGACTCGTGCCGGGCGACCAGGGCCTGCAGCGCCGTCCACAGCGCGTCCGGGTCGAGGTCGCCGGACAGCCGCAGCCCGACCCCGGTGTTGTACTCGGTCCCGCCGGCGCTCAGGTCGTCGAGGACCCACAACCGTTGCTGGGCCGGGGACAGCGGCAGTGCCCGCTCGCGCGGTACGGGGGGGATCCGCTCGGTGCGGCCCGCGGTCGTCGGCAGCACCTCCGCCATCCGCGCGACGGTCCGAAGGTCGAACACCGCCCGGGCGGGCAGGGGCACCCCGAAGATCTGCCGGACCCGGGACAGCGCCCGGACGTTGACGATCGAGTCGCCGCCGAGCTCGAAGAAGTCGTCCTCGACCCCGACCTGTTCCACGCCCAGGACCTCGGCCCAGATGTGCGCGAGCTCCCGCTCGGCCGGGGTCCGCGGGGCGACGTACCCGTCCCCGGTGCCCGTCGCGTGGTGCGGGGCGGGCAGCGCCCGGCGGTCCAGCTTCCCGTTGGGGGTCAACGGCAGCTCGTCGAGCGGGACGAACGCCGACGGCACCATGTACTCCGGGAGGGCCGCCGCCAGATGTGCCCGCAGCCTCGCGGGGTCCGCGGTCTCGTCGGCCGCCGGCACCAGGTACGCCACCAGCCGCTTGACGCCGGGCCGGTCTTCTCGGGCGATGACTACGGCCTCGTCGATTTCGGGGTGGCTGCGCAGCAGGGTCTCGATCTCACCGGGCTCCACGCGGAACCCACGAATCTTGACCTGCTCGTCGACCCGGCCGCCGAACTCCAACTGCCCCTCGCCCGTCCAGCGCACTACGTCCCCGGTGCGATACATCCGCGCACCGGGTTCACCGAACGGACAGGCCACGAACCGCTGCGCGGTCAACCCGGGCCGGTTGAGGTAACCGCGGGCCAACCCCACCCCCTCGACGTACAACTCCCCGAGCACCCCCACCGGTACCGGACGCAGCGCGGCGTCGAGCACGTAGACCCGGGTGTTGCTGATCGGTCGCCCGATCGGCGGGATCCCTCCCGGGGTCAAGGGCTCACTCCAGGTCGAGACCACCGTGGCCTCGGTCGGCCCATAGGAGTTGATCATCCGGCGGCCCGGCGCCCACCGCTGCACCAGCTCGGCCCCGCAGGCCTCCCCACCCACGATCAGCGTCTGGAACTGCGGCAACCCCGCTCGCGTCACCTCCTCGCTCACAGTGGCCAACGCGGCCGGCGGGATCAGCGCGTGGGTTACCCGCTGCCCCGCAAGCACCTCGGCCAACTGCTCACCCAGCAGCGGTCCCGGCGGCGGTACGACCAGTGCCGCGCCGGCCGGCAACGACATGCACAGCTCCAGGACCGACGCGTCGAAACTGGGCGAGGAGAACTGCAACACCCGATCCCCGGCCCGCACCGCGTAGTGCTCCACCTCGGCGGCGGAGAAACTGGCCAGACCGGTATGCGAGATCACCACACCCTTGGGCCGCCCCGTCGACCCCGACGTGTAGATCACATACGCGGGGTGCTCGAGCAGCAACGCCGAGACCCGGTCCTCATCGGTTGGTGCCCGATCCGACATCCGCTCCAGCGCGGACTCGGTGTCGAGACCGTCCAGGACCAGCACCGCCATCCCCGCCGGGCACGCCAGCCGCGGCGCGATCTCGGCGGACGTGAGTACCACCGCCGGCGCGGCGTCGGTCAACATGAACCCGATCCGCTCCGCGGGGTACGCCGGATCCACCGGCAGGAACGCCGCACCCGCCTTGGCCACCGCCAACTGGGCCACCACAATCTCCACCGACCGCGGCAACGCCAGCGCCACCACCTGCTCCGGTCCCACCCCTCGCGCGATCAGGAGGTGGGCTAACCGGTTCGCCCGAGCCTCCAACTCCGCAAAGGCCACCACCCCACCGTCGAACAGCAGAGCCGGCAGCTCCGGGGTCCGGACCACCTGCGCCTCGAACAGCTCCGCCAACACGGCCGGCGCCACCTCGCGGTCCGTGTCGTTCCAGCCCACGAGCAGGCGATCACGCTCGTCCTCGGTCAGGATGTCGATCTCGTCAGGCGGTACGGCGGGATCGGCGGTGACAATCGGTTGGTCGGCAAGCGGCTCGGGCGCTGCCAGACCGTTCAGCTGGTTTTTTCGATATCCGATTTGCTCTGCGGATGTCGACGTCAGACGTTCCTCTCGATCAGTTGGCTGCACAACGCGCGAGAAGAAGGTGCCGCGAGTGGTCATCGGCTTTCAGACCTTTCGAGCTCGGATCACTGGCGGTTTACGCGGCTTCGCGCGAGGTGCGAACTTGCCGACGAGCAAGGCGGCCTCCCACCTGGATTCCGTCGACCTTCCCCGTCCTCGGATCCCGGACAAAACGCCCACCAATTACCTGCTGACCCGACTTCGGATCCCGTAATGCGAAGGCCGAATCTTCAAAGCAGGTCAACACGGCGGCCTCGCCGTCCATGGCGAGGTAGAGATGCCCGTCCTCACCACGCGCCACCTCATACTCGGCGCCGCCGTTGACGTACCTGCCGGTCCAACTTCGCGAAGGTGTAATGGGCCTTCCATGCGACGCCCAGCCCCGGGGGCCGTCGATGGGGATGAGAGCCCGAGCCAGCTCACCGAGGAGGTCCTGCCACATACCCATCCCGGTGTTGGCATTGCTGGTAAAGGCGATGATCCAGCCGTCCGCCGGGTTGATACGGAGGTAGCAGGACGTTCCATCGGCGTTGCCGTCGTGGCCGACCCAATCGGCTGGTCCCTCACGGAACGCAGCCAGTCCCAGACCCCACGCATCTGCGAGTCCGAACGGAATGGCACCGGGGACGGGCTTTCGCATCTCTTCGGCGTAGGACTCCGGGAGCAGCTCAGGCATGCCGGACCCGACGTGGATCAACCCCAGGGAGACGAGATCCACGGCGCTGACCGCCAGTGCCCCGGCCGGAGCCTCGGCCGGCGCCAGGGACTGGCGCACAGGCCGAGTTCTGCCCACGACCGTGTTGACCGAGTGTCCGGCGGCGACCGGGCGACCCGGCGGCTCCCGTCTCGGCCCGTTGATGAAGACGGCGTCGATCCCCAGCGGCCGCAGCAGGATCGACTCCATGGCAACCCACCAACTCATCCCCGTGAGTGTCTCGATCAGATGGCCGGCGACGACGTATCCGATGTTCGAGTAGGAGAAGCCGATACCGGGGGGCTGCACCAGGTTCCGACGGCGGCAGTGGTCCAACAGGTAACGTCGCCGCGAAACGTTAGCCACCTGCTCTGAGTCGGGACTGGATGCGAGACCACTGGTGTGGCTCAGTACCTGACGCAAGGTGAGTTGGAAGCCACAGCCTTCCAACTCGGGCACGTACTCAGCCAGCGGCGCATCGAGTTCGACGTCGCCATCCGCCACCAGGGCCATGGCGAGGGTCGCGGTGAAGGACTTGCTGATGGAACCGACGGGGAACGCGGCGTCCTGGGTGACCAGCCTGCCTGTCCCGTACTCCAGCTCACCGACCTCGAGCGCTGTGGTCTCACCTCGATAACTGATGGCGAGCTGAGCGCCGGGAACCTGGTGCTTCCGAGCCAGCGCGCCGAGCACGTCGGACAGCCGCTCACGGTCTATCGAAACCCGTCCTGCTGAGTTCCCCAGGGCCGGCTCGCGGCTCGGTGGTCCCGTGCGAGCTTCAGCCGTCGTGCTCGCGTCGAGCACTTCGGGCTCGATCACCACAGGTCGCCGGTTCGAGAGATCATTGCGGAGGACGTCCCCCACGTCAGCCCCCTCTTCTGGGAGTCAAGCAGCGGTTCCGGTCACGCCAGACGCTAGTCAGAGCCTCCATTCAGCGGCTTCATGTTCTCTTAATTTTCGGTTAACCTCCTCGTCATTTCTCGGTTACCCGGGAGATGTGCTGGCTTTAGGTCTGCGGTAAAGGCCCACCGCTCGGAGTAACGATCTCGGTGGCGAGGAGAGGGGTGCGGTTGGGCAGTCACGCGATATAGCGGCCTGGCGATCGACTTCCGCCCGGAGCGGGGCCGCTGGTCGCCGCCCTGGCCGACATCAGGACGGAAGGTTCATCTCCCCCGCACCCACCCGCTCGGGGAGCGAAACCGGCAAGCGCCACGGTTGCCCCGGACGCGATGCGACGCCGAGTACCCTCCTGGGCATGCTGGCGGTCCGATGGCTCGCGCCGGTTGGACGATCGGCGGTACGAGTCTGCTCGAGCGGGTACAACTCGTCATGGACCTTGCACGGCCGGCCGCTCATGTCGACGTGGTGGTTCCCACTCGGGACCGCCGCTCAGTTGATCACCTCTTGAGAGACGGAGACCGTCGTGCTGCCGGAGTGCCCGACCAGAGTGGCAGAGGCGGACCCGCAGTGAGAGGTGGCTTCGCCAGGCCGGTCCAGTCAACGAGAGGTGCTTTACGCGGGTGGCTGTACGACCGACTGTTGGCCGGGATGACCGGCGGCTGGTACCGGGAGGTGTTCGGCCGTCTGCCCGAGCATGCACGCGTGCTCGACGTCGGCATCGGCACCGGAGGTGCGCTGACCCGTTGCGCGGAGCTAGTGCGGACGAAGGACATCTACATCGACGGCCTGGACATCGACCGCGACTACCTCGACCGGTGCGTGGTCGAGGTAGCCCGCGCCGGCTTGGCGGACCAGGTCACACTTTTCCCGTCCTCGGTGTACGACCACCACGGCGGAACATATGACGCGATTTATTTCAGCGCTAGTTTCATGCTGCTTCCCGACCCGGTTGCGGCGATCAAGCATGTCGCCGCACAGCTCGTACCGAATGGTCGGATCTTCTTCACACAAACTTTCCATCATTCCAGGTCCCCGGTGGCCGAAAGGGTCAAACCTCTGTTGCGCCGTATCACGACCATTCACTTCGGCCGGGTCACCTACGAGGACGACTTCCGGAGGACGCTGGACGACGCGGGGCTGGAGCTGATCGAGTTCTGCACAATGCGCCGGACGAGACACGCATCATGGCGGGTCGCGGAGGCGCGTGTCCGTGACGACAGGCCGGGGCGGGCACCCGAGCCCGGTGCGCCTAACGACGAACGTGAACCCACCTCGGGCCAGCCGGCGCGGCGTGATCGTGCCTGATCAGCGAGCCTTGGCAGCACCCGCCACCACCCGCCACCACCAGAACCCGCAGCGCTTTCAGCTCGTCTCGCCGCTGAGATCCCGCCCGGGCACCGGCTGCCCCGCCCTCGCCCGGCTGCCCGCCCGGGTGCGCATCGCGTCGGGCGCACTGTCCTGCGGGAAACGCCGCAGGAACTCCTGCTCGAGCGCGAGCATCCGCTCCGTATGGGCCTGGAGCGCGGACTCACTGCCGCCGAGCAGCGTGTCGTGTCGGGTCTCGTGCAGGTGCGCCACCTCACGTCGCAGGTCGTCGTCCTCGAGGTCCTGCGGCGCGATGCCGTCGGGTCGGATCGCCATGTGCGGGGACTCTACCCGTCCGCCCGTACTCCCTGCCTGCCGTCCCGCGCAGCCTGCGATAGGGATGAACACCGGGTCCACGGGTACTCATGGCGCATGGCGAGAATCGGGTACTTCCTGTCCTGCGAGGAGTTCGGGCCACGCGAGCTGGTCCGCCAGGCGCGGCTGGCCGAGCAGTCCGGTTTCGAGGCGCTGTGGATCTCCGATCATTTCCACCCGTGGACCGACGAACAAGGCCAGAGCTCCTTCGTCTGGTCCGTGCTCGGAGCGCTGTCGGAGGCGGTGTCGTTGCCGGTCACCACCGCGGTGACCTGCCCGACCTTCCGCATCCATCCGGCGATCATCGCGCACGCCGCGGCGACGGCCGGGGTGCAGCACGAGGGCCGGTTCACCCTCGGTGTGGGTAGTGGCGAGGCGCTCAACGAGCACATCCTCGGCGATGCCTGGCCCTCGGTCGGGGTCCGGCTCGAGATGCTCGAGGAGGCCGTGGCGGTGATCCGGCTGCTGCACGGTGGCGATCTGGTCAGCCACCACGGCGAGTACTTCGAGGTGCAGGACGCGCGGATCTACACCCGGCCCGAGCAGCCGGTTCCGATCTACGTCTCCGGCTTCGGTCCGCAGGCCGCCGAGCTGGCCGGCCGGATCGGTGACGGGTTCTGCACCGCGACGCCCGACGCCGACGTGGTGCGCGCATTCCGGGAGTCCGGCGGCGGCGACCGTCCGGTGCAGGGCGGGCTGAAGGTCTGCTGGGCCGACAGCGAGCAGGCCGGGCTGGACACCGCGCACCGGCTGTGGGCCAACGAGCTGCTCCCCGGCCAGCTCGCGCAGACCCTGCCGCGGCCCCGCGACTTCGCCGACGCGAACACGCTGGTCCCGCGGGACGCCGTGGGCGAGCAGGTGACCTGCGGGCCCGACCCGGAGCGGCACCTGGCTGCGGTGCAGCCCTACCTCGAAGCCGGCTTCGACGAGGTCTACGTCCAGCAGATCGGTCCGGACCAGGACGCCTTCTTCGAAGCCTGGTCCGGCAAGGTACTACCCGAGCTGCGCTGAGGACCGTCCGACGGGGCAGGATGGGGTCATGGCACAAGTGACCGCTTCCGCCGAGCGCACCGTCGGCGCCCCTGCCGACCAGGTGCGCACTGCCGTTGCCGACTACGTGGCGACCCGACCGCGCATCCTCACCGAGCACTACAGTGACTACTCCCTGCACAGCGGCGGTCAGGGCGCGGGCACCACCGCACATTGGAAGCTCGCCGCCACCCAGAAGCGGGTCCGCGAGGTGCTCGTCGAGGTCTCCCAGCCTGCCGCCGAGCAGCTCGTCGAGCGCGACACGAACTCCAGCATGGTCACCACCTGGACGGTGGTCCCGGCCGGCGCCGACACCAGCACGGTCACGATCACCTCGACGTGGAACGGTGCGGGCGGGATCGGCGGATTTTTCGAGAAGACGTTCGCGCCCAAGGGGCTCACCCGGATCTACGACGGCGTGCTGGCCAACCTGGACCGGCTCGTCGGGCATTGATGGCCCGGCCCGACGGCGTGCTCGCGGTCGTCGGGGAGGCGCTGGTCGACCTGGTGCCCGCCCCGGTCGGCGGCTACGTCGAGCTGGCGCCGGGTGGCGGTCCCGCGAACGTCGCGGTCGGTCCGGCCCGGCCCGGTCGGAGCCGCGGAACGAGGTCCGCCCCCGCCCCGCGCACGGTGGCGGCGGAGCAGGGACGGGTCGGGGACCGGGAGTCAGGCGCCCTTGGCCGCGAGGACGTCGACGGGGCGGATGTCGGGCGGCGACGCGAACAGGTCGTCGGCGACCTGGCCCAGCGCCTTGGCCACCTCGCCGGACAGGTGCGCCTGGCGGCCGTCGTCGGTGCCGAAGGTGTCGAAGATGCCGAACGTGGTGGGGCCCTGCCGGATCGCGTACCACGTCACGGTCCCGGGCTCCTGCTCGACGAGGGCGAGGCCACCGTTGAGGAACTCGGCGACCTGGTCCTCCTTGCCCGGCTTGGCCTCCAGTGTCACGAGCAGTCCGACCTTGACGGTCATCGGCATTCCCTTCGTCAGTGTGTGAGTTCGCGCGAGTCGCGGTATCTGTGCTGTCGAGTCGCGGTATCCGGGTCACGCGGGACGCAGGCGCTCCGTCCACGAGCCGCGCTCACCCCCCCGCGCCAGCACCCGCTCCAGTGGCCAACTGTTGACCACCTTCTCCACCGGCACCCTACAGGCGACGGCCCGCGAGCAACCGTAGTCCAGCCAGTCGAGCTGGCCGGGAGCGTGGGCGTCGGTGTCGATGGTGACATCACAGCCGGCCTCGACCGCGAGCCGCAGCAGTCGTGTGGGCGGGTCCAGCCGCTCGGGGCGGCAGTTCACCTCGACCGCGACGCCGTGCTCGGCGCACGCGGTGAACACCGCCTCGGCGTCGAACTCCGACTCGGGGCGCCTGCGCGTGCCGGTGACCATCCGCCCGGTGCAGTGCCCGAGCACGTCGACGTGCGGGTTCGCGACGGCGGTCAGCATCCGCTCGGTCATCTCCGCGGCCGGCATCCGGAGCTTGGAGTGCACGCTGGCGACGACGACGTCGAGCTCGGCGAGCAACTCGGGATCCTGGTCGAGTGCGCCGTCGTCGAGGATGTCGACCTCGATGCCGGTCAGCACCCGGAACCCGTCGTCCAGCTCGGCGTTGAGCTCGGCGATCTGTTGGACCTGCGCCCGCAGCCGCTCGGCCGAGAGCCCGTTGGCGACGGTCAGCCGCGGCGAGTGGTCGGTGACCACGAGGTAGGAGTGGCCGAGCTCACGGGCAGTGTCGACCATCTCGCGCAGCGGCGACCCACCGTCGGACGCGTCGGTGTGGCTGTGACAGTCGCCCCGCAGCGCCGCCCGCAGGTCGGCCGCGGCGTCGTCCAGCGGGATACCCTCGGTGGCCTCCAATCGACGCAGGTAGCCGGGCACCTCACCGGACAGCGACTCGACGACGCAGCGGGCCGTCACCTCCCCGACACCGGGCAGCCCCACCAGCTCGCCGGACCCGGCGAGCGCGCACAGCTCGTCGGGGTCGCGCCGGCGCAGGGCTGCGGCAGCGCCGCGAAACGCGCGGACCCGGTACGTCGACTCGTGCGCCCGCTCCAGCAGGAACGCGATGCGGCGCAGGTCGGTGACCGGATCCCGGGGCTCTGTCACGTCCCCGATCCTGGCAGCTCGTCCCGGCCGACCGCCACACCGGCGCGCGTACTCACGGACGGCTCAGCGCCACTTGATGCCGCAGCCCATCGACGGGGTCTGGTCGGGGTCGACCGGGCGTCCGGCGAGCACGGCGTCCACGGCGGCCCGGACGTCCGCCGCGGTGACCGGGAGGTCGTTGCGCGGTCGGGCGCCGTCGAGCTGGCCCCGGTAGACGAGCCTGCGATCGCCGTCGAACACGAAGGTGTCGGGTGTGCACGCCGCGGAGTAGGCCCGGGCCACGTCCTGGCTCTCGTCGTAGAGGTACGGGAACGTCCAACCGTGCCGGGCCGCCTCCGCGGCCATCTGTTCCGGACCGTCCCGTGGGTAGGCGACGACGTCGTTGCTGGAGATGGCGACCATCGCCACGCCTTGGTCGGCGAGGTCGCACCCGAGGGCGGCCAGCCCGGCCGCGACGTGTTGCACGTACGGGCAGTGGTTGCCCAGGAACGTGACCACCAGCGCGGGCGACCCACCGAAGTCGGTGAGCGATACCGTCGCGCCGGCGGCCGGGTCGGGGAGGGCGAACGCCGGGGCGGGCGTGCCCAACGTGAGCATGGTCGACTCGATGGCCATGCACCCAGGATAGGCCCGACGTTCGGACGGGACGTCATCCGCCCCCGACCGGCGCCGGTCGGCATTCAGGGCCGCTGGTCCGCTCGGGTCTCCATTCCGGCGCTTCGGGCGTCGACCGTCCCGCAACGTCCGAGCCGGGCCTTGACGACCTTGCCCATGTCGTTGCGCGGCAACGACTCGACGAACCGGACCTCGCGCGGGCGCTTGTGCGGGGCCAGCAGCGCGGCGACGTGGTCGATGAGCTCCCGGTCGGTGGGGGGCTCCCCCGCTGCGACGACGAACGCGAGCACGCGCTCGCCGAGATCGTCGTCGGGTACCCCGATCACGGCAGCCTCGGCGACGCCCGGGTGCTCGAGCAGCGCGTTCTCGATCTCCCCGGCACCGATCTTGTAGCCGCCCGAGTTGATCAGATCGGTGGACCTGCGGCCGAGCAGCGCGAGCACACCGGACGCTGTCCAACGGCCGATGTCGCCGGTGGCGAACCAGCCGTCGGGGGTGCGGGCGGCCTCGGTGGCGTCGGGTTGGTTGAGGTATCCGGAGAACAGTCCGGGCCCACGGACCTCCACCGCACCCAGGTCGTCACCCTCTGGATCGTCGTTCGCAGCGGCGGCCGGCAGCGTCGCGAGCCGGACTTCGGTACCGGCCGTCGGACGGCCGACCGTGCCCGGCTCGGGCTTCTCGTCCGCGCGGGCGGCGGTGAGGATGAGCGTCTCGGTCAGCCCGTAGCGCTCCCGCACGGCCAGCCCGGTGGCCTTCTCGAGCCGCGCGTGGTCGACGGTGGTGAGCGCGGCCGAGCCCGACACCAGCAGCCGGGCCCGGGCGATCGACGCGGCGGCCTCCGGGTCGCCCGCCAGCTCGTCGGCGAGCCGGTGGTACTGGGTGGGAACGCCGAACACCATCGTCGCCCCGGCCTCGACGGCTGCCGCGAGCCCGGCCGCGTCCAGCACTGC
Source organism: Mycobacteriales bacterium (assembly GCA_038254065.1). Lineage (GTDB taxonomy): Bacteria > Actinomycetota > Actinomycetes > Mycobacteriales > Pseudonocardiaceae > Pseudonocardia. Next base: position 2,625 of record JBBSGM010000062.1, on the reverse strand, counting down.
GAGGTGGTGCAGCGATCCGCCCCGGCGCAGCGGCCCGAGTACGCCGAGCACCAGGCCGTGCACGTGGAACAGCGGCAGGGCGTGGGCGAGCCGGTCGGCGCCGGTCCAGGCCCAGGCGTCGGCGAGGGCGTCGAGGTTGGCGGCGATCGCGCCGCGGGAGAGCACTGCGCCCTTCGGGGGCCCGGTCGTCCCGGAGGTGTAGATGACGAGCGCGGGGGTCTCCGGCCCCGGCTCGTCCCGTGCTGGGCCATTCGGGGTGTCAGATCCCGCGACTCGGTCGCACAGATACCCCGACTCGCGGGGGGCGGGGGTGGTGAGGCGGGGGAGCGTCGCGAGGGGGCCGGGCAGTGCGACGTCCGGCGCGGCGAGCACCACCTCGGGCGCGGCGTCGGACACCACATGCCCGAGCTCCCGCCCGCCGATCTTCGGGTTGACCGGGACGGCGGGCACCCCGGCCACGAGTGCCGCGACGACGCCGACGGCGGTGGCCAGGCTCGGCGTCGCCCAGACCGCGACCCGGCTGCGGCCGGTCAGCTGCCCGGCCAGCTCGCCGGCCACGGCGGCAAGCTCGCGGTAGGACAGCGTCTCCGCGCCGGCGGCCTGCTCGTCGAGATGCTGCCCGTCGAAGTACAGTGCGGGCCGGTCGGTCGGGTCGACGAGGGCGGCCAGCAGCGGCGCCGTCACCGCGCCCCACCCATGATCGACCTCCGGGAGGCGCAAGCCGCGCAGAACGCGGTGCCCGACGCCGAACCGATGATCACCAGCCGAGAGCGGGGCTTCTGCCGGCGCGCCCGAACGCGTTCCCGAGGCGGGACGCTCATCCGAGTACCTTGCCCGGGTTGCGGAGGCCACGCAGATCCAGGGGTCAGAATGCGCTACCCGAGCCCCGGTAATGGGCCGCCGTGCCCCAGCAGCGCGAGCAGGGCGAGCAGCAGGGTCACCATCGCGGTGCGATCCGATGGCGGACGGGTCGGGCCGACGTGGACATGGGACCTCCGGGATCACGCGGCGATGAGACGTCCATCATGTCGACGTAGTGCTCCCCGGTGTGAGCGGTTCGGCGTGCGGTTCCGGCGGCCGGAATCCGACTACCGCACTGAACCCCGGCCCGTGCACCTCCCGGCCGCGACCCGACCGGACGGTCCCGGTGCGCGCCTCGATCACGGCCAGCGTGACGTCGTGGCACACCGTCCCGGTGGACGGCAGCACCACCCGCTGCGCGATCGTCTCCCCGTCCGGCGGGGAGACCAGGAGGTGGTGGTCGCCAGCAGGAAGGCCCTCGACCCGGTATCGGCCGGCTGCGTCGGCGCGGACGCCGGCAATGACCTCCCCGCGCTGATCGACGACGGTGACCAGCGCCGCGACACCCGAACCGGACGCCGACCGGACCTCCCCGGTCAGATCCGCCGTCCCCTCGACGCACAGGTCGCGACGGGCGGGCCCACCCGCCACGGCGACCCACTCCGCGGTCGGCTCGCGCCCGGACTGCGTGACCAGCAGGTACTCCCCCGCCCCCGGCAGCGCGACCTGGTAGCGCCCGTTCCGGTCGGAGGTGGTGGAGGTGAGCTGGGTGCGTCCGGCGTCCAGGACGGCCAGCGCGACGCCGGCGAGCGCCACCCCGTCGCGGTCGGTCAGCACCCCGTAGACACCGGGGCCGTCCGGGGCCTCGGGAACAGGTGGAGTGGGGACGGCCGCGACGCCGGTAACCGCGGCGCCGGCCGCTCCGGTGGCTGCACCGACGAGCACCCGCTCCTCCGGGTCCGGGTGGGGCGCTGCAGGCCGCGGCGTCGGGGTCGGATGGGGCGCTGAAGGCTGCGGCGTCGGGGCCGGGGTCGGGCGGGGACGAGGCGGAGCCGCGGGAGCCGGGGCGCGGACCGCGTCCCGGCCCGACCCTCCCGGCCCACCCGGCTCGACCGACTCGATCAGCTCATCACCGGACCCGCGGCCGCGTCGCCCCAGCCGCCCGCGGGTCCGCTCGGCGAGCACGTAGAGCACCGGCACCAGCACCAGGGTGAGCAACGTCGAGCTGATCAGACCCCCGATCACCACGATGGCCAGCGGCTGGGAGATGAACCCCCCGCCGCCGGTGAGCCCGGCTGCCATCGGCAGCAACGCGAAGATGGTCGCGACCGCGGTCATCAGGATCGGCCGCAACCGCTGCGCGGCGCCCTCGACGACGGCGTCGAGCAGCGCGCGCCCGCTGCGCCGGTACTGGTTGACCAGGTCGATGAGCACGATCGCGTTGGTCACCACGATCCCGATGAGCATGAGCATGCCGATCAGCACCGGGACGCCGAGCGGGGTGCCGGTGAGCAGCAGCAGGCCGATCGCGCCGGTCGCCGCGAACGGGATCGCGGCGAGCAGCAGCAGCGGTTGCAGCAGGCTGCGGAAGGTCATCACCATGACCAGGTACACCAGCGCGATCGCGAGCAGCAGAGCCAGCCCGAGCTGGGCGAACGCATCGCTCTGCTGGGTGCTGACGCCGCCGATCGCAGCGGTCGCCCCGGCCGGCAGGGTCAGGCCGGCGAGCTTGCCCTGCAGGGCGACGGTGACCGCGCCGAGGTCATCAGCGGCGGGCTGCGCGGTGATCTGGGCGCTGCGCGAGCCGTCGGTGTGGCTGATGCT
>JBBSGM010000061.1:0-23405 GCA_038254065.1 Mycobacteriales bacterium | reverse complement strand
GTCGCGGAGGTCACCTACCTGCTTTCGTCCCGGCTCGGGACCAGGGCGGAACTGCTGTTCCTCGCCGACCTCGCCTCCGGAGCGCTGCCGATCGAGCCGGTACCCGCCGCCGACTGGCTGCGCGTCACTGAGCTCGTCGCGAAGTACCGGGACTTCCCGCTCGGAACCGTCGATGCCTCGGTGGTGGCCTGCGCCGAGCGCCTCGGAGTGACCGCGGTGGCGACGCTCGACCGACGGCACTTCGGCGCGGTCCGCCCGCGTCACGCGGAGGTGTTCACCCTCCTGCCGTGACGACAGCGTGCTCGGCGTCGGCCGGTGCGGCCAGCGCCTCGTCCTACTGACGGGCGCCTTGGCGCGCCACCGGTGCTACTCCCCGGGTGTCCGCTGAATCACCACGATATGCGCGACCGCGTTCCACGGCTCGAGCCGCACGTAGTTGCGCTCGCCCCACTGCCAGATCTCGCCGGTCACCTCGTCGAGCACGGTGAGCCCGTCGCCCCAGGCATGGCCCAGCGCCGGCATGTCGAGCGAGAGCACGCCCTCGCGCGCGGTGCGTGGGTCCAGCGTCACGACCACCAGCACCGAGTCCCCGGTGGCCGGGTCGGCGCGCGAGTAGGCCATCAGCTCGTCGTTGTCGACGCCGTGGAAGGTGATGTCGCGCAGCTGCTGCAGGGCCGGGTGCGCCCTGCGGATCCCGTTGAGTCGGGTGATCCAGGGCTCCAGCGACGCGCCGCGGTTCAGCGCGGCCTGGAAGTCGCGCGGGCGCAGCTCGTACTTCTCGGAGTTGCGGTACTCCTCGCTGCCCTGGCGCACCGGCTCGGACTCGAACAGCTCGAACCCGGAGTACATGCCCCAGCTCGGTGACATCGTGGCGGCCAACGTGGCCCGGATGGCGAACATGGCCGGACCCCCGGTCTGCAGCGAGGCGTGCAGGATGTCCGGGGTGTTGACGAACAGGTTCGGTCTGGCCTCGTCGGCCCACCGGGCATGCGTCAGCGCGAACTCGGTCAGCTCCTCCTTGGTCGTCCGCCAGGTGAAGTAGGTGTAGGACTGGGTGAAACCGAGCCGGGCCAGCCCGAACAGCCGAGCCGGGCGGGTGAACGCCTCGGCCAGGAACAGCACGTCGGGATGGCGCGCCTTGGCCTGCCAGATCAGCCAGTGCCAGAAGTTCGGCGGTTTGGTGTGCGGGTTGTCCACCCGGAAGATCCGCACCCCGTGCTCCACCCAGTACAGCAGCACCCGCAGCACCTCGGCGTAGAGGCCCGCCGGGTCTTTGTCGAAGTTGACCGGGTAGATGTCCTGGTAACGCTTCGGCGGGTTCTCCGCGTAGGCGATCGTCCCGTCCGGGCGCGCGGTGAACCATTCCGGGTGTTCGGTGACCCACGGATGGTCCGGCGCGCACTGCAACGCGAAGTCGAGCGCGACCTCCATGCCCAGGTCCTGGACGCGGGCCACGAAGGCGTCGAAGTCGTCGATCGTGCCGAGCTCGGGGTCGATCGCGTCGTGCCCGCCCTCGGCGGAGCCGATCGCCCACGGCGACCCGACATCGTCCGGCTCGGCGTGCACGGAGTTGCCGGGGCCCTTGCGATGGACCTTTCCGATGGGGTGGATCGGCGGCAGGTAGACGACGTCGAAGCCCATCGACGCGATCCGGTCGAGCTCCTTGGCCGCGGTGACGAACGAGCCGTGCACGGCGCGCCCGGTCTCGTCGCGCCCTCCCGTGGAGCGCGGGAAGAGCTCGTACCAGGAACCGTAGAGTGCGCGGGGGCGGTCGACGTAGATTTGGTGGGCGCGGCCGCGGGTGATCAGCTCGCGGACCGGGCGCTCGGTCATGATCGTGTCGACGGCGGGGAACAGCGCCGGGGCGACGCGGGAGTGCAGCGGCAACGCGGTGTCGCGCAGGGCGCTCGCGGCCCCGAGGAGCAGGTCGCGGTTGCCGCGCTTGCCGGGGCGCCGGCCTGCGCGGTGCAGCAGCCGTGCGCCGGTCTCCAGGTCGTTGGCCAGCTCGTCAGCGGCCTGGTCCGCGGCGAGCTTGGCCTGCACTGCATGCCGCCAGGTGGTCCAGGGGTCGCTCCAGGCGTCGACCCGGAACGTCCACAGACCAGGCTTGTCAGGGGTGACGGTGCCGCAGAAGCGATCGGTGTCGACGCCGTCGGGGACCATCCGGACGTACTGCGGGACGGGGGAGCCGAGCTTGCGCCAGACGACGTTGGCACCGACCGCGTCATGGCCCTCCCGCCAGACCGTGGCCCGCACCGGGACGACCTCGCCGACGACGGCCTTGCTCGGATAACCGTCCCCGACGACAGGCCGCACATCGTCAATCACCAGCCGCCCGGTCATCGCACCACCCCCCGCCCCCACGGCCGCCTGGTTCACCACGGTACCGCCCATTTCCCCGCACCGTGGGACCACGACGGCGCTATTCGACGCCGGATAACGACGTCGAGGTCCCACGGTGCGGCCGACAGGAAGGGGCTGTGGATACGTTGTGGATAGACGTTCGACGGGTGGCGGGGGGCGGGGCAGGGTCGGGGCATGGGACGCAACGCTCGGCTGATCGATCTGACCGGACCTTTCGTCGGTTCGGAAGCGGTAAGGGCCGGTGACCTCACCCCGGGGCAGCTACGGGGTCCAGGGGTTCGGCGGCTGTACCGCGACATCTACAGCGCCGCGGCCGAGCCGGAGACGCACCTCCTGTACTGCCGGGGTGCCGCGCTCTTCCTTCCACCCGAGGCGGTGATCACCGGCCGGTCGGCTGCGACCGTGCGTGGCGTCGGGCTGGCGGCCGCTCGCGATCCGGTCGAGCTCGTCGTACCCCGCCCGATGCGCATCGCGAATGGCGGACGACTGCGCACCCGCCGGGCCAGCACGACGCCGGGCGAGCGCGAGCCATGGGGGCCGATCGGGCTGGCGGTGCCGGACCGGATGGCGCTCGACCTGCTGCTCGAACGTCCGTTGTCGGAAGCGGTAGCCGATCTCGACGCCGTGCTCCGCGCCCACCTCGTCGACCGGGAGCCGTTCGCGCGAATGCTGGCCTGCCGACACGACAACGGGATCCGGCACGCACGACGAGCTGAGGAGCTGGCCGACCCGCTGGCCGAGTCGCGACCGGAGTCGCGTATGCGGGTGCTGCTCGTGCTCGACGGGCTCGAGCCGGTGCCACAGTACTGGGTGTCTGACGAACGCGGCCGGTTCGCGCGACCGGATCTGGCGTTCCCTGACCTGCTGCTCGCGGTGGAGTACGACGGCGCCTGGCGAGAGGGCGACCGGTGGGCGCTGGCCCGCGACCGAGAGCGCTTGAACCGCCTGCACGCCGCCGGCTGGGAGGTCGTGTTCGTCACCGCCGCCCTACTACGCGACCCCCGCGAACTAGTCCGCGTCGTCCGCGCAGCAGCGCACCGCCGTCTTGCGCACCGTGGGACCATGATGTCGCAGACGGGGGCCCGTCTGCGACATCATGGTCCCACGGTGCGGATCCGGGGGGTGGTGGGTGGAGGGGACCGGTTCACGTAGGGTGTCGGCGGGTGAGGGCTTTGCGCCGTTTTACGGTCCGGGCTCAGCTGCCTGCGCAGCTCGCGCCGCTGCAGACGCTGGCCACCAACCTGCGCTGGAGCTGGCACCCGCCCACCCAGGACCTGTTCGCCCAGCTCGACCCGCAGGCGTGGGAGCGTTCCGGGCATGATCCGGTCCGGCTGCTGGGGGAGATCTCCACCGCGCGGCTGGCCGAGCTGGCCGCGGACGCCGAGACCGTGGTCACCGTGCGTGAGCTCGCCGACGACCTCGCCGGGTACCTGGGCGAGCCGCGCTGGTACCAGAACGAGCGCGAGGACGATGCCACGCTGCCCGCGGCGATCGGCTACTTCTCCATGGAGTTCGGCGTCAGCGAGGTGCTGCCGAACTACTCCGGGGGCCTCGGCGTGCTCGCCGGGGACCACCTGAAGGCGGCCTCGGACCTGGGCGTGCCGCTGATCGGCGTGGGGCTGCTGTACCGGTCCGGGTATTTCCGCCAGTCGCTGTCGTTGGACGGCTGGCAGCTCGAGCACTATCCGGTGCTCGACCCGCAGGGCCTCCCGCTGCGGTTGCTCACCGGCTCCGCCGGCATTCCGGTCCACGTCGAGGTGAGCATGTGCGGTGGGCGCGTGCTCAAGGCCCGGATCTGGCAGGCCGCAGTCGGCCGCGTCCCGCTGTTGCTCCTCGACTCCGACATCGAGGACAACGACCCCGAACTACGCGGAATCACCGACCGGCTCTACGGCGGTGACCAGGACCACCGCATCGCCCAGGAGCTGCTCATCGGGATCGGCGGCGTGCGGGCGGTCCGCGCGTTCTGCGCGGCCACCGGTCACCCCGGGCCCGACGTCTTCCACATCAACGAGGGGCACGCCGGCTATCTCGGACTGGAGCGGATCCGGGAGCTGCAGGACCGGGACGACCTGAGCTTCGACGAGGCCGTCACGGCCGTCCGGGCCGGCACCGTGTTCACCACCCACACCCCGGTGCCCGCCGGCATCGACCGGTTCCCCACGGAGCTGGTGCGGCACTACTTCTCCGACCGGCTGCTGCCCGGCGTGCCCATCGACCGGGTGCTGGCGCTGGGCGCCGAGGACAGCCCGACCATGTTCAACATGGCGCATATGGGGCTGCGGCTGGCCCAGCGCGCCAACGGCGTCTCGAAACTGCACGGTGCGGTGTCGCGCGCCATGTTCGGCCGGCTGTGGGAGGGCTTCGACGTCGACGAGGTGCCGATCGGCTCGGTCACCAACGGTGTGCACGGGCCCACCTGGGAGGCCCGTGAGATCACCGAACTGCTCGGTGACCCCGGTCCCGGCGGCACCCGTGGCCCCGCGCAGCAGCCCGATGCGGCAACGCTGTGGGGGCTGCGCGGCATCCTGCGCACCCGGCTGGTCGACGAGGTGCGCCGCCGGGTCCGCGTCGCCTGGCTGGAGCGCGGCGCGTCGAGCCCGGAGCTGGGCTGGACCGGACAGGTGTTCGACCCGGAGGTGCTCACGGTCGGGTTCGCCAGGCGGGTGCCCACCTACAAGCGGCTCACCCTGATGCTGCACGACCCCGAGCGGCTCCGCGACCTGCTGCTCGACCCGCACCGGCCGATGCAGCTGATCGTCGCGGGCAAGTCGCACCCAGCCGACGACGGTGGCAAGGCGTTGATCCAGCAGGTCGTGCGGTTCGCCGACGACCCGGCGGTGCGGCACCGCATCGTGTTCCTGCCCGACTACGACATGTCGATGGCCCGGTACCTGTACTGGGGTTGCGACGTGTGGCTGAACAACCCGCTGCGGCCGCTGGAGGCATGTGGCACGTCGGGGATGAAGTCGGCGCTCAACGGCGGTCTCAACTTGTCCATCCGCGACGGCTGGTGGGACGAGTTCTATGACGGTGCCAACGGCTGGGCCATCCCCACCGCCGACGGCATCACCGACCAGGTCCGCCGCGACGACCTCGAGGCCAACGCGCTGTACGAGCTGCTCGCCACCCAGGTGGCGCCGGTGTTCTACGAGCGCACCGCGGGCGTGCCGCAGCGCTGGGTGGAGCTCGTCCGGCACACGTTGGACACGCTGCGCCCGCGGGTGCAGGCCACCCGGATGGTGCGCGAGTACGTCGAGGACTGGTACGCGCCGGCCGCCCGCGCGGTCGCCGGCATCACCGCGGACGGTTTCGCGGCCGCGCGCGAACTCGCCGGCTACCGGGCCCGGCTCGGCGCCGCGTGGCCGCGGGTGTCGGTGTCCGGGGTGGACGTCTCGGGGCTGCCGGACATCCCGGTGGTCGGTGCGCCGATGACCGTGCGCGCCGTCGTCGACCTGGCGGGGCTGAGCCCCGCGGACGTGACAGTGGAGGCCGTGGTCGGGCGGGTGGAAGACGGCGACGAGCTCGACGACGCGGTGCGGGTGCCGATGAGACACCTGGGTGCCACCGGCGGCGCGGCCCGGTTCGAGGCGGTCGTGCCGCTGCCGCATGCCGGGCTCGCCGGGTACACGGTGCGGGTGCTGCCCACCCATCCGCTGCTCGCGTCCGGCGCCGAGCTGGGGAAGGTCGTGCTGCCCTGACTGACGGCTGATGCTCGCCGCCGCCCGCCAGCGGGGGCCACCTATCCGCAGCCGCAGCCGCCGCCGCAACATCCGCCGCCCCCGGCGGGGGCGGCCATCCGCGGTGCAGCACCCCGCGCCCCGGCCCCCGCGAGGGCGACGGTGCTCAGCAGCTTGACCGTGTCGGTGTGGCCGCCGGGGCACGGGGCCGGCTCACCCGACGCGCTCATCGGACGGTTGACCTCGAAGGTCGTCGAACACTTCCGGCAGCGGAACTCATAACGAGGCACCCGGCCAGCGTACTCACAGCTGACGCAGAAGTAGGAGGGTCCGTGGCGCCACGGTCAGGGTGCTGCCGCCGGGCAGCGGCCGGGACGACACCGGTACGCCGTCCACCACGCTCGTATCCAGGACCGGGTGGAACCGGCCACCCGCGGGCAGGGTGGCGGCCGTCGCCGTGGTGCCGGCATGCAGCAGCAGGAGCCGGTCGTCGACCCGCAACCCGACCGTGCGCGCCGAGGCGTCGTGCCAGTCGCGGTCCTCCATCGGTCGCCCTGAGGGATGCCACCAGGTCGCCTCGCCGGCGATGAGGAACCGGTCCCGGTGCGGGTCGGGGTGTGCTCGGCGCAGCGCCGCGACCCGGGCAGTGAACGCGGTGAGTCCCGCCGCCTCAGCGCTCTGCGACCAGTCCACCCACGACGTCTCGTCGTCGCGGCAGTAGGCGTTGTTGTTGCCGGCCTGGGTGCGCCACCGCTCGTCGCCACCGAGGAGCATCGGGGTGCCGGTGGACAGCAGCAGGGTCGCGAGCATCGCCCTGGCGGTCCCGAGCCGGCGCGCGCGGATCACCGGCGAGGCCGTCTCGCCCTCGACGCCGAGGTTCTGCGCGCGGTTGTCGTCGGTGCCGTCCCGGTTGCCCTCGCCGTTGGCCTCGTTGTGCTTGCGTTCGTAGGAGACCAGGTCGCGCAGGGTGAACCCGTCGTGGGCGGTCACGAAGTTGACCGACGCCCACGGCCGCCGCCCGGACCGCGCGTAGATGTCGGAGCTGCCGGTCAACCGCGACGTGAGCTCGCTGATCCGACCGCGCCCGCGCCAGAAGTCGCGCACCGTGTCGCGGTAGCGCCCGTTCCACTCCGACCAGCCGACGCCGAACCCGCCGACCCGGTAGCCCTCCCCGGTGGCGTCCCACGGTTCGGCGATCAGCTTGACCGTCGACAGCACCGGGTCGACGGCGATCGCGGTGAGCAGCGCCGAGTGCGGGTCGAACGGGCCCGACCGCGGCCGGCCCAGCACGCTGGCCAGGTCGACCCGGAACCCGTCGACACCGTAGTCGGTCACCCAGTGCCGCAGCGCGTCGCAGACCAGTCGCACGACGGTGGGGGAACCCGAGTCCAGGGTGTTGCCGCAGCCGGTGAGGTCGGCGTCGCGGCCGGCCGAGTCAAGCGAGTAGTACGCGGGCGCGTCCAGCCCGCGGTAGCACAGCGTCGTGCCGTCGACGCCGCCCTCGCAGGTGTGGTTGGGCACCACGTCGAGGAGCACCTCGACACCTGCGGCGTGCAGCGCGTCGACCATCGCGGCGAACTCGCCGCGCTCGGCCCCGGGTCGGCTCGCGTACCCGGGATGGGGGGCGAGGAAGCCCAGCGGGGAGTAGCCCCAGTAGTTCCGCACGCCGCGCCCGAGCAGCGGCGGCTCGTCGACGATGGCCGTGACCGGCAGCAGCTCGACCGCCGTCACCCCGATCCGGCGCAGGTGCGCGACGACGGCGGGGTGCGCCAGCCCGAGGTAGGTGCCGCGGTGCTCGGGCGGGACCTCGGGATGGCATCGGGTGTACCCGCGCACGTGCAGCTCGGCGATGACGGTCTCCGACCACGGCACGTCGGGGTGCGGGCCGGGCGGGCCGGCGAGCGGTGCGGTGACGACGGACAGCGGCACGGCGCCCAACGAGTCGACGGTGCTGGGCGGGCCGCTCATCGGGTCGCCCCGCCAGCCACGGGCGGCGACGAGGTCGGTGACCCGACCGGTGAGCTGCCGCGCGTACGGGTCGACGAGGATCTTGGCGGGGTTGGCCCGCACCCCCTCCCGGGGCCGGTAGGGCCCTTGCACCCGGTAGCCGTAACGCTGGCCCGGCGTCACCCCCGCGACGTGCCCGTGCCAGACACCGAAGGTCTGCTCGGTCAGCTCCACCCGGCGCTCGGTCAGCGAGCCGGGTCCGCCGGCGGTGTCGACAGTGTCGCTCACGAGGCAGACCTCGACCGCGTCCGCGCTGGTGGAGGCGACCGCGAAGCGGGTCCCGCCGGCGTCGACGTGGGCACCCAACGGGAAGACCGGCACGATCGGCGAGGATAGCGGGGTGGCCGCACCCGGACCGGTGTCCGAGCCCATCCGCACCGACCTCGTCCTGCGGATGGCCGGCGTCGCCGTGCGCCGGGACTCGACCCGGCTGCTCGCCGACATCGACTGGGCGGTCGAGCTGGACGAACGGTGGGTCGTGCTCGGACCCAACGGCGCAGGCAAGACGACGCTGCTGCGGCTCGCCGCCGCGGAGCTGCACCCGACGGCCGGCACCGTCGACGTCCTCGGCGAGCGGCTCGGACGCGTCAACGTGTTCGAGCTGCGCACCCGCATCGGGCTGACCTCGGCCAACCTGGGCCTGCGGGTTCCGGCCGACGAGATCGTCAGCGACGTCGTGGTCAGCGCCGGGTACGGCGTGCTCGGCCGCTGGCGGGAGCGCTACGACAGCGCCGACACCGACCGGGCCCGGCAGCTGCTCGGTGCGCTTGGCGCGGAACACCTGGCGCAGCGGTCCTTCGGCACGCTGTCCGAGGGCGAGCGCAAGCGCACCCTCATCGCCCGCGCGCTGATGACCGACCCGGAGCTGTTGTTGCTCGACGAGCCGGCGGCCGGGCTGGACCTCGGTGGTCGCGAGGACCTGGTGTCGCGGCTGTCGGCGCTCGCGCTGGACGCCGAGGCGCCCGCGTCGGTGCTGGTCACCCACCACGTCGAGGAGATCCCGCCGGGCTACAGCCACGCGCTGCTGCTCCGCGAGGGCCGGGTGGTGGCGGCCGGGTTGCTCGACGACGTGCTCACCGACGCGAACCTGTCGGCCACCTTCGGGCTGCCGCTGACCGTCCAGCACCGCCGCGGCCGCTACACCGCCTGGTTGCGCTGAGCGGGTGCGTGCGTGCGTTCCGGTCTTGCAGGAAAGCCACTTTCACGCAACGTCCTTGCATGAAAGTGGCTTTCCTGCAATGCGTGGCCGGAAGCGGCGGGCGGTTAGGGTGCGCGGTGTGACCGAATTCGTGAGTCTCGACGTCGAGGACGGGGTGGGCACCATCCGGCTGGACCGGCCGCCGATGAACGCCCTGAGCCGGCAGGTGCAGGAGGAGCTGCTGGTGCTTGCGGACGAGGCGACCCGGCGTGACGATGTGCGCGCGGTGGTCGTCTACGGCGGCGCGAAGGTGTTCGCCGCGGGCGCGGACGTCAAGGAGATGGGGTCGATGACCTACGCGGACCTCGCGCCCATCGCCCGGCGGCTCTCCGCCGGCTTCGGGGCCGTGTCGACGATCCCCAAACCGACGATCGCCGCGATCACCGGGTACGCCCTGGGCGGCGGCCTCGAGGTGGCGCTGTCCTGCGACCGGCGCATCGCCGCCGACAACGCCACGCTCGGCCAGCCCGAGATCCTCCTCGGCATCATCCCCGGCGGTGGGGGAACCCAGCGGCTGGCCCGGCTGGTCGGCCCCGCCCGGGCCAAGGACATCATTTACACCGGCCGCTTCGTCCGGGCAGGGGAGGCGCTGGCCATCGGGCTGGTCGACGAGGTGGTGCCCGCCGACGAGGTGTACACCCGCGCCGTCGAGTACGCGGCGCAGTTCGCGAAGGGCCCGGCGCTGGCCTACGCCGCCGCGAAGAAGGCCGTCGACGGCGGCTTGGACACCGACCTGCGTACCGGGCTGGACATCGAGTCCGACCTCTTCGCCGGGTTGTTCGCGACCGACGACCGGACGGTCGGGATGGAGTCGTTCGTGGCGAACGGGCCGGGCAAGGCGGCCTTCACCGGACGCTGAGCCTCGTCCGGGGCGGTTCGGCCAGCTGGGTGATCCGCTCGGGAACCGGGCCGGGCACGACTGCCCGATGGGAACATGCCGGAGCGGAGCGGGAGGGCGGGAGGCGGAGATGGACGGTCCGGTGTTCGTCGTGGCGCCTGCGCACGCCGTGGCCGGGTGGGTACACATGCTGAGCGCGGCCGGGTTGGCCGTCGCGGTGGGTGACGTCGACGCAGCGCTCGCGTTGTTCGACCGGAGTCCCGCTGCGGCGACGGTGTCCGGCGGCTCGGCCGGGACGAACCCGACGCCGTCGGACGTGCCCGCCGTCGCTCTGGTCGACCTCGCACTCGTCGACCTTGCACTCGGTGACGGTGCCGCCGCGGTGGCCGAGCTGGCCGCGGGCGCTCCGCGGCTGCCGGTGCTGGCGCTGTGCCCCGACGGCGAGCACGCGGGTGCGCTCGCGGCGGTCCGGGCCGGCGCGGCGGGTTGTGTCGTGCGCACCATTCGCGCCAGGGAGCTGGCCGCCGCCGTGCGGCGTACCGCGGCGGGTGAGGCGGTCTTCAGCCCCGGGCTCGCCGAGGTCGTGCTGGAGGCCTACGGCGCACCGTCCGCCGTACTGCCGCGGCTGACCGAACGCGAGGCCGACGTGCTGCGCCTGGTCGTCGACGGGCTGACGGCGCGGCAGATCGCCGGGCGGCTGGTGCTGTCGCCGCGGACGGTGGAGAACCACATCCAGCGCACGCTGCGCAAGCTCCGGCTGTCCGGGCGGGCGGCGCTGGTGCGCTACGCGATCGAGAACGGGCTAGTCTGACCGGCGGAGCCGCTCGAGTATCGCGGTGAGCACGGCACCGGTGTCGGCATCCAGCGCGACGTGCACGGGTGGTCCGGGGACGTGCATGGGCACCGCGGACCCGCTCGCGGGGTCGAGCGTACGCACCGGAGACCCGCTTGCGGGGCAGGGCAGGGGCACCGTGGTGCCACGCGAGGGCCCGAGGTCGCAGGTGACCCGGATCGGCAGCGGGGTGGTGCACAGCGTCCCCGGCATGATCGCCTCCAGCACCGCGACCGCGTCGTGCAATGGCACCGTGTCGACCGGATGGCGCTGGTGAGACGGCCGCCGGTGCTGCGCGACCAGCGCGGCCAGCAGCGCGCACCGGCCGCCGGCCGAGGCCAGCGCGTCCAACCAGGCAGCGTCGGTGCGGCAGCGCAGGGTGAGGTCGAGCGGGACCAGGGTCACCGGCACGTTGGCCTGGGTGAGTACCCGGTGCGCGGCATCGGGGTCGGCCGACACGTTGAACTCGGTGGTGTTCCCGGCCCCGAGCGAGCCGCCCATCGTCCCGATGCGTCTGATCCGGCCGGTGAGCTCGGGATGCACCGCGAGCAGCAGTGCGACGTTGGTGAGCGGTCCGATCGCCGTGACCGTCACCGGCTCGTCGGTGGTGCGCAGCACCTCGGCCATCAGCCCGACCGCGCCGCGCGCATCCGGGACGGCCGACGGCGCCGGCAGTGTCGCGGCCAGCCCGGCGAGCCCGTCATTGCCGTGCCGGGCCTCGCCGGACCGGGCCGTAACGCGTTCGGGCCGTGGATGCACCAGCGGGTGCGCCGCGCCGGCACCGAGCGGAACGTCCGTGCGGCCGGCCAGCGCGAGGATGCGGGCAGCGTTGGCGGTGGTCGTCGCGAGCGGGGCGTTGCCGAACACGGTGGTCACCGCGCGCAGCTCCACCTCCGGGCTCGCCAGCGCGAGCAGCAGCGCGACGGCGTCGTCCACCCCGGGATCGGTGTCGATGATCAGCGGGAGCACAGGGCACCCTCGAGCTCGACGGCGGTGGGCAGCGACGGCTGTGCGCCGGGCCGGGTGGTGGCAAGCGCACCGGCCGCGCAGGCCCGGCGGAGCGCCTCGCCGTCGGGGTGCCCGGCGAGCAGCGCGAGGGTGATCGCCGCGGTGAACGCGTCGCCCGCCGCGGTCCCGTCGACGGGAGTGACGGCCGGTGGCGCGGCACGGGCGGTCTCCCGGCCACCGCGACGCAGCAGCGCGCCCTCGGCGCCCAGCGTCACCGCGACCGCGCCGGCGGCGTCGAGCCCGTCCAGCGCGGCGTGCTCGGCGCGGTTGACCACGACGAGGTCGACCCCGCGAAGCACCTCCGCGGAAACCGGTCTGGCCGGGGCGGCGTTCAGCGTGACGAATCCGGTGGCATGCCGGACGGTGGCCGCGACGGCGTCGTCGGGGATCTCGAGCACGGTGAGCACCGCCGCCGCACCGCGTACGGCCGCCGGGTCCACGGTGAGCCCGGCGTTGGCGCCCGCGACGATGACGACGGTGGTCTCGCCGGCGTCGTCGACGGTGACCAGCGCGTGTCCGGTCGGGGTGTCGACGATCCGGTGCAGCCCGTCCAGCCGCACCCCACCGGCGCGCAGCAGGGCGAGTGCCTCCTCCGCCGCGGCATCGCCACCGACCGCGGCGACGAGTGCGACGTCCGCGCCGAGCCTGCGTGCGGCGAGTGCCTGGTTGGCTCCCTTGCCGCCGGGCAGCCGGCGCAGGCCGGATGCGGTCAACGTCTCCCCGGGGCCGGGCAACCGCGACACCGTCGCGACGAGGTCGAGGTTCACGCTGCCGACCACGACGATCTCGGGCATCCCGCTCGCCTCACTCCGAGCGGGTGGGTGCGCTCTCGTCCTCCGCGTCGAGTTCGCGGGCAGCGGCCGCGGTGGCGCCGGCGTCGCCGGGGACCGGCATGTCGTCCTCGTCCGGCGACGAGCCCGCGGTCGGGTCGGTGAGCGTCTGGTCGGGTCCCTCGTCGCCGGGGGCGTCACCGGTGCGGGAGCGCTGGTCGGACATCAAACCTCCGGGAATCGCGGGATCACTGCTGCATCCCCATCCGTTCGGCCGACCAAACCGCGCCACCCTGTCGGGGCGAGGCAATCACTGACGATCCCACAGTCGGGGCGGCAGCTTGACCCGCTGCAAAGCGGGCGTGCTGTGGATTGTGGACAAGGTCATCTTCGGCGGGACGTCGAGTGCGGCGCGGCGACGCGCGCGCCGGCCGGCATCGCCCGCCGGGCCGAGGTTGCGGTGCAGGAGCAGCTCACCCGTCCCTGAACGGTGCGACGGCCCGCGGGCTGCTACGTCAGCCGCTTCCCGCTCCCAGCGCAGCCAGAAGCATCGGAACGTCGATGGTCACCGTGCGCCACGAGATGTCCAGATCGATCTCGAAGTAGTGGTGTGTGAGGCGGTCCCGGGTCCGCGCCGCATCGGACCACGGAACGGTCGGGAACCGAGCTGGGTGGTTCTCGGCGAAGCGGCGTTGCACAGACCCGTCGGTGGTGCGGCGGCACACCGCGAGCAGCTTTCCCACCTGCGGAAGGTCGCCGAACTGCCGCGCGTCACGCTGCAGGTCCTGCCGTTCGACGCTGGCGAGTACGGCGTGCTCGGCATGGACTTCACAATCCTGGAGCTGGCCGACCCGGAGCTCTCCATGGTCTACGTAGAGGCGCTGACCGACGGCCTCTACCACGACGCCGCGCCGCACACCGAGAGCTATCGGGTGGTCTTTACAAAGGCGCAGGTGGCGGCCGCCAATGAGCGGGAGTCCGCTCGCATGTTGGAGGCGCGGATCCGCGATCTCGCCTGAGATGGAAGGTACGTGATGGGGCCGGTTGATCCCGCTCAGGTAAGTTGGCGGAAGAGTAGTCGCAGCGACAACGCGGCTGAGAACTGCGTCGAGGTCGCCGAGTTCGACACCTGCTCCGCGGTCCGCGACACCAAGCAGCAGGGCCGTGGACCGATCCTGGCCTTCACCCGGTCCGAGTGGGCGGCATTCGTCGAGGGCGTCAAACTCGGCGAGTTCGACCCACGCTGACCCTCCCGGGTTCGAGCCGCCCGGTTCTGGCCGGCCCGGAACTGTCGGTGGTCTCCGCCAGGATGCGACCATGACCCTGGTTGACCAGCATCCGGAGTGCCGTCCCGATGGGCTACCTGCCGGACTCGCCCTCCACCGTGATCACCCCGCCCACGTGGTGGCGCAGCCAGCCCAGCAGGGTCGGGTCGGTCAGGGTCAGCGGCACCTCGGGGCCCGACCAGCCCAGCCGCGCGACGGGGTGGTGGGCCAGTGCGTCGCGCAGCGTCGTCGCCAGCTCGGGCGTGCACGACACGGTGGAGCCCCCGTGGCCCACGGTCACCGTTCCGGGGCTGTCCGCGACGGCGAGCGGGCCGGAGCGCAGCACGTAGCCGCAGCTGGAGCGGTCGTCATAGCCGGTCACCAGCACAGCGTCCCCGCCTACCCGATCAGTCCGGCCGCCGTGCGGGCGATCCGGTCGACGTCGACGGCCAGCCGGGCCATGGCGGGGTCGGTGGCGGCGATGCCGTGCCGCTGCGCGAGCCTGCCGACATCGGGATAGCCGATCAGCGTGCGGTTCTGGTCGTCCAGCCACACGAGGTAACGCATCGGCAGCTCAAGGCCCATGCCGGGCGCGGCCGCCAGCAGCGGCGCCTGCGCCCCGGGGCTGTCGACGAGCACGACGGTCGTCGGGCGCAGCGGAGGGCCGAAGGCGGCCGACCCCCCGGCCAGGTCGACCACCGCGGCGGTCCGGCTCGGTGCGGATCCGACGGCCCGGCGCAGCCGCGCCACGGTCGTCGAGACGTCGGCGCTGCCGAACACGGTGATGAGGAACCCGGCCGGCGTGACATCGACCAGCGGGGCGGGCAGCTGGTCCCCGGTCGCGCCGGTGGCCTGGGCGGCGATGCCCGCCGAGGTGTCGCGCAGCGCCGTCCGGGCGGCCGGGTCGACGATCCCGGAGACCGCGGCGACGTACGGCGCACCGTTGTAGGTCACGGTCACCGGGCCGCCGGCCTCCCGATGGACCAGGTAGCGCTGCGGCAGGGTCGCGCCCGCGCGCTGGTCGGCCGCCAGCAGCGGCATCTGGGCTGCCGGGGAGGCGCCGATCACCAGCGTGTTCGCCGGAATCTCGACGCCGATCCCGTGGGCCTCGGCAGCGTGGTCGACGACGGCGACCACCGTGCCGCCGTTGGCTGTGATCGCGTCCTGCAGGTGCTGCACCACCTCGGCCACGCCCGCGGTCGTGGTGAGCTCGACGGTGCCCGGCGCCTGGCCGGGGAGCTGCGGCTGGCCGTTCGCGAGCGAACCCTGCGCCGCGAGGTCGGTCCCGCACGCGGTGACGGCGGCGCACAGGGTGAGGGCGACCAGCACCCGGGCGAGGTGGCGGGGCATGCGGACTCCGGAGGCCGGCGGACCCCACGACCCTGGCCGGCTCAGCGCGACCGTCCAGTGCCGTTCGTCCGACGATGCGTCGCTCAGCGGCGGCCGCGCAGCCTGGTCAGCAGCCTGCGGGCCCGTTCCTGGTTGCGCGGGTCACTCGCCACCCGCCGGCCCTGCTCGACCAGCCGACGGCCCTGCGGGCTGCGCAGAAAACTCGTGATCCGTGTGATGAGGGGCACAGCATCCTCCGGTTGTTCTGTCCGGTTTCCTGGCCGCCCAGCCAAGCACGATCGGTGGCTCGGCGCCAGCGTGGAGAGCGTAACGTCGGCCGCCCCGCCGCCCCGCGGCCGCGGCTGGCAGAGTCGGCATCTCGACGCGCCCGCACCGGGCGTCGCTCGGTACCGCCACGAGGTCGAAGAGGTCCGATGAACATCGTCGTGCTGGTCAAGCAGGTGCCGGACACCTACTCCGAGCGGAAACTGTCCGACTCCGACCACACACTGGACCGGGACGCCACCGACGCGGTGCTCGACGAGATCAACGAGCGCGCGGTCGAGGCCGCCCTGCAGCTGAAGGAGGCCCACGCCGGCTCGGAGGTGACGGTCGTGACGATGGGCCCGGACCGGGCCACCGATGCGATCCGCAAGGCGCTGTCGATGGGCGCGGACAAGGCCGTGCACCTGTCGGACGCGGAGATCCACGGATCGTGCGCGGTGCAGACCGCCAAGGCGTTGGCTGCGGCGATCACGACGGCGGTCGGCTCGGACTTCGACCTGGTGCTCGCCGGCAACGAGTCGTCGGACGGGCGCGGGGGTGCGGTGCCGGCGATGGTCGCCGACGTGCTCGGGCTGCCGGCGCTGACGCACGCCCGGGAGATCACCGTGGACGGGACGACGGTCAGCGTGCGGCGGGAGACCGACGACGGGGTGACCCACCTGACCGCGCAGTTGCCGGCGGTGGTGAGCGTCGGTGAGAAGATCAACGAGCCGCGCTACCCCTCGTTCAAGGGGATCATGGCGGCGAAGAGGAAGCCGGTGACCACGCTGTCGCTGGCCGACGCCGGGATCGACGCGTCGCAGGTCGGCCTGGCCAACGCCCTGGCCGGCGTCACGAGCTCGCAGCCGAAGCCCCCGAAGAGCGCTGGTGAGAAGGTCACCGACGAGGGCGACGGCGGTACGCGGATCGCCGTGTTCCTGGCCGCCCAGAAGCTCATCTGACCCGGTTCGACGAGAGCGAAGGAGAACAGCGATGGTTGAGGTGCTGGTCCTCGTCGACCATGTCGAGGGTGAGATCAAGAAGGTCAGCTACGAGCTGCTGACCGCGGCGCGCGCGCTCGGCGAGCCGTCCGCGGTCGTGGTCGGCCCGGCCGGGACGGCCACGAAGCTGACCGACGGACTGAAGGTGCACGGCGCGGCGAAGATCTATGTCGCGGAAACCGACTCGACGGACTTCCTGTCCCCCGAGGTCTCGGTCCTGGCGTCGCTGGTCGGGTCGGTGAACCCGGCCGCGGTGCTCATCGGGGTGTCGGCCGACGGCAAGGAGATCGCCGGGCGGGTCGCCGTGCGGACGGACTCCGCGCTGCTCGGCGATGTCGTCGCGCTGTCCGGTGCCGGGGTGACGCATTCGGTGTTCGGCGGCGCGATCATCGTCGAGGCGAAGGCGGACACCGCCCATCCGGTGATCACGGTGCGGCCCGGCTCGGTCGACATCGAGCCCGCCGACGGGGCGGGCGCGGCGGCGACCGTCGACGTGCCGGCACTGTCCGGGCGCAGCGCGACGGTGACCAGCCGTGAGCCCATCGTCGGCGGGGACCGCCCGGACCTCACCGAGGCGTCGGTGGTGGTGGCCGGTGGGCGGGGGGTCGGTTCGGCCGACCACTTCGCGGTCGTCGAGGGGCTGGCCGACTCGCTCGGCGCGGCGGTGGGTGCCTCCCGGGCCGCGGTGGACTCGGGTTACTACCCGCACCAGTTCCAGGTGGGGCAGACCGGCAAGACCGTGTCACCGCAGCTCTACATCGCGCTGGGCATCTCTGGTGCGATCCAGCACCGGGCCGGGATGCAGACCTCGAAGACGATCATCGCGGTGAACAAGGATGCCGAGGCGCCGATCTTCGAGATCGCCGATTTCGGCGTGGTGGGTGACCTGTTCCAGGTGGCCCCGCAGCTCACCGACGAGGTCGCCAAGCGCAGGTCCTGACCCGCGCCGGGGCGGGCGACGCCCCGACCAGTTCATCAAGCCGCCACCGAAATGTCGGCCTCGTCGGGGCCGCTCGTCGCCGGGGTCGGGTACCAAGTCGGGGTGTGACCTCCTCGCAGGTACTGGTCCGGACGCCGGAAGCCGCCGTGTCCAGGTACTCACTGCTGCTGACCACCGACCCGACGAGGTGGAGGCGGCCCAGCGGCTGCGCCACCGGGTGTTCGCCGAGGAGCTCGGCGCCACCCTGCACAGTCCGGTCCCCGGCTTGGACGCCGAGCGGTTCGACGAGTTCTGCGATCATCTGATCGTCCGCGAAGACAGCTCCGGCGAGGTCGTGGGGACTTACCGGCTGCTGCCGCCGGGGAGGGCCAGGGCTGCCGGCGGGCTGTCCGCGGAGGGCGAGTTCGAGCTCCCCGCGCTGCACCCGCTGCGCAGCTCGCTCGTGGAGACCGGCCGCTCGTGCGTGCATCCCGACCACCGGGCCGGCACGGTCGTCGGACTGGTGTGGGCCGGCATCGCCCGCTACCTGCTGCTCACCGGCAACCGCTGGCTGGTGGGTTGCGCGAGCGTGCCCCTTGACGACGGTGGCGCCCTGGTGGCCGGGGTCTGGGACCAGGTCGTCGCCCGGCACCTCGCACCCGAGCGGTACCGGGTCCGGCCGCTGGTGCCGTGGGACCCGGCGACGGCAACCCGGCACCGGCGCCTGTCGATGCCCCCGCTGCTGCACGGCTACCTGCGGCTCGGCGCCTGGGTGTGCGGTCCGCCCGCGCACAACCCCGACTTCCGGGCCGTCGACCTCCTCGTGCTGCTCGGTCTCGACCACCTCGACGAGCGCTACCTCAAGTTCTTCCTCGGCGACGGGCGATGACGACCCCGGCCACGGTCCCGCGCTCCATCCATCCCCGACCGGCATCAGGCCTGGAACTCCGGTAGTGACCCTGCCAGCACGTGCGCGCGCGGAGGTGGGAAAAGCGGGACCACCGGTGCAGTGTCAAGGAAGCGAGGTCACGGTACCGCCCCACCAACCGCGGACTACCCTGACCCTGCGATGAACGCGCCAGCGACCTACCTGGATCACGCCGCCACCACGCCGATGCTTCCGCAGGCTGTCGCGGCGATGGCCGAGGCGTTGTCCCGCACCGGCAACGCCTCCTCGCTGCACTCCGCCGGACGCCGCTCGCGCCGGTACGTCGAGGAGGCCCGCGAGCGGATCGCCGCTGCGGTCGGCGCCCGACCGTCTGAGGTCGTGCTCACCACGGGCGGCACCGAGAGCGACAACCTCGCGGTCAAGGGCCTGTACTGGGCGCGCCGGCACGCCGACCCGCGGCGCATCAGGGTGCTGGTCTCCG
Source organism: Mycobacteriales bacterium (assembly GCA_038254065.1). GTDB lineage: Bacteria > Actinomycetota > Actinomycetes > Mycobacteriales > Pseudonocardiaceae > Pseudonocardia. The sequence goes on along the minus strand of JBBSGM010000061.1, from coordinate 4,560 downwards.
AGATCGAGCATCATGCCGTGCTGGAGTCCGCCGAATGGCTGGCCGAGCACGAGGGCGCGCGCGTCGAGCTGCTCCCGGTCGACGCGCTGGGCCGGGTCCGCCCGGAGACGCTGCGCGCCGCGCTGGCCCGCGAGCCCGAGGCGGTCGCACTGGTCTCGGTGATGTGGGCCAACAACGAGGTCGGCACGGTCAACCCGGTGGCTGTGCTCGCGGCGATCGCGCACGAGTTCGACGTCCCGCTGCACACCGACGCCGTCCAGGCCGTGGGCATCCTGCCGGTCGACTTCGCCGCCTGCGGGGCCGACGCGCTCACCCTCACCGGGCACAAGCTCGGCGGCCCGTACGGCGCGGGGACGCTGCTGCTGGGCCGCGAGGTCGCGCTCACCCCGCTGCTGCACGGCGGCGGCCAGGAGCGCGACGTGCGGTCCGGGACGCTGGACACCCCTTCGGTGATCGGGCTGGCCACCGCCGTCGAGCTCGCGGTGGCCGACGCCCCGCGGCGCGCCGCTGTGCTCGGAAGCCTCCGCGACGACCTGGTCGCCAGGGTACGGGCCGCGGTACCCGATGCCGCGCTCAACGGTGACCCCGGCACCGGTGTCGTCGACGGCGGCCCGTCGCGGCTGCCCGGCAACGCACACCTGTCGTTCCCCGGCTGCGAGGGCGACAGCCTGCTCATGCTCCTCGACGCGCAGGGCATCGAGTGCTCGACCGGTTCGGCCTGCACCGCGGGGATCGCGCAACCCAGCCACGTGCTGCTCGCGATGGGCGCCGACGAGGCCACCGCGCGGGGTTCGCTGCGGTTCTCCCTCGGGCACACCAGTACCGCCGCCGACGTCGACGCGGTCGCTTCGGTGATCGGCCAGGTCGTCGAGCGGGCCCGCCGCGCCGGGCGGAACGGCAGCGCCCACCGGCGGGCGGTCGCCGCGGGGGGAGGCTGACCGTGCGCGTGCTGGCCGCGATGAGCGGCGGCGTCGACTCCGCCGTGGCCGCGGCCCGCGTCGTCGAGGCCGGGCACGAGGTCGTCGGGATCCACCTGGCACTGTCGGAGACCCCGGCCGCCCTGCGTGGCGGGTCCCGCGGCTGTTGCTCCACGGAGGACGCGGGTGACGCCCGGCGCGCCGCCGACGTGCTCGACATCCCGTTCTACGTGTGGGACTTCGCGGCGCGGTTCGCCGCCGACGTCGTCGACGACTTCGTGGCCACCTACGCCGCCGGGCAGACCCCGAACCCGTGCCTTCGGTGCAACGAAAAGATCAAGTTCTCGGCGCTGCTGGACAAGGCGCTCGGGCTGGGCTTCGACGCGGTCTGCACCGGGCACTACGCGCGGCTCGAACACGGCGTGCTGCGCCGCGCCGTCGACGCCGACAAGGACCAGTCCTACGTGCTGGCGGTGCTCACCGCCCACCAGCTCGCACATGCGCTGTTCCCGATCGGGGACACCCCCAAGGCGGCCGTGCGCGCCGAGGCCGCCGGGCGCGGCCTCCGGGTGGCCGACAAGCCCGACAGCCACGACATCTGCTTCATCCCCTCCGGCGACACCCGGGCGTTCCTCGCCGGACGGATCGGGGTGCGCCCCGGGGCCGTCGTGGACGCCGCGTCCGGCGCCGAGCTGGCCCGCCACGACGGCGTGCACGGGTTCACCGTGGGCCAGCGCAAAGGCCTCGGCGTCGCGGCGCCCGCCGCCGACGGGCGGCCCCGCTATGTGGTGGGCATCGAACCGGCCGGTGGCACGGTGACCGTGGGTCCCGCCGAGGCGCTGGACGTCCGCGGGCTCGACGCCGTGCGCCCGGTCTGGGGCTCCGGGGTGGCGCCGGCGGGCCCGGTGCGGTGCGTCGCGCAGGTCCGGGCGCACGGCGGGCTGGCCCCCGCGGTGGCCTGGCCGACCATCTCGGACCACGCCGCGGTCGGGTTGCGGGTGGAGCTCGACGAGCCGCTGCGCGGGGTCGCACCGGGGCAGGCCGTCGCGCTGTACCGGCCGGACCCGGCCGGCGACGTGGTGCTGGGCAGCGCGACGATCACCGCAACCCGCTGACGCGGCGTGCCGCGCACGCTCGGTGGCCGGCCCCGGCCATGGATCCACCGCCCGGTATCGCAGGGCGCCACGGCATCGGGTACACCTCGCGCCATGAGCTCTGCCGACGATCCGCTCGCCGCCGCCCTTGCCGCCGCCGGCCTGTCCGGCCCCGGGCCCGGCGGCTCCGCTCCCGGTGACCCCCGCCAGGAGGGCGGCACGGTTGCCGCGCAGCGCCCGGAGCGGGCCGCGGAACCTCCGCAGCGCTGGCCCGCGGGTGCCGCCACCGGCGTCGGCTCGCTGCCCGGCACCGACCCCGCGGAGGCCGCCGCGACCGTCGCCGGGGAGCTGCCGTTGCTGCCGCACCTGGCCGAGCTGCCGGCCCGCGGCGTCGGCGCGGACCTGATCGGGCGGGCCGCCGGGATGCTGGTCGACATCGCCGTGGAGCTGGTGGCGACCGGGTACCGGGTCACCGCGCGGCCCGGCCGCGAGCACCGCCGTGCCGTCGACCTGCTGCGCGCCGACCTCGACGCGTTCGACGCGGCCTGTGACGTCTCCCGCCCGGCCTGGGTGAAGGTGCAGGTGGCGGGCCCGTGGACGCTCGTCGCCGGTGTCGAGCTGCACTCCGGGCACCGGGTGCTCACCGATCGCGGCGCGGTCCGCGAGTTCACCGAGAGCCTGACCGAGGCGCTGCGCGGGCACGTCGCGGAGGTGGCGGCGCGGACCGGGGCGCGGGTGCTCGTGCAGCTGGACGAGCCCACGCTGCCCGCGGTGCTGCGCGGTGCGCTGCCGACCGCGTCGGGCTACGGGACGGTGGGATCGGTCGCCGAACCGGATGCGGCCGACGCGCTGCGCGGGCTCGTCGGCGCGCTGGGTACGCCGGTCGTCGTGCACTGCTGCGCGGACGACCCGCCGGTGCGGCTGCTCGCCGACATCGGGGCGGCGGGCATCGGGATCGACGCGACCCGGCCCTCGGTGTGCGGCGACACCGCGGTGCCGGCAGCACTGGACGCGCTCGGTGAGGTCTGGGACACGGGGACGCCGCTGCTGCTCGGCCTGGTGCCCGCACTCGCGCCGGCGGGCCCGGTCGAGCTGGCTGCGCTGGCCCGCCGGGCGTTCGACCTGGCCGACCGGCTCGGCTTCGACCGCTCCCGGCTCGCCGAGCTGGCGGTTCCCACCCCGACCTGCGGGCTGGCCGGCGCGACCCCGGACTGGGCCCGGCGCGCGATGGAGCTGTGCCGCGAGCTCGGCCGGGCCTTCGTCGACCCCCCGGAGTCCTGGTAGCCCCGGCCCCCGCGTGGCCCGAGCCCGGCCCCGACATGGCAGGAAAGCCACTTTCACGCAAGCTGATCGCATGAAAGTGGCTTTCCGGCCACCGATCCGGGCGGCCACGCTGCGTGGGTGCGTGAGGTGACGGGCGTACTGTGCCCGGCATGCACGGTGATCGCCTGCTCCTCGGGCCCGGCCCGTCCACCCCGTACCCGGAGGCCGTCGAGGCCTTGACCCGTCCCGTGCTGGGTCACCTCGACCCCGAGTACCTCGGCGTGATCGGCGAGATCGGTGACCGGTTGCGTGCGGTGTTCCGCACCCGCAACGAGCTGACGCTGCCGGTCAGCGGCACCGGCTCGGCCGGGATGGAGGCCTGCCTCGGCTCCCTGCTCGAGCCGGACGAGACCGTCGTCGTCGGGGTCAACGGTTACTTCGGCGAGCGGCTCTGCGAGGTCGCGCGCCGCGGCGGCGCCGAGGTGGTCCGGGTGGAGGTGCCGTGGGGCAGCGCGCTCGACCCGGCCGACCTGCTCGCCGCGCAACGGGCGAACCCGCACGCGGCCCTGCTGGCGGTCGTCGCCGCGGAGACCTCGACCGGGGTGCGCAACGACATCGCTCCGCTCGGTCCCCAGCTCGCGAGGACCGACACGCTGCTGCTCGTCGACGCCGTCACCGCGCTGGGCGGGACCCCGCTGGAGGTCGACGGCTGGCAGATCGACGCGTGCTACTCCGCGTCGCAGAAATGCCTCGGCGCTCCGCCCGGGCTGGCCCCGGTCACCCTCGGTCCGCGTGCCGTGGAGCGGATGCGCGCCCGCCGCACCCCGATCCGCTCGTTCTACCTCGACCTCGGGCTGCTGCACGACTACTTCCTGGCCAGCCCGCCGACATACCACCACACGGCCTCCTCGACGCTGGCGTACTCCCTGCACGCGGGGCTGGGCCGGCTGCTGGCGGAGGGCGTCGAGCAGGTGTGGCAGCGCCATGCCCGGGTCGGCGGGCTGCTGCAGGACGCGCTGCCCGAGCTGGGCTTCTGGCTGGTCGCCGCGGACGGCGTGCGGCTGCCCCAGCTCACCGCGACAATCCTGCCCGACGGCCTCGACGACGCCGTGGCCCGCAAGCGGCTGCTCACCGAGTACGGCATCGAGGTGGGCGGCGGCCTCGGCGCCTACGCCGGCCGGGCCTGGCGGATCGGCCTGATGGGGCACGCGGCCACCGAGCGTTCGGTGGTCACACTGCTCGGGGCGGTGCGCGAGTTGCTCTGACGGCCGATCGGCGTTCGGGAT
>JBBSGM010000060.1:0-23765 GCA_038254065.1 Mycobacteriales bacterium | reverse complement strand
GTCGCCAGCCACCGCGGACGGCGGGTCACGCTGCGCTACCGCGGCACCGTCAAGAACAACGCCTGGCTCAAGCGCCGCACCGCGGGGCTCAACCTGCGCAACCTGATCGCCCGCGGCCTCACCCGCCACACCGCAACCTGGGTCCTGGCCACCTGAGCAGGGCGGCGGGGCCGGCTCGCCGCCCCGCACGGCCCGCAGTGGCCGCAGCGGGCCGCTCAGCCTGTGCCAGCGGACGGCAACCGGGCCACCGACCGACCCGAGCCCCCGACATCGGCCCGCAGCCACCCCCTCACGTCACGGCCACGCGGAGCCACCGAGCCAAGGAAGCGGCTTCTTCAGCGCCCTCCTAGCGGCGGCGAGCGGGGGGACGCGGCGCTGCTCGCGGCGGTCAACGCGCCGCGCGGTGACGGGATGCGTGACATCGTGGCGACGATCCAGGACGAGCAGGACGAGATCATCCGGCTTGATCACCCGGGGGTGCTGGTGATCGAGGGTGGCCCGGGCACCGGGAAGACCGTGGTGGCGCTGCACCGCGTCGCGTACCTGCTATACACCCAGCGGGAGCGCATCGAACGCCATGGCGTGCTCGTGGTCGGGCCCAACCCGGCGTTCCTGAACCACATCAGCCGCGTTCTGCCGTCGCTGGGCGAGTCCGACGTGGTGTTCATGACCACCGGCGACCTCGTGCCCGGCCTACACGTCACCGCCGAGGACCGCCCGGTTGCCGCGCGGCTCAAGGGCTCGTGCGCGATCCTCGACGTGCTCGCGGCGGCGGTCGCCGACCGGCAGCGGCTGCCGGAGCATCCCCTGCCGATCGAACTGGCGGACATCACGGTGCGGATCGACGCCGAGACCGCGGAGTGGGCCAGGGAGGAGGCGCGCGCGAGCGGGCTGCCGCACAACGAGGCCCGCGCGGTGTTCAGTGAGATCGTCACGTGGGTGCTCACCGAATGGGCGGTGGCCCGGATCGGCCGGGGCTGGCTGACCCGGGCGGACCGCGAAGCGTGGGAGCAGTTGCGGGCGGACCTGCTGAAAGAGCTCGCGGACGATGACAAGTTCACCGCCGCGCTCGACGAACTCTGGCCGATACTGACGCCGGAAACACTGTTGGCACCGCTGTACATGTCCCCCGAACGGTTGCGAGCGGCCGATGCCGACCAGGCGCTGTTGCGCGCCGATGGCGACGCCTGGACGGTGTCGGACGTGCCGCTGCTCGACGAGCTGGTCGACCTGCTGGGTCGCGACAAGTCGGCCGACCAGGCCGCCGAGCGGGAACGGAAGGCCGAGGCCGAGTACGCCGCCGGCGTGCTGGACATCCTCAACGTCGACCGCGAGGACCTGATGGACGACGAGGACCACCTACTCGCCAGGACATGGTCTACGCCGAGGACCTGGCCGACCGGTTCCTTGAGCGCGACACCCGTGAACTCGTCGAACGTGCCGCCGCGGACCGGGACTGGACCTACCGGCACGTCGTGGTCGACGAGGCCCAAGAACTGTCCGAACTGGACTGGCGGGTGCTGATGCGGCACTGCCCGGGCCGATCGTTCACCGTGGTCGGCGACCTTGCCCAACGCCGGTCGGTGGCCGGAGCGACATCGTGGGACACGATGCTGGAGCCGTACGTGCCCGGCCGCTGGGTGTACCGGTCGCTGTCGGTGAACTACCGCACTCCGGCGGAGATCATGACCGTCGCCGCCGCGCTGCTCGCCGAGTTCGCACCCGGGGTCCAGCCACCGGAGTCGGTCCGCGCGTGCGGCGTCCAGCCATGGTCCAGACGAGTCACCGCAGACGAACTGCCCGCTGCCATCGAGGAATTCGTGCGGGACGAAGCCGGCCGCGAAGGCACCAGCGTCGTGATCGGGCCACCGGGAGTGCCGGGCGCGGTGGTGCCGTCGGAGACGAAGGGCCTGGAGTTCGACGCCGTCCTGGTCGTGGAACCGATGAGGATCCTCGCCGACGGCCCACGGGGCGCGGCCGAACTCTACGTCGCCCTCACCCGCGCCACCCAACGCCTCGGCGTCCTGCACCAGGGCCCACTGCCGCAGGCCCTGTCCGGACTCGCCGAAACCGGGACACCCGCCCAGGCCGGGCAACAACGGTTGGGGGTAGCGATTCGGGTGCGGCCGGCCCTGAGCCAGGGCCGGCCGCGAATGACCTGTCACCACCCCATCATCGACTACGCGGCCGCAGCGGTTTGGCGGAGCCAAATCAAGCCGTCACACCGGGCCCAAGTCGGGTTGACACGGCCACATCGGGTCACCATCGCGCGGGCAGTGGCACGCGCCACCGGTGCCGCATCGCCCATAACCGGGATTAGCGGACCGGGCGCAACCGCCCTGAGCAGCGGGTCTCCGCCCCGGGCCGGTTGTCGCCCCGGGTGCGTGCCCGAAATGCCCGACTATGCGAGGCCGCCCGCATGACCATGCGGTCATCCACCGTGGATGACGCTCTCGGCGCGGCTCGATGGGGTTTGCTGGGAGCGCTGCCCGCCCCGCGCCGCCGGTACCCGCGCCGCCGGAACAGTCCTCGCCGGGAACGGTGGGAGCGCGACGGCAGGCGACGCGGACGGCGGCGTGCTGGACGTGGAAGAGCTGGCCGAGCTGCTCGCCCGGCGACGTGGGGCCGGGCCCGCCGAGCTCGGCCAGGCGGCGTTGATGACGTCCGCCGGGTCGATTGCCACAGCCACGTCGAGGAACTCGCGCTGATCAACTGACGGGCGGTGCGACTGTGTCAGGTCCTCACCGCGCTCGACTTCCCCGGCTCGCTCCCACACCACGGTGACATCGGTTCCGGGGACGTGCTGATGCACACCATCCGACTGACCGCCACCGCCCTGTCCGGAATGACCACCACCGCGCTCATCACCCTCAACCCCGACCGCGGCGACGGTGACGTGACCACCCGTCGGTCACGCCCTCTCCAAGGTCATGAACGCCCTGGAGGACGCCGTCACAGACGTCCACACCCACCGCGCCGGCGGCGAGCTGATGGGCTTGACCGACTGACCAGAGAGGAGGGCTTCATGTCCGGGGTCACCTCCGCCATGTCGCCGAGCCTCCGGCGGCGTCGCGTAGGTCGTCCAGGTGACACTGCTGATCAGTGACCTGACGGGAGTACCAGTCGAAGACCCCCTGCTTGGGCATACCCAACGCCGGTTCACTGCCGATAAAATCACAGCACGTCACAGTCAGGCGCGTACACTACGCATTAGAGTTAACTCTTGTGGGCGTTGCATGCCGGGCGACGTCCCGGAGGTTTAGCCGAGCAGCGGGGAGCATCAGCGACATGACAGCGAGCGCGGAGCAACGCCGGCAGGTCAAGTCACACCGGCGTTGGGCTCGGGTGGGTCACCGGCAGGACAGGACGTGGAGGAGGCCCACAGAGCAATGCTCGCGGCAGATGACCGACGTCGGGCTGGTCGACGTGCACGTCAAAGTGTCCTCCGGCCACGAGGACGACTGCCCGATCTGCCAGCACTGAGTCGGCCCGTCGCGCCCCTGGGTTCGCTAGTGTCGCTGCGGTGCTGACCCGAGTGAGGCATACCGGTGGGCAGCTGCCGGGCCTCCAGGACGGGCTACGCCTGCCCGTCGTAGTACTTGGCGCAGGGGCGACTACCCGTTCCGACATCGCGCGCCATGAGCTTCCCGAGGAAAACGGTGGTTGACGCTGGAAGACGTCGAGTGACGTTTCCGCTGGTCAACCACCGTTTTCGAGTCCGGTCCGCAGGTCAAGAACCTGCTGGGATCAGACGTCGTAGTACAGCGCGAACTCGTAGGGGTGCGGGCGCAGCCGCAGTGGGACGATCTCGTTCTCCCGCTTGTAGGAGATCCAGGTCTCGAGCAGGTCAGGGGTGAACACATCCCCTTCGAGCAGGTAGTCGTGATCGGCCTCGAGACGGTCGATCACCGCGTCGAGGCTGCCCGGCACCTGCGGGATGTCCTTGGCCTCCTCGGGCGGCAGCTCGTAGAGGTCCTTGTCGATCGGCGCCGGTGGCTCCATCTTGTTCTTGATGCCGTCCATGCCGGCCATCATCATCGACGCGAACGCGAGGTACGGGTTGCCCGACGAGTCGGGGCAGCGGAACTCGAGGCGCTTGGCCTTCGGGTTGTTGCCCGTCAAGGGGATCCGGATACAGGCCGAGCGGTTGCGCGCCGAGTAGACCAGGTTCACCGGCGCCTCGAAGCCCGGCACCAGACGGTGGTAGGAGTTCACCGTCGGGTTGGTGAACGCCAGCAGGCTCGGGGCGTGGTGCAGCAGGCCACCGATGTAGTAGCGGGCCAGGTCGGAGAGGCCCCCATAGCCGGTCTCGTCGTGGAACAGCGGGTTGCCGTCCTTCCACAGCGACTGGTGGGCGTGCATGCCGGAGCCGTTGTCACCGAACAGCGGCTTCGGCATGAAGGTGGCGGTCTTGCCGGCCTGCCAGGCGGTGTTCTTGACGAGGTACTTGAACAGCATGAGGTCGTCGGCCGCGTGCAGCAGCGTGTTGAACTTGTAGTTGATCTCGGCCTGGCCCGCGGTACCCACCTCGTGGTGACCACGCTCGACGGCGAAGCCGCACTGCATCATGTTGGAGACCATGTCGTCACGCAGGTCGGCGTAGTGGTCGACCGGCGGGACGGGGAAGTAGCCACCCTTGTAGGCAACCTTGTAGCCGAGGTTGCCACCCTGCTCCTCGCGCCCGGTGTTCCACCAACCCTCGACCGAGTCGATGTGGTGGTACTGCTGGTGCGGGTCGGACCCGAACCGGACCGAGTCGAAGACGTAGAACTCGGCCTCGGCACCGAAGTACGCGGTGTCGGCGACGCCGGAGGCGGCCAGGTACTGCTCGGCCTTGCGGGCGATGTTGCGCGGGTCGCGGCTGTAGGGCTCGCCGGTGAGCGGATCGTGCACGAAGAAGTTCATGTTGAGCGTCTTGTGCTTACGGAACGGGTCCAGCCGCGCGGTGACCGGGTCCGGGAGCAGTGCCATGTCGGACTCGTTGATCGCCTGGAAGCCGCGGACCGACGACCCGTCGAACGCGATGCCGTCGTCCAGGAAGTCCTGGTCGACCGTGGATGCGGGGACGGTGAGGTGCTGCATGACGCCGGGCAGGTCGCAGAACCTGATGTCGACATACTCGACCTTCTCGTCGGAGACGTACTTCAGTACCTCTTCGGAGTTGCTGAACACGCTCGGTGGCTCCTTCGATCGACGCGTGGTTGTCCGCGACGCTATGGCCGTGTTGTTGCCCGGCGGTCACTCGTTTGTTTCACGGAGGTTAACGGCACCGATTCCGAGAGCCGCCCGCACCCCGCGCCTAGGCTATGACTCATGGCCCGCTGGATCGACGCCTGGATGCCCGGATCATCGGTTGCTCCGAACGGCGCAACGACCAATGAGTACCCCGGCGAGAGGTTCGGGCTGCCGAGAAACGGGTTGGGCGCGGCCGCCGGTTTCGGCCGACGGCTGGCCGGCGTGACGATCGACTGGGTGCTCGGCTACCTCATCGCCCTGCTGTTCGCGGGCCAGGACGCCTTCGACCCGCGGTCCAGCTTCGGGTGGACCGTCCTGCTGGTCTGGTTCGCCCTCACCGTGATCCCGATCGCGGTCTTCGGCGCGACCCCGGGCATGGTCGGGCTGGGCCTGCGCGCGGCGCCGACCGACTCCGCGGTGGTCGTCGGGGTGCCGCGCGCGCTGCTGCGCACCCTGCTGCTGGGGCTGGTGGTGCCGGCGCTGCTCCGCGACGCCGACGGGCGCGGCTGGCACGACCGGGCGGCCCGCACCGTCGTCATCCGCACCCGCTGACCCAGCGGCGCTCTCCCGCGAGTCGGGGTATTCGTGCGACTGAGTCGGGGTATCCGTGCGCTGGCTCAGCGGCGCCGCACCGTCCGCTGCACACTGCGCATCTTCGCGCCCGGCGGAATCGGCCCCTTGGGCAGTGCGGCGGCGCGGGAGCCGAGGGCGGCCAGCCTGGTCTCGACGGTGTCCATCTGCTTGGTGTCGATGTTGCGTGGCAGCTTCGTCAGGTGGCGCTGCAGCTTGGACAGCGGGACCTGACCCTCGTCGTTGCCGACGATGATGTCGTAGATCGGCAGCTTGCCGGCTACCCGGGCGGTGCGCTTCTTCTCCTGGGCCAACAGTGGCTTCAACCGGTGCGGTGCACCCTCGGCGACGAGGATGATCCCGGGCCTGCCGATCACCCGGTGCACGGCGTCGAGATGGGTGGTGCCCGCGACACCCGCCGTGACACGCCACTGGCCGCGCATGTTGTCCAGCGCCCAGCCCGCGGCGCCGGGCTGCCCCTCGGCCTTCGCATAGACCGAGCGCTGCACCCGGCGCCCGAACACGCTGATCGCGGCCAGCACGCCGATCGCGATGCCGACGGGCAGGAAGACCCACTGCAGGTTCCAGACGAACCCCAGGGCGAACGCCAGCACGACCGGGAGTAGGACGACCCCGGCCATGATCGGGATGAGCGCCTTGTCCTCGCGACGCTGCATCGTGAACGCTTCGAAGATCTGCTTGCGGCGCTGGGTGGAAGCTTCGCGCTTCGCGCGCTTGGCTTCTCGCTGCGCCACCTTCTGGGCTGCCTTGTCGGGCTTGCCGGCCATGACCCGAGGATACGGGTCAGCGGGCGGCCCGCGTGCGCACGCCCGGTGATCGGCGGCAGATGTACTTCGGCGCCTGGTGGAGCCGCGCTGCCCGTCCCGCGCCGATCGTCGCCGGGTCAGCGCGTGAGCAGGGACCGCGCGTCCTGCGCGGCGACGCCGTGCGCGGCCAGATGTGCGAGCTCGGGGGAGAGCTCCTCGCCGCGGTGCGCGACGGTCCGGGCGTAGAGCCGCGCGGCCCGGTACGACGAGCGGACCAGCGGGCCGGCCAGCACCCCGGCGAAGCCCATCTCGTCGGCGGTGTTCGCGTGGTCGACGAACTCCTCGGGCCGGACCCAGCGTTCGACGGGGTGGTGGCGCTTCGACGGCCGCAGGTACTGGGTGATCGTGATGATCTCGCAGCCGGCGTCGTACAGGTCGCGCAGCGCGCCGGTCACCTCGTCGGCGGTCTCGCCCATGCCCAGGATCAGGTTCGACTTGGTGACCAGACCGGCGGCGCGGGCCTTCGTGAGAACCTCCAGCGACCGGGAGTACCGGAACGCGGGCCGGATCCGGCGGAAGATCCGCGGCACGGTCTCCAGGTTGTGGGCGAGCACCTCGGGGCGGGACCCGAACACCTCGGCGAGCTGGTCGTCGCGGGAGTTGAAGTCGGGGATCAGCAGCTCCACCCCGATGCCGGGCCCCAGGGCATGGATCTGCCGGACGGTCTCGGCGTAGAGCCAGGCGCCGCCGTCGGCCAGGTCGTCGCGGGCGACACCGGTGACGGTGGAGTACCGCAGGCCCATTGCGGCGACCGACTCGGCGACCCGGCGCGGCTCGTCGCGGTCGAGCTCAGCGGGGCGGCCGGTGTCGATCTGGCAGAAGTCACAGCGCCGGGTGCACTGCTCACCCCCGATGAGGAAGGTGGCCTCGCGGTCCTCCCAGCATTCGTAGATGTTGGGGCAACCCGCTTCCTCGCACACCGTGTGCAGCCCGCCGGCCCGCACCAGGGCCTTGAGCTCGGTGTACTGCGGGCCGGTGCGCGCCGTCGTCCGGATCCACGGGGGCTTGCGCTCGATCGGAGTCGATGCGTTGCGGACCTCGAGGCGCAGCAGTGTGCGGCCTTCGGGTGCGATGGTCACAGCAGTGAGGCTACGCCGGGGGCGTCGGCCCGGAGCGGGTCGTACCGAGACGGCGACGACGGTCGCGGCCCGGAACCGAAGGGCCATGGTCGTCGTCCTCCCCGTCGCGTCCGGTCGGCACCACCCGAACGGCACGACTAGCGTGCTCCACCGTGGACCTCCGGATCTTCACCGAGCCTCAGCAGGGGGCGAGCTACGACGACCTGCTCCGCGTCGCCCGGGTTGCCGAGGACGCTGGCTACGACGCGTTCTTCCGGTCCGACCACTACCGCGCGATCGGTGACGCCAGTGGCGAACCGGGCCCCACCGACGCCTGGCTGACGCTCGCCGGGCTTGCCGTCCAGACCCGGCGGGTGCGGCTCGGGACGCTGGTCACGGCGGCCACGTTCCGGTTGCCCGGCCCGCTCGCGGTGTCGGTCGCGCAGGTCGACCAGATGTCGGGCGGGCGGGTCGAGCTCGGTCTGGGCGCGGGCTGGTTCGACGCCGAGCACACCGCGTACGGCATCCCGTTCCCGCCGGTGGCCGAACGTTTCGACCGGCTGGAGGAGCAGCTCGCGATCATCACCGGGCTGTGGGGCACGCTGCCCGGTGACCGGTTCTCCTTCGACGGCGAGCACTACACCGTGACCGACTCGCCCGCACTGCCCAAGCCGGTCCAGCAGCCGCGCCCACCGGTGATCGTCGGCGGGCTCGGCAAGCTCCGGACCCCGCAGCTCGCGGCGCGTTACGCCGACGAGTTCAACGTCGCCTTCTCCCCGATGGACGTCGCCGCGACGCAGTTCGAGCGCGTGGACGCCGCGTGCGCGGAGATCGGCCGCGATCCGTCGGAACTGGTTCGCTCGGTTGCGCAGGTCAGCTGTGTCGGCCGCGACGACGCCGAGATCGCTCGCCGCGCGCTGACGTTGGGCCGGAAGGTCGGCGACCTGCGGGAGAACGGGCTGGCCGGCACCCCGGCCGAGGTCGTCGACCGGCTCGGCACGTGGCGCGAGCACACCGGGATCAGCCGGATCTACCTGCAGCTGCTGGACCTGGCTGACCTCGACCAGGTTGAGTTGATCGGCTCCGCGGTGCTGCCACAGCTGCGCTGAGGCTCAGCCCAGCGACGGGTACAGCCGCAGGTCCAGCCCGGCGACCCCGGCCTGCCCGGCCAGGAGGACGTGCTCGGACACCGGTAACCGGCCGTCGAGCGCATCGAGCACCGCGGCGGCGACGGCGGCGCGCACCTCGGGCACCGACACCCGGTGGCCCAGCTCGGCGGTCAGCGAGCTGACCCCGGCATCGCTGATCCCGCACGGCACGATCCGGTCGAACCCGGCGAGGTCGGGATCACAGTTCAGCGCGAAGCCGTGCAGGGTGACCCCGCCCTGTACCCGGACCCCGATCGCCGCCAGCTTGCGTTCCGGGCGGCGCGAATCGGCCGCCGACCAGACTCCGCTGCGACCCTCGACCCGTCCTACGGCGGTGGCGCCGAGCCCTGCGCAGACGGCGATCAGCGCCTCCTCGAGCCGGCGCACGTAGTCGACCACGTCCATCGGCTCACGCAGCGCGACGATCGGGTAGCCGACGAGCTGGCCGGGGCCGTGCCAGGTGATTCGGCCGCCGCGGTCGACGTCGACCACCGGGGAGCCGTCGGTCGGCCGGTCCTGCGGCCGGGTGCGTTTGCCCGCCGTGTAGACCGGTGGGTGCTCGACCAGCATGAGAACGTCCGGCCCCGAACCGTCGCGGCGGGCCTGCGCGTGCCGGCGTTGCCGGTCCCACGCGGCGCGGTAGTCGACCGAGCCGATGACCTCGACGTGTACGGGGTCGGTTCCGCGGCGGCACGAGCGGGTGCGCGCGGGGTTGCTCATGCGGGTCACGCTACGCCGTGGCCGGGGGCTCCGCGGTCGCCCGAACACCGCGACTCGCGGGGCATCAAGGGGTGGCGGCGGCGAGGGCCTCGGCGAGGGTGTGGTGGCGGAACGGGAATCCGGCGGCCAGCAGCTTCGCGGGGATGGCGCGCTGGCCGTACAGCGCCAACTCCTGCCCCATCTCCCCGAGGACCGTCCGGATCACGAGGGCGGGTACGGCGAACGGGGCCGGCCTGCCGACCGCGGCGGCGAGTGCGTCGGTGAACTGGCGGTTGGTCACCGGGACCGGACCGGTGACGTTGACCGGGCCCTGCAGGCCTGCGTTCTCGACGGCGAAGCGGATCGCGTCCACCTCGTCGTCGAGAGAGACCCATGACATGTACTGCCGGCCGCTGCCGAGCCGTCCGCCGAGGAAGCCGGTGAACAACGGGCGCAGCCGACCCAGCAGGCCGCCGGAGGGGGAGAGCACGAGCCCGGTGCGCAGCAGCACCACGCGCGCACCGGCGGCGCTCGCCCTGGTCGTCGCTGCCTCCCAGTCCCGGCAGACCTCGGCGAGGAACCCGTGGCCGCACGCGGTGCTCTCGTCGACGGCGCGGTCACCGGTGTCACCGTAGTAGCCCACGGCCGAGCCACTGACCAGCACCGGTACGCCGTGCTCGGCGACGGCGCCGGCCAGTACCTCGGTGGGTACGTTGCGGCTGTCCCGGATGAGCTGCTTGCGCGAGCCGCTCCACGGTCGGTCGCCGATGCCGACCCCGTTGAGGTTGACCACCGCATCGGCCCCGTCGAGGGCACCCCCGTCGAGCCGTCCGGCCGGAGGGTCCCAGCCGCGCTCGTCGGGGGCGTGGGGTCGGCGCCGCACCAGCCGTACCACGTCGTGCCCCACCTCCCGGAGCCGGGCGACCAGGGCGCCACCGATCAACCCGGACGAACCTGCCACGACCACCCGCACAACGATGATCCTCACCCATCGCGCCGCTGCGCGCGACCCGAGCGGCGATCACCGCACAACGGGTCAGAGGCCCAGCTCGGACCCGAACGCCCCCGCTTCCAGCCGCGCCCGGATCGCGCTGACGAATCGGCCCGCATCCGCGCCGTCGACGAGTCGGTGGTCGTAGGTCAGCGGGAGGAAACACACCGAACGGACCGCGATGAGGTCCTCGCCGTCGGGCCCGGTGACGACCTTGGGCTCCTTGACGATCGCGCCGGTGCCCAGGATCGCGACCTGCGGCTGGTTGATGATCGGAGTGTCGAACAGGGCGCCCGCGCTGCCGATGTTGGTCAGGGTGAAAGTGCCGCCGCCGAGTTCGTCCGGCCCGATCCTGCTCGTCCGGGAGCGCGCGGCGAGGTCGGCGATCTTCTTGGCCAGGCCCGCGAGGTTGAGGTCGTCGGCATTGTGGATCACCGGCACCAACAACCCGCGCGGGGTGTCCACCGCGATCGCCAGGTGCACGGCACCGTGGTAGGTCACCTCGTTGGTCGCCTCGTTGATCGACGCGTTGAGCTGGGGGAACGCCTTGAGCGCCTCAACGGTCGCCTTGGCGAAGAACGGCAGGTAGGTGAGCTTCACGCCCTCGCGGACCTCGAAGTCGGCTTTGGCCCTGGCCCGCAGCGTGACGATGCGGGTGAGGTCGACCTCCTGCACGGTGGTCAGCTGGGCCGAGACCTTCAGTGACTCCGTCATCCGCGCCGCGATGACCTGACGCAACCGTGGCAGCTTCACGGTCGTACCCGGCCGCGGGCCCGGCACCGACGGCTTCGCCGTGGCTGCGGGTTGCGCCGGGGCCGCGGGCTGGACGGAGGTGGACCGGGCCGGCACCGGACCCGGCTGCTCGGTGTCCGGCTGCCCCGGCTTCGGCTGTTCGGCCGCCGCCCGGTCCCGCCTCGCCTGTTCCGCCTTCGACCGCTCCGCGGCGGCCGCCAACACGTCCTGCTTGCGGATCCGGCCGCCGACGCCGGTACCGGCGACCGTCGCCAGGTCGATGTCGTGTTCGGTGGCCAGCTTCCGCACCAGCGGGGTGATGTAGGGGGCGCCGCCCGGACGCTCGCCGCCGCCCGGCATCACCCGCTCGGCGTGTTCGGCCGGCACTGCCGGAGGGGAGGACCGCTCCGCGAGGGGTTGCTCGGCGCGACCGTTCGAGCTGGTCTGCTCCGGCTCGGACCGCGCGGGCTCGGGTTCGGTCTGCCCGGCGGTCTGCTCCTCGCGGGTCACGTCGGTCGGCGGGTCCTGCGGTTGCTGCGCGGGGGCCGCATCGGCGTCTCCGACGAGGGCGAGCTGTGCTCCGACCTCGACGGTCTCGTCCTCGCCCACGGTCAGCTCGAGCACGGTGCCCGCGACCGGCGAGGGGATCTCGGTGTCGACCTTGTCGGTGGACACCTCCAGCAGCGGCTCGTCGACCTCGACGGTGTCCCCGACCTGCTTGAGCCAACGGGTGACGGTGCCCTCGGTGACGCTCTCGCCGAGCTCGGGCATGACCACCGAGGTTCCCGACCCGGGCGACGACGGTGCGGCCTCGGCCACTGGCGCCTCCCGCGGCTGGACCTGCGCCACGGACGGCTGGGCGGCGGAGGGCGGGGTGTCGGGGGCCTGGATGTTCGGGGCCGGTGCCGGTTCGGCACCGCCGCTGTTGTCGCTGCTGTCGGCCTGACCGTCGCCGATCACCGCGAGCTCCCCGCCGACCTCGACCGTCTCGTCCTCCGCCGCGACGATGCGCTGCAACACGCCGGCGGCCGGGGACGGGATCTCGGTGTCGACCTTGTCCGTCGACACCTCGAGCAGCGGCTCGTCGATCTCGACCCGATCGCCCTCCTGCTTGAGCCAGCGGGTGACGGTGCCCTCGGTGACGCTCTCACCGAGTGCGGGCATCTGGACGGAGAAGGCCATGGCGGGTCGGTGCTCCTGTTCCTGCAGTGCGCGTTCCGGGTCGTCGGCCGGGCATCAGCCGTGGGTGTGAGGGGTTTCCGGCCAGTGCGAGAGGCGCCTCGCCGAAGGCCGCGTTCCGGGTCGGTGGGCATGGATCAGCGTGGCAGCGCCTCGGTCGGGATGCAGCCCCGGTGCGGGCAGGTCCCGCCCAGCTCGGCGCACTCCACCAGGACGACCGTCGGGCCAGCACCAAGAATGACGAGGTCCGCGTGGTGCTCGGGCACGTCGACACCCCTTTCGGCCGCCTCGGCGCTCTATCTTGTCACCCTGCTCGGTCATGGGTGAGGTAGGGCGGACGGGAGCAAAACGGCGGCGCTGCTCGTTGGGACGGCAACGAGCTGTGCTGCCCAGCGGCACCGGACGCGGAGGTGGGTGCGATGGGCCTGTTGAGCAGGTTCCGCAGGACCGGGCCGGCGACGTTGCGCGGGTCGGGCAACGCCGACGAGGAGCACCTGCGTTCCTGGGCCGGTGCGCACGAGGGCGTCGAGGCCTTCGTGGAGCCGCGCACCACCGTGACGGACACGACCGTGGTGTTCGTCGCGAAGGAGGGGGAGTGGACCCGGCGCCGGGTGGCCGGACCCGACCGCGCCCGCAAGCTCGCCCGTTCGCTCAAGATCCCGATCTATGACGTGCAGCTCGTCGGTTACCCGCAGCGGATGCGCGACCACGACGCCCGGCAGCGGGTGCTGCGCAAGCGGAGCCGTCGCCGCGACCTCGGCGCGTGACACCGGCTCACCGGGTCAGCCGTTCTCGGCGATGTCGACCAGGGTGGCGAAGATCGTCCGGACCGGGACGCCGGTGCCGCCCTTGCCGGTGTAGCCCCACGGGCCACCGGTGTTGAACGCGGGGCCGGCGACGTCGAGATGTGCCCACGCCACGCCCTCCGGCACGAACTCGCGCAGGAAGACCGCGGCGGCGAGCATCCCGCTGAACCGGTTGCCGGTGATGTTGGCGAGGTCGGCGACCCGGGAGTCGAGCTCGGCGCGCAGGTGCTCGGGCAGTGGCATCGCCCAACCGTCCTCGCCGGTGGCCTTCGCGTGCCCGGCCACCCGGTCCCGGAACGCGTCCGAGCCCATGATCCCGGCGGTCCGGGTGCCCAGCGCCACCAGTTGCGCCCCGGTCAGCGTCGAGGTCTCGAGGAGGTAGTCGGGCGCGTCCTCGCAGGCCCGGACGATCGCGTCGGCCAGCACCAGCCTGCCCTCGGCGTCGGTGTTGAGCACCTCGACGGTTTTGTCGCCGTACATCCGCAGCACGTCACCGGGCCGGTACGCGGTGGCCGAGGGCATGTTCTCGGCCATCGGCACCGTCGCGGTCACGGCGACCGGCAGCGCCAGCTCCGCGGCCAGCACCGTCGTCGCGATCACCGCGGCGGCCCCGGACATGTCGGAGGTCATCTGGTCCATGTTCGCCGCCGGCTTGATCGAGATGCCGCCGGTGTCGAAGGTGATCCCCTTGCCGACGAGTGCGACGCGGGCCCGCGGGCTCGCGCCGCCGGACCAGTGCAGCCGAACGAGCCGCGGCTTGCGGGCCGAGCCCTGGCCGACCCCCAGCACGCCCCCGAATCCGCCCGCGGCGAGCGCGGCCTCGTCGAGCACCTCGACCTCGAGCCCGGCCGCCTCCGCAAGCTCGCGGGCCCTGGCGGCGAAGGTCTCCGGGTAGAGGTCGTTGGGCGGAGTGTTGACCAGGTCGCGCGCGGTGGCGACGGCGCGGGCGACGGCCGTCGCGCGGTGCAGCACCTCCCCGGCGTCGGGTGTGTCGCTCAGCAGGTCGACCCGCCCGACCGGGCCCTTCCCGTTCGATGCCTGGTACGCGGTGAAGGTGTAGGCGCCGAGCAGCGTTCCCTCCGCCGCCGCGGTGAGATCGAGCCGGCCCAGCGTGCTCACCGCCGAGCCGGTCCCGGCCAGCGCGCGGGCCGCCACCCCGGCCGCCCGCCGGACCTGCTCGGGTCCGGGCGCACCGCCGGTACCGTTCGGAGCCCCCAGCCCGACCGCGACGAGCAGCGGTGCCGTCGTCGCCCCGCGGGCCGTCAGCTTGACGACCTCCTCGGCCTTGCCGGTCGCCCCGGCCAGTGCCAGCTCGGCCGCGAGGCCGCCGCCGAAAGCCGCATCCACCTCGGTTGCGCCGGGCGCGAGGACCGGGCCGGCGCCGTCGGACCCACCGGGTAGCACGCCCACCACGATCGCCTCGGCCGGTGCGGTGGCGGCCGAGTCGTTGCGGATGCGCAGCTCGGTGGACACGGGACTCCCTCGGGTACGGCGGGCGGGGTGGGGGCGAGACCGTTTCGAGACTCTGCGCCGAGACTCTAATGACACCGCCGCGGCGGCGGATCGGGCAGGTTCGAAATGCCCGCGAGTCGGGGTGTTCGTGCGACCGAGTCGGGCTATCTGTGCGTCCCGCCGGACGTGGGTACGGTGCCCGACGTGAGCACAACCGGCGACGACCTGCTGACCAGCCCGCTGCACGACCGGCACCGTGCGCTGGGCGCGGCGATGGGCGCGTTCGGCGGCTGGTCGATGCCGTTGTCCTACCCGGACGGCACGGTCGCCGAGCACGTGAGCGTGCGGGAGTCCGTCGGGATCTTCGACGTCAGCCACCTCGGCAAGCTGACGATCACCGGTCGGGACGCGGCGGAGTTCGTCAACGCCTGCCTCACCGCCGATCTCGGCAAGATCGCACCGGGGCACGCGCAGTACACGCTGTGCTGCGCCTGCGACGGCGGGGTGGTCGACGACCTGGTCGTCTACCTGGTCGGCCCGGCCGAGGTGCTCGCGGTACCCAACGCGGCCAACGCCACGGAGGTGGCAGACCGGCTGCGCGCCGCCGCACCGCCGGGGGTCACCGTCACCGACCGGCACCGCGAGCTCGCCGTGCTGGCCGTACAGGGCCCGCGGTCCCCCGAGGTGCTCGACGCGGTTCTCCCCGGTGCCGCCCGCGAGCTGGGTTACCTGGCCTTCACCGACGTCGGCGACGTGCGTGTCTGCCGCACCGGCTACACCGGTGAGCACGGCTACGAGCTGATCGTGCCGTGGGCGTCCGCGCCGTGGGTGTGGGACGCCCTGCTCGCCGCCGCCGCGGCGAGCGGCGGGCGGCCGGCCGGCCTCGGTGCCCGGGACACCTTGCGCACCGAGATGGGCTATCCCCTGCACGGGCAGGACCTGTCCCGCGAGATCACTCCGGTGCAGGCGGGCAGCGGCTGGGCGGTCGGCTGGGCCAAGCCCGCGTTCTGGGGTCGGGACGCGTTGCGCGCTGAGAAGGAGGCGGGCCCGACGCGCCGGTTGCGCGGGCTGCGGGCCACCGGACGCGGCGTCCCGCGCGCCGGGATGGACGTGCTGCGCGGCGGGCAGAAGGTCGGCGTCACCACCTCCGGGACGTTCTCCCCGACGCTGCGGACCGGCATCGCCCTCGCGCTGATCGACACCACCGCCCGGGTGTCGCTCGACGACCAGGTGCGCATCGACGTGCGCGGGCGGGGATTGGCCGCCACCGTGGTGACGCCGCCGTTCGTGCCGTCGCACGTCCGCTGACAAGCCCTGACGGGAGGTGCGCCCAGGGCGTCGTCGCACGTCTGGTAACGATCATCACTGCCCGCCCATCTCACTTGCCCGACGGGTTACCGTCTCCTCATGAGCCCGCCGCAGTTCACCCGGACCCCCCACCCCGCGCCGGTGCCGGAGTCCCGGCGCGCGGAGATCGTCGCAGGCCCGGGCTTCGGCCGGTACTTCACCGACCATATGGTGACCATCCGGTGGAGCAGGGAGGCGGGCTGGCACGCCGCCGCCGTCGTGCCGTACGGGCCGTTGACGCTGGACCCGGCCTCGATGGTGCTGCACTACGGGCAGGAGATCTTCGAGGGGCTCAAGGCCTACCGGCAGCCCGACGGGTCCGTCGCCGCCTTCCGTCCCGAGGCCAACGCGGCCCGGTTCCGCGGCTCGGCGGTGCGGATGGCGATGGCGCCGCTGCCCGACGAGCTGTTCCTCGGCTCGCTGTCCGCGCTGGTCGAGGCCGACCGCGAGTGGGTGCCTCCGTCCGGCGGCGAGGAGTCGCTCTACCTGCGGCCGTTCATGATCTCCACCGAGGTCGGGCTCGGGGTCCGGCCCTCCGCGGAGTACCTGTACCTGCTGATCGCCTCGCCGGCCGGGGTGTACTTCGCGGGCGGGATCAACCCGGTCGACGTCTGGCTCAGCACGGACTACACCCGGGCCGCGCCCGGCGGCACCGGCAGCGCCAAATGCGGTGGCAACTACGCCGCGTCGTTGCTGCCCCAGGCGCAGGGCACCGAGCACGGCTGCGCGCAAGTGGCCTATGTGGACGCCGCGGAGAAGCGCTGGGTCGAGGAGATGGGCAGCAACAACCTGTTCTTCGTGTACGGACCACCGGACCGCGCTGAGGTGGTCACCCCGGAGCTGTCCGGCAGTGTCCTCGCCGGTGTCACCCGCGACTCGCTGCTCGTGCTGGCCAAGGAGCTGGGCTGCGAGGTCAGCGAGCGGCGGATCTCCGCGCAGGAGTGGTTGGAGGGCTGCGCGGACGGGCGGATCAGCGAGGTCTTCGGCTGCGGGACGGCCGCGGTGATCACTCCGATCGGCCGGGTGAGGCACGTGGGCGGCGAGGTGACGGTCGGCGACGGCGGGGCGGGCCCGATCAGCGTCCGGCTGCGCACGCTGCTCACCGAGATCCAGCGGGGCATCGCGCCGGACACGCACGGCTGGATGCGGACGTTGGTCCCGGCCGGCTGACGTCACTGCTCCGACGCGGGTGACGCGCCTGCCCAGGTCCGGTGGAACCGGAAGCGCAGGATCAGGTCGGTCCATCCGCCCATGCCGGACAGGTCGACGTGTTGCCAGTCCGGGTGCTCGGTCAGCCACCTGTCCAGCCGGGCGCGCTGGTCGGCAGCATTCCCCTTTGCCGTGGCGCCCAGCACCGCTCGCAGGGTCGGTATGGCCACGAGGTGCGGGAACATCGCGTCGGCCAGGGCCGGCAGGTCGGTGGCGATCGCCAGCAGCACCGCGACCTGTCCCTGCTCGGGCAGCACCCAGCCGCGCCCGCGACCCATGGCGCGCAGCAGCAGGTAGACGTTCACAAATCGCTTGACGGCCCGCGGTGTGGCACCGATGAGCGGTGTGATCTGCTCGATCAGCCCGAGCTCACCGCCGCTGACGGTCAGCCTGGCGGCCTCCAGCCAGGGCTGCTCGGTCGGGTCGGTCACGTCGAAGGACTCCACCAGCTCGACGAACGCCGGCAGGTCCGTCTCCGGCACGTCGGTCGCACCGCTCGCGCCGTGCTCCGGGGTCGCCCCGGCGGCCGCGGCCAGGTTCGGGGTGAGCAGCCCGCGCACCATCTGCCGCCGGGTGTCGGGGTCGAGCGGGCGGACCCAGAACGGCACCTGGAAGATTTTCTCCAGGTAGTCGGCGGGCACCGCGGCGTCGGCCGCGAGCTGGCTGTAGTGCTCCCGCAGTGACGACTCGAGCCACCTCGCGTCCACCGCGACCACCACCACGAACAGTGGGAACGCAAGCAGCAGGTGCACCGCCTCCAGCACCTTGACGACCAGCGGGGCGGGACAGCGGTCCAGGTCGTCGATGTAGAGCACGATCCGGTCGATCGCGTGCTCCTTGCCGATGCCCGCGGCGTCCCGGTTCAGCTCCGTGACGAGCCGCGACAGCCGCTCCAGATCCTGCCGGACCAGCGCCGGGACCCCGAGATGGCGCCGGTAGTCGTCGCTGGCGACCCGCTTGTCGACGAACTCCGCGAGCACGCTGCCCGCCGTGACCCGCGCGAGCTGCGCCTCCAGCTCGGCGACCGACGACGCGAGCTGCTCTTCGTGCTCGACCGCCGACTCCAGGGCCCGCTCGGTGCCGGCGAGGGCCACCTCAGCCTCACGGACCTGCGCGTCGAGCTCGGCGCGACGATCGTCCAGGTCCGTGTCGAGCTGGGACTGGGCATCGGCGACCGCGCCGAGCGCGCCGGAGAGCAGCGTGGCACCGCGGGCGGCGTAGGCGGCCAGGCCGGCCAGCAGCCCGGACACGCTGCCGATCACGTTCGACACCGCAGAGACGTCGACCTGGCTCAGCAGGAAGCTGATCGTCGGGCCCAGCGCGATCACCACGATCAGGGCGACGGCGTAGCGCCAGCCGCCGGTGCGCAACGCGCCGAGTACCGGCCCGGCGCGGATCAACGCGTCGCGGGTGCTGGCCAGCGTCTGCTGCAGCTCGACGGCGTGCTCGCCCAGCTCGGTCATGCCCGTCGTCTCACGGACCTGCTCGAGCTTCTGCGTCAACGTGTCGGATGGCTGCCAGCCGCAGAACGGGTTGCGCCGGCGGGCGTGCTCCAGGTCGGCCAGCTTCCGGTCCCGCTCGCTGGCCTTCTCCTCGACGGTCTCGCGCGCGGCCTGCTGCTCGACGGCGAACTTGTCGCGTTGCTCGAGGGCCCGCTGATGTTCCGCGGTGCGCGCGGTGATCTGCGTGAGGTACTCGCGGCGGCGCGCGTCGAGCAGGTCGTCGGAGTCCTCCTCACCGGCCCGGCGCAGGTTGCGGAACAGGTGCTCCAGCAGGCTCGCCCAGAGGTTGCCCTCGACGTACTGCCAGGCGTTGAACTCGACCTGCGCGATGGCACGATGGAACGGCGGGTGTTCGACGTCGGCGGTCACCAGCCGGTCGATGCGGCGCTGCACGCTGCGCAGGAAGTAGCTCTTGCCCGAGCCCCAGTTGCCGAACAGGCCGACGGCCAGCGGCGGGGTGAGTGTCCGGGAGGCGATCAGGTAGGCGAACGCGTCCACCTCGGCGTGCAGACCGACCAGGTCGGCCGGTTCGACGTCGGGACGCCGGGGCGGCGGTTCGTCGGGCGCGAACGACGCGAGCTGGATCTGCGGGCGCCGGTAGGGGTGGTGCTCCCGCAGGTACTCGGCGTAGGACGTGCGTTGGCCCAGATGTTCGCGGCAGGAACGTAGGACGGGCTCCGGATCGACGCCCCGGGCGGCCAGCTCCCGGCGCAGTGCCATCGACGCGTCGTTCGTGGTCTCCAGCAGCGCCCCGCACAGCATGGCGAGGGTGACCAGGCCGTCCGAGCTGGGCGGCATCGCGGAACTGGCGTACTCCAGCACGCTCTCGGTCGGCGAATCGGTCCTGGGCAGCTCGCCGTCCGGGATGTCGCGGACCGCGGCAAGCAGTGCGGCGGGCGAGTACCGGCGGGCTCCATTGTCGGCGAGCAGCGTGCCCAGCGGGATCGCGAAGTGCGCGAGCAGCTGGCTGGCCGGGCTGTCACGCAGGTGGGCCAGGGCGATCCCGGCGGCCAGGTCGAGGGAGTCCACCTGCACGTCGGACGGCTCGACGTCGCCGCTGCGGGTGACCGCGACCGCCCAGGCCCAGCGCCACGCGGCCTTGGTGGACAGGGTGAGCTGGTCCCAGCGCGGGTCGGCGGCCATCTCAGCCGAGGATCGAGACGTCGTCGGGCAGCCGGCGCAGCTGCGGCTGGTACGGGGCGAGGTCGGGCAGGTCGGTGGCCTCGAACCGGCACAGCCCGACCGCCCACCAGAGGCCGGCCGGACGGCCGTGCAGCTTGTAGCTGCCGTCGGGGAGCAGCACGGCCCAGCCGTCCTCGGAGGCGACGAGGGTGGCGAGTTGCTCGCCGGTGGCGAGGTCCCACAGCCGCACCGGGGCGTCGTTGCCGGCGGCGGCGAGCCAGCGCCCGGCCGGGTCGACGGCCAACGCCTGGACCGAGCTGGTGTGGCCGGTGAGGGTGCGCAGCTCGGTGCCGGTGGCGGGGTCCCACAGCCGCACCGCGGCGTCGTTGCCGGCGGCGGCGAGCCAGCGCCCGGCCGGGTCGACGGCCAACGCCCGGACCGAACTGGTGTGGCCGGTGAGGGTGCGCAGCTCGGTGCCGGTGGCGGGGTCCCACAGCCGCACCGCACCGTCGTCGTGACCGGTGGCGAGGAGGCTGCCACCGGCCAGTGCCGCGAGGGCGGAGACGCCCGAGTCGGTGCCGAGCTGCACCTGCGCCGGCTCACCGTCGAACGCCGCGCCGAAGGTGCTTGCGGCATCGGCGCGGGCGCCGGGGTCGAGGGTGGCGCCGACCAGCACCGCGCGGTCGAGCCGAGCGCCGTGCACCCGGGCTCCCTGCAGATCCACCCCGATCAGCCGCGCCCGCCGCAGGTCCGCGTCCCGCAGGTCGGCGCCGGTCAGGTCGGCGCCGTCGAGGCGGGCCTCCACCAGGCTGGCCCCGCGCAGGTCGGCACCGCGCATCCGCCGCGGCAGCACGGCACCGGACAGGTCCGTCTCTCGCAGGTCTGCTTCGGTGAGGTCTTGGGACGACAGGTCCTGCCCGCTCAGATTCACCCCGGCGTAGTCCAACGCCGCAATCACCACGCTGTGTCGCTGCAGAACCCGCGCTGCGTTCGCCTTGGCCATTGGTTCGGCGTCGGCGTGCGCCGCCCGGCTCGCCCAGCCGACCACCGCGTCGTTCCCGGCCAGATCGCAGAGAAAGTCGACCGTCAGCTCGCTCAGCTGCTGCGCGGCCAAGCGGTCCTCGCCGGCCGGATGCTGTTCGTCGAACGCCTGCGCCGCCCAGCGGGCCACCAGCCACTCGAGCACCGACCGGTGGATGAAGCCGAACGCGTCCTCACCGACCCGGACCAGCACCGTGCTGGAGCCGACCGCATGGGCGGCCTCATCCGGCTGCATCTGCAGCCGCGCCAGGCCGGCCACCGCCTCCACTGCCGCGCTGCCCAGCTCGGCGGACCGGACCGACTCCGCCCCGCTGCGCCACAGTCGCAGCGCGACCTCCCCGAGCGCGTCGAGCCGCTCGTCCACCGACAGCGGTGTCGCGCCGCCCGGATCGTCCTGCCGGGCGACCTCGTGCTCGAGCCAGGTCCGCAGCAGCCGCTCGTAGAGCAGCCCCGCGGTGATCGGCTTGTCGCTCCCGGTCAGCGCTGCGTCCGTGAGCAGCCCCTCCCGGTACCAGCGGATCATGAAGCTGAGCATTCGCGGGTTCTCGGCGAGCCCGAGCAGGTCGCGGACCCCGCCCAGCACCCCGAGAAAATGGTCGGCCGCCGCCTCGTCGTCGAACTTCTCCACCGTCAGGGTGCGCCGCTGGGCCGGGTCGAGCGGGAGCAGCCGCATGATGCGCGACCCGGGCAGCGCCTGGGCCTGGCCGCCGAGCGCCGTGCGCACGTCCCGGTCGGTGGCGAAGTACTGGTGCCGGCTGGTGACGACCACCTTGGCCGCCCCGCCCGCCGCCTCACGGAGGGTGTCGAAGTGGGCGGCCACCCGGGCATAGTCGATCCGCTGGGCCAGCTCGTCGAAGCCGTCGAACAGCAGGGCGATCTTGCCCTGCCGGAGCAGGTAGCGGAACGAGGCCCGGTGGTAGCTGTTGACGTCGGCCATGTGCTGGGCCAGCAGCTGGTCCAGCGTCCGCCCCTTGCTCAGCTCACGCATGGTGACCAGCACCGGTACCAGCTCGGCGCCGCCGGCGAGGCGGTCGGCCAGGGCGCGGAGCAGGAAGGTCTTGCCGGTGCCGAAGTCGCCGAGCACCAGGACGAACCGCGGGCCGTCGGTGCGCAGCCAGGTCATGACCTGCTCGGCTGCGGTGGTGGGCCGGGCGTCCCGCTCACCCAGCTCGGACCACCGCTTGTCGACGTGCTGGGGCAGCGGGTACTCCGGGTCGGCCCGCAGCCGCCGGGTCTGCGCCGCGACGTAGCCGGCGTGGTCCCAGAGCTGCTGGTACTCGGCGAAGCTGCGCAGCCAAATCCGGTGCTCGTTGGCGGTGCTGATCGCATCCGGGCTGGCCGTGGGGCCCCGGTACACCAGCTCCGGCTCCCGGTCCGTGGAGGTGTGGGCACACACCGCGTCCTGGAAACGCGCTACGCCCGTCGAGCCGAGGGGTCCGTCGAGCGCGCCGACCAGGAGCTCCTTGGTCCACGGACCGCGGGTGTACCGCACGATCAGGTGGTCGAACCCCTCGCCGTCCCTTTCCTCGCGCTCGATGATCTCCGCACCGGCCGTCGAACGGTCCTGGTCGACGCGTAAGCGGCAGACCTCGCGGACCTCGCTGAGGAAGTCGGGTCCGCGCCGGTCGACGTCCCGGTCGTCGAACGGCGCGTCCCTCCGGTCCATGGTGATGAATCGTAGGGCTCACCGGCAGGTGACCGGCACGAGCAGCTCGTTTCCTGGCCGGGAGCGACGTGGGCCGTCCTGACGGATGGCTCCGACCGGTTCACATGCCCTCGCTACCCTCGGCGGGTGAGGCCGCGTCCGGGTTCACCCACACCAGCCGAGGCGTGATGTGACTGCCCCACGCGAAGCACCGCAGTGAGTCGTGCGGCGCCTGCAGACCGATCCGCAACGTGCCGTCCACACCGACGACCTCGGCGTGGTCGGGGAATGCGATGCCCCACGCGGCGATCCGGCCGCCCACCCGGTCGCCGTACTCCTGCACGACCGCGAACACCCGTGGCGCTTCGTCCGCGACCATGCCGTCCACGATCGCGGCGAACTCCTCCTCGCTGCCTACTGGAGGCAGCGTGGACGGGTCTTCCATCCCGGACAGGTCGTCGTCGCGCGAGCCGTGTTCGGCCGCGAGTGAAGCGGCGTGATCTTCGCGGACTAGATGGCTGTGGCCGACGAAGTCGGATTGATCGAGTCATATTTGTGTTCAGGCGGCGAGTTGGGCCTCCTGGGTGAGCTGGTCGAGGGCGTGGGTGTAGTTGCGGGCGGCCGTGCGCAGCCGGCTTGGCAGTGGTGGGTCGGGGTCGGTGAGTGCAGCCAAGCCGGGCTGTAGGAGCCGGGTGTGGATGTGGGTGAGCAGCACGGCGTGGTGCATCCCGGTGTTGGTGACCCGGTAGCGGTGGCTGCCCGGGACGCGGACGATCAGCCCGTGGCCGCGTAGCCGGCGCAGGTCATAGCTCATCTGCCCCGCGGTGATGGTGCCGGGAGCCAGGCCCAGCAGCGGCGCGAGGAGGGCGCGCAGGTCGCGGTTGGCGAATCCGTGGGGCAGGAGGTGGAAGACCAGCAGGGCGTGTAGCAGCGCTTGGGCACGGCGGTCGGTGAACCGCAGCCCGGGGATCCGGGTGCCGGTGTCGGTGATCAGGGGGTCGTTGAGGGCGGTGAAGGCCTCCGCGGCGCGTATGGGGTTGTGGCTGAGTTGTTGGACGCCGAGCAGGCGCCGGTTGGCGGAGGTGCCGATCTCCCGCAGGGCGGGCAGGTTGGTCAGCCGCTTCCCGATCCGGAAGTCACCGGTGTCGTTGATCGTGGTCTCGGTGCGCAGTGCGCGTCCTTCCTTGTGGTACTGCTTGATC
>JBBSGM010000059.1:0-23883 GCA_038254065.1 Mycobacteriales bacterium | reverse complement strand
CCCTCGGCCACCAGATGACCCACCAGAGCCCCAGCGTCCAGCAGCTCCCGATCCACCCGCTCACTGCCCTGCACGAACCAATTATCCCAGCTCAGCGCAACATTCCAGGCAGACACGCCGATTATTCAGCGGCCTCCTAGCGGACGTTTACCAGCTCTGATTGCATTTTGCGGCCAGCCAGCGGCATCAACCGCCGGAGTACCGCGATCGATGCTTGACCCATCGTCGTCTGACGCCGACAGGAGTTCGGACCGCCTGGCCGAACGCGGCAGTCGCCTCTGCTTGGCGTTCAAGGGCTCCCCGGGTGAACTGGGGGCGCTTACGACGCCCGAGCCTACGACCACAGCACTTACGACAGGCCCACGTCCACCGTCACGTTCGGATTGCGGCGCAGGGTGTTGGTGACGTAGCACAGCCGTTCCGCTGCGGGTACCAGCCGCCGCAGACCGTCGGTGTCGGGCGCGTCGGCCTGCACCGAGAGTCGGATCGCGGAGAAGCTCGGGCCGTCGTAATCGCCGGTCGCCCGCACCCGCAGCCCGGCCAGCTCAACGCCCCGCTTGCCGGCTGAGTAGGCCATCGCCAACGTGAAGCAGGAGGCGACGGAGGCGAGCAGCAGCTCGGTCGGCTGCGGGCCCTGGTCCGTGCCACCAACTGACTCCGGTTCGTCGACGATCAGCTCGAAGCGCCCGGCAGATACCCGGCAGCGCAGTCCCCCATCCCACGTCGCGTCCACCGAACGGGTGGTCACCGGCGTCCTCCTCGATCGGTAATGCGTGGTGTTTCACCAGCCTGCAACGTGTATGCAACGTGCCGGAGCACTGTGACCGGCACGTTCATCCCAGCATTCCTGCCACCCCGGAGGTCTGGATGACTGTTCCCCGGCCCCGTGCCACCGAGCGGGTCACCACGCTGCCGTGCCGTGCCGGCTGCGGGGTGGACCCAGCGTTGCGCCGCCACCACGACCGGCTGCTCACCGTCGAATCCGACGTCGACGAGATGCTTGAGCTCATTGAGCTCGCGGTGACGTGGGGCGAGCTGGACTACTCCGGCGCCGGCGTCGTGCCGCCCCGGCAGTGGATGGAGTTCGCCGCCTGCCACGAGTGGCGGGACCCGAACCGCGCGGCGCGCATCTTCAGCGTGGCCACTGACATCGCGCTGCGGGTCGGGCGGCAGGAGACCGCCGACCTGCTGCTCAGCAAGGTCGCCACCGCAAGCTGACCGGGACACGCGCGTCAGCGCCGGTCGAGCCGGGTGACGTCGTCGACGGCCAGGTCGAGGACGGTGGCGCAGGCGCCCCCCAGCCGCAGCGCGAGCTGCCCCGAGTCGTCGATCCGGCCGACCACGGACGCGTGCAACCCGCGGTC
Source organism: Mycobacteriales bacterium (assembly GCA_038254065.1). Lineage (GTDB taxonomy): Bacteria > Actinomycetota > Actinomycetes > Mycobacteriales > Pseudonocardiaceae > Pseudonocardia. The sequence continues at coordinate 22,519 of JBBSGM010000059.1, read as the reverse complement.
CAGAAATGGCTGTGCGCAGTCCACCTCGCGGCCGGCCGGGGCGCAGAGCAGGAACCCGAAGCTGGGAAAGCAGGCCAGCCAGGCCGGCAACTCGACGCCAGGCGGCACCGGCACCGCGTCCAGGTCGAGGACGACGCCATGGCGTCCCCACTCCAGCAGCATCGCCAGGGACCCAACCAACCCGGCCATGCTGATGTCCTTGGCCGCTACGCACGCTCCCGATTCGGCGAGCTCGGCGAAGAGCCGTATGTCCCCGGCGCACCGCGACCCGCGTTCCTCGAAGGCGGGGGAGAACGGGAAGTCCGGGCGCATCCGGCCCTCCAGCGCGGCGACCACCAGCAGGCTCTGACCGGCTCGCACCCGGGTCACCGACAGCGCTTGGCCGTTGGTGGTGCCGACGCCGAACGCCGAGACCGCGGGCTCGCCATCGTGCAATGTGAGGTGCCCGCCAAGGATCGGCACGTCGTAGAGCTCGCCGGCCCGCCGCATGCCGTGCAGCGCCGAGCGTGCCATGTCCTCCGAACCGACGATGGTGTCCACGATCCCCAGCGGCAGCGCGCCCATCGCAGCCAGGTCGTTAACGTTGGTGAGCACCGCGGCGAAGCCGGCGCCGTAGGGGTCGGCGGCCACGAAGGGCGGCCACAGCGCCTCACCGCAGGCCACCACCTGCCCGCCCAGCGCGTCTACCACCGCCCCGTCGTCGCCCGGCCCGGAGATCCAGTCGGCTGGCCCCAGCACCTCGCTGACCAGCCCGATCGTCGCCTTGCCACGCAGCCCTGGGTGGGCGCGCAGGGTCTGCACCAGCGCGGCCAGTGTGTGCACTGCTGCCGTCGTGTCGGCCATCGCCGCCTCCGTCTCCGCCGCCGTTTCCGATAGTAGGTGCCTGACCACTATGTGACTAACATCGGGACTGTGCGACCGCCGAGTTTCCTCGAGCTGCCCGCCCGCAGCGGCAAGCCCCGCGGCACCGGGCTGACGCACGTCCTGGACCCGGGAGTGCCGCCGGCTACCGCGGCCATTCTGCTCGCCACCGGCGCCGGGTACGTCGACGTGTGGAAGACCGGGTGGGGCACCGCTTACGTCGACCCGGGGCTGCCGGAGAAGCTGCGGCTGCTGGCCGACGCCGATGTCGGCGCGTGCCTCGGCGGCACTCTGCTGGAGATCGCCTGGGCACAGGGCCGCGCGCAGGAGTGCCTGGCCTGGGCGGGCGAGGTCGGCTTCCGCTACGTCGAGGTGTCCCGCGGGACCGTGCCGATGAGGCTGGCCGACAAGCACGACCTCGTCGGGTTGGCCGCCGGCCGGTTCGTCGTGCTCGCTGAGGTCGGGTCCAAGGACCCGGATTCGCAGCCGACGCCGGCGCAGTGGCGGGCCGAGGCGCGGGCTGATCTCGCTGCCGGCGCCCAGCTGGTGATCACCGAGGGGCGGGCCAGTGGCACCGTCGGGACGTTCGACGCCGCCGGTCAGGTCCGTGAGGACGTGGTCGCCGCGGTGGTGGACGGCGTCGGGCTGGAGCGCGTGATCTTCGAAGCGCCGCGGCCCGAGCAGCAGGCCTGGTTCGTCCGCCGGCTCGGGCCTGAGGTGAACCTCGGGAATGTGGGGCTGGATCAGTTGATGGCGGTGGAGACGCTGCGGCTGGGGCTGCGCTCTGACACTTGTCGCTGGGACACCGCCGTGGTCGGGACGTTGGTGCGGTGACGACGGCGAACCTCGTACCTGGGCGCTACCGCGGCGTCGCGGTGGCCACCGTGCCGGGACCGCTGGACGAGGCCGCGCTGCGCGCGCATTTCCTCGGCCGGGAGGCCTACCGCCGCACCCGGTTCCTTGTCGTGCGCGCCGGCGAGCGCACCGCGGTGCTGCGGGTTGTCAAGGCTTCGGAAACCGAGCTGTTCAGCCCGATCGTCGAGTTGGAGGTGCTGGCCGGGCCGGGGGACTGCGTGTTCCTGCACCGGCCCGAGGTGGACACCGCGATCCCCTCCGGGCTGGCCGCGGTCGCGGTCGCCGACGCGCCCGGCGCCCGGGCTGTGGTGGTGCGAGGACGGTACGAGCACGTCAATTTCATCCTTAACGCCCGCCCGCACCGGGTGGCCGTGCGTGAGGTGGTCCCGCCGGAGCCGGCCAAGCTGTTCGACCAGGCTCAGCGGGTGATCGCGGTGACCGAAGACCTGGCCCCGCTGGAGCTGGTGCGTGAGGTGGTGGATCTCACGAAGGTGGCCGGGGCGCACCCAGCCGGGCACTACCTGTTGCCCTGCCGGGGCTCCGGCGTCACCATCGCCGGCGCCACTGTGTCCTATCTGGACGAACGGCCGCCGCTGGCGGACTGGACGCTGCTGGGCTGCGAGCGCTCCCGGCAGATCCACCGCTGGTGCTACGGCTGCGAGCCGTCCACCGTGGATTTCTGCCCGAAGCGGGATCCTGCGCCCGGCATGCTGACCAAGTGTTGCCTGCAGGAGGAGCACGTCGAGGCCGGTGAGGGCTGGGTGTCGGTGCCGTGGGGGTGCTCCCTCGAGCAGGTCCGGGAGGCGCTGACCGGGCTCGCCCGGGTACTGGAGCCGGCGTGGGCACCCGGCTGAGCGACTCGGCCAGCTACGCCCACCTGTGGGGCACCGACGAGCTAGCCAGGGTGTTCGATGAGCCCGCCCGGCTGCAGTGCTGGCTGGACATCCTCGTCGCGCTGGCCAGGGCGCAGGCCCGCCTCGGCATCGTGCCGGCTGAGGCCGCCGAAGCGATCGCCGCCGGCGCCCGGGTGCCAGAGCTCGACCTGGACTACGTCGCCGAGCAGACCCGGCTCACCTCGCACTCCACCCTGGGCCTGATCCGCGGCCTGCAGCGGGTGCTGCCCGAGCACGCCCGGGAATACATCTACCTCGGCGCCACCGTGCAGGACCTCACCGACACCTGGTTCGGGGTGGTGATGCGCGAGGTCGGCGCCATTGTCTGGCGCGAGCTGCGGGCGCTGGAGGCCGACCTGCTCGATCTCGCCCGGACCCACCGGAACACCGTCGAAGTAGGGCGGACACACGGCCAGCCCGGCGCGCCGGTCACCTTCGGGTTCAAGGCGGCATCCTGGGCCGACGAGGTGCGCCGGCACCTGCAGCGGCTGCACGACGGGAGGTCGAGGTGGCTGGTCGGGCAGCTGGGCGGCGCGGTCGGGGTGCTTGCGTTCTTCGGGGCGGACGCGACGGCGCTGCGGCGGCTGTTCTGCGTCGAGGTCGGGCTGGCTGACCCAGGCATCTCCTGGCTCACCTCGCGCGACCGGCTCGCCGAGTTCGGCCACCTGCTGGCCATGGTGTGCGGCACGCTGGCCCGGATCGGTGGCGAGGTCTACGAGCTGCAGCGCCCCGAGATCGGTGAGCTGGCCGAGCCCACCACGGTTACCGCGGTCGGCAGCATCACCATGCCGCACAAGCGGAATCCCGAGGGCAGCGAGCACCTGGACACCCTGGCCCGGCTGGCCCGATCCTCGGCCGCAGTGCTGACCGAAGGCCTGGCTCAGCTGCACGAGCGCGACGGCCGCGGGTGGAAGGCCGAGTGGGTGGCGCTGCCAGAGGTGTGCCTGCTGACCGGTGCGGCGCTGCGCACCGCGCGCACGATCGTCAGCGGGCTGGAAGTGCACGCCGATGCGATGGCGGAGAACGTGGCGGACCTCGCGGCGGCGCTCACCGGGCGCAAGCCGGCCTCGCTGGAGGACGTCGAGGGCTGGATCGGCCGGCCGCCGGTGGGCGCCGCGGGGGAGATGGTCGATGTTGTGCTGGCCCGCGCCTTGGCGGCCCGCGCCGCCGAGGCCGAGACCTGGCCGTGACCCCGCCACGGTTCCCGCTCGCGGTGCTGCCCACCCCGCTGATGCGGGCGCACCGGCTGGAGGCGGCGCTAGGCCGGGGGCCAATTCTGCTCAAGCGCGACGACCTGGCCGGGTTTGCGGTCGGCGGCAACAAGACCCGGCCGTTGGAGTACCTGCTGGGACGGGCCCTGGCCGACGGTTGCGACGTGCTGGTGACCGGCGGGGGCCCGGGCTCGAACTTCTGCCCGGCTGCCGCAGTGGCCGCCCGCGCCGCCGGTCTGGGCTGCGAGCTGGTCGTGTGGGGCGACGTGCGCGGCTCGGCCAACCTGGCCATCGCGGCGGCTGCCGGTGCCTGCATCCGGCATACCGGCGGCCAGGCGCGCGAGGCGCTGGATGCCGCGATCGAGGCGCGTGCCACCGAGCTGGCCGCGGCCGGCCGGCGGCCGTTCCCGATGCCCCGAGGCGGCTCCACCCCGCTGGGCGCGGTCGGGTTCGCAGTCGCCGCGGTTGAGCTGGCAGCCCAGCTCAACCGGTCCGCACTGACCGGGGCCGCGGTCGCCGGGCCGGTGCTGGTGGTGCTGGCCGTCGGCTCCGGCGCCAGCTGCGCCGGGCTGCTGGCCGCCGGGCCGCCGTGGCCGGTGCTCGGGGTGTCGGTCAGCCGGCCACTGCAGGAGATCACCGGCAAGGTGCACGTGCTGGCCCAGGCCTGTGCCCGGCTGCTGGGCAACCCGTCGCCCGAGCCCGGGCGGCTGGAAATCGTCGACGCCCGCGGGCCCGGCTTCGGCGTCCCGTCGCGCGCCGACCGGGCCGCCGCCCGCCTCGCACTACACACCGAGGGCCTGCTGCTCGACGACACCTACGGCGCCAAGGCGTTCGCGGTGCTGATCGAGCGGGCCGGCGATGCCGGGGGACCCGTGGTGTTCTGGCACACCGGCGGGGTGGTGCCGGCCGTGGCAGCCCTGTGACGACGGATATTGGCGGGACGGACGCTGTGACGACGGGTATTGGGAGACGGATATGACGTCCAGACGCGAGGAGGGGCCGCCGCAGACCGGGGCGGCCCCCGAGCTGGTGGCTTCCGGCTTCACGCTGGAGAACGCGGACGCCTCGTTCCTCCATCGAGGACTGAACCTGGCCGATCTGGCGCACGTGCTCGACCTGGCCCGGCGCGGCATCGTGCCGGTGCCAGCGCAGCGCGAGCTGCTGGCGTTGCTCCTCGAGGTGTACGAGGTACCCGCCGAGCAGTTCCCCTACGACCCGTCCTACGGCGAGCCGTACAACTCCCGTGAGCACTACTTCGTCTCCCGGATCGGCGACGTCGCCGGGTGGCTGCACGCGGGGCGCCCGCGGCGGGAGGCGGCCCGGATCGCGCTGCGGCTGCACCTGCGCCGCCAGCTCGTCGAGCTGGTCGCCGAGGCCGCCGCGTTCGCCCGAGTGGTGGTCGACCGGGCCGATGAGCACGCCGAGACCGTGATGCCCGACCAGACCTACCTGCAGCAGGCCCAACCCTCGACGTTCGGGCACTACCTGCTGTCCTTTGGGTACGCATGCGTGCGGGACGCCCGCCGGCTCCTTGAGGAGCTGGACTGGGTCGACTGCAGCCCGGGTGGCGCGGGCTGCGTCAACGGCACCCGGCTGCTCTCCGACCGCGGCTTCGTCGCCGACGCGCTCGGGTTCCGCGGCGTGATTGAGCACACCCGCGACGCGATGTGGCAGATCGACGGCCTGATCCATGTCCTGGCCACCGCGGCCAGCCTGCTGTCCGGGTTCAGCAAGCTGGCCGAGGACCTGGAGATCTGGTCTAGCAGCGAGTTCGACTTCATCGACCTGGCCGACGCCTACACCCGGGCCAGCGTGCTCATGCCGCAGAAGCGCAACCCGTACTCGCTGGCCATCGTCCGGGGTGCCTCCGGGGTCGTCATCGGTCGGCTGACCGGATTCCTCGCGGTGGCCAAGAGCCCGTCCGCCCGCAGCGACAACCTGATCTTCGCCTACGGCGAGGTGCCCCGGGCGCTCGACCTGTGCCTGCGGATCACCCGGCTGATCACCGGGGTGGTGCGCACGATGCGGGTCAACGCCGAGCGGATGGCCGAGGAGCTGCGCGACGGCTACACCCAGTCCACCGACCTCGCCGAGCACCTGGTGCAGGCGTGCGGGGTGGATTACCGCACCGCCTATGTCGTCGTCGGGCGCACCGTGCGGGCCGCCAGCCGGGCCGGCATCCCTGGCAGGAAGATCACTGGCGAGATGATCGACGAGGCCGCGCGCGAGCACACCGGACGATCCTGGGGCCTGGCCGGTGTGGATCTGTCCGAGGTACTCGACCCGTGGCAGATCGTGCTGTCCCGGCACGCCCAGGGCGGTGCCGCGCCGGCCGCGCTGCGCCGAATGACGGCGAACTTGCGAGCGTCGCTCGACGAGCTGGCTGCCACGGTCGGCGAGCGCACCGCCGCCCACGACCGCGCGGAACGGGCGCTGCTGGAGGCGGCCAGGGCCGTTGTCGACGATTCTGCGGAGGAGGTGTCGTGAGCGTGCTACCGGAGCAGGTCAGCGTGGTCAACGTCGGGCTGCCGATGTTCGCCGAGGCCCTGCGGGCACAAGGCGTGGCGGTGCAGCACGTCGACTGGCGGATCCCCGCCGGTGGCGACCTGGCCGCGGTGGCCACTCTGAGCCGGCTCTACGGCGACCATGGATCCACTGTGGACGCAGCTAACGCTGAAGTCGTGCGGCGGCTGGATTCTGGCGTGCCGCAGCTCGTCGAGGTGGCCACAGTGCGCCACGCCGTGCCCGCAGTGGCGGGCCGCACCCTGCTGCACTGCGGGCCAGCGATCGATTTCGAGCAGGTGTGCGACCCGCTGCGCCGCTCGATGCGGGCCGCCGTGGTCGCCGAGGGCTGGGCGGCCGACGTCGAGGAGGCGCAGCGCATGCTCGCCGGCGGCGACGTGGCGCTGCAGCCGGCCAACCACCACCAGGCGGTGGTGCCGATGGCCAGCGCCATCGGCCCGACGGCGCCGGTCTTCGTGGTGGCCGATCGCGAGGGCGGTACCCGGTCCTACGCACCGGTCAGCCAGGGCCCGGGTGAGGTGGCCTGGTTCGGCCGGGACACCGACGCGGCGGTCGAGCGCCTGCGATTCCTGCGCGACGTCGCCGGCCCAGCGTTGACCCGGATCCTGAGCTCGGCCGGCCCGCTGGACATCCTCAGCTTGGCCGCGCAGGGCGTCTCGATGGGCGACGACCTGCACATGCGCACCCAGGCCACGACCAATCTGCTCATCCGCGCCTGGCTGCCGCAGCTCGCCGAGCTCCCGGAGCAGGAGCGCGGCGGGATGGCCCGCTTCCTATCAGGCAACCATATGTTCTTCCTCACGCTGGCGATGGGCGCGGCCAAGGCGCTGACGCTCTGGGCCGAGCAGGTGATCGGGTCGAGCATCGTCACGTCCATGTCCCGCAACGGGACCACCTTCGGGATCAAGCTCGCCGGCTCGCCGGACTGGCACATCACCGACGCCCCACCCGTCAAGGACGCGCTGTACTACTCCGGCTACGGGCCCGAGGACGCCACTCCGGACATCGGCGACTCCGCCGTGCTGGAGCTGGTCGGACTGGGCGGCCCGGCGGCCGCTGGCTCGCCAGCCGTGGCGGCGTTCCTCGGCGGCTCGATGGCCGACGCCAGGCGGGTCACCGAGGCCTTCCGGCAGATCTGCGTCGGGACCAGCAGCCGATTTACGTTGCCGCCACTGGACTTCAGCGGCACACCGGTCGGGGTGGACGTGCGGCGGGTGGTGGAGCTTGGTGTCACCCCGCAAGTGACCACCGGGATCCTGCACTCGTCCTCGGGCGTCGGTCAGATCGGCGCCGGCGTGGCCACCGCGCCCCTGGAATGCTTCACCGAGGCGCTCGCTGCACTGGGCGCCCGCCTGGCCCAATGAGGGTGCTCGATGTCGGGCTTGGGGCCCGCGAGGTGCTCGACGACTCCGCGGAGGGCCGGGTGATCGCTGTCTACTCGCGGGCGGCTTACCTGCGGTTTCCGGCCGGCGTGCTCGCGGTGACTTCCGCACAGGCGCCGGCCGGCCCGCTGCACCTGCGGTGCTCAGCGCTACCGGTGCTGCGCGCTGGCGCTCCAGTGTGGACGAACGGTTGCCGACTGTCGGGGCCGACATGGGCGGTGGCGCTGAATGCGCCAACCTGGGTGGGCGAGCTGCCCCCGCCCCACACCGTTGCCCTGCCCGGCGCCGTCGGTGCGCCCGACCTGACTGGATTGGCCTCGCGTCTGGGCGGGCGGGGACCGGGGCTTACCCCGGCCGGGGACGACGTGCTGGCTGGGGCGCTGCTAGCGACACGGGTCCGCTGCGGGCCGGCAGCGGAGCCTGAGCTGTCCGCGGTGGCCGCCTCCGTGCGCACCACTGAGCTGTCCGCGGCCTTCCTAACCTGGGCTGTCCGCGGCCAGTGCATCGAGCCGGCACACGCCGTGTTGCTGGCTCTGGCCGCCGGCGATGAGGCCCGGGTGCGCGCCGCGGTGGCCCGGTTGGTCGCGGTCGGGGCCTCATCCGGCGTGGCGCTACTCGCCGGGCTGAGGCTCGGGCAGGGGCGTCTGATCGTCGACTGGGATGTCCCTGACACGGCTGAAGAGCTGACTGACTTGATCGGAAGCGACCGCTTCCTATGGGTCGCTACAAGCAGAAAACGGCAGCTATAAGCCCTGGATCCGGCAATCCGAGTGTGGAGCGAGGTACTCACCGCGCGGTTGGGTAGCTGCCGCGTAGCGAGTACCGGACTACCCGGGCCGGTCGACGGCCCGGGTTGGACCAGCGGTAGCGGTGATCGGTCGGGTAGTGCAGCGCGTCGCCCCGGCGCAGCGTGTACTGCTCGCCGGCGACCTCAACGGCCAGTGTGCCGTCGAGCACGAGCAGCAGCTCCTCGCCGGGGCGCGGCGCGGCCTCAGGCCCGGACTCGGCGCCGGGCGCCAGCGTGGCCACCTCCCCGGCGGCCCGGAAGCGCTGCGGTGGCCCGCCAATACCGGCGAGCTCCACGCCCGGAGCCGGTGCGGGCAGCACCGGTCGCTCGGCGGCCGGAGTGTGCGCGGCCACCTGCACCTGGCCGGGAGTGGCGTCCACGAAATGCCCGATCGGACGGCCCAACGCGGCGGCCAGCTTGAGCAGCGTGGTGATCGTCGGGACCATGTCGTTGCGCTCGACCTTGTGGATCGCGGCAGCCGACACATGGGCCCGGCTGGCCAGCTGCTGCAGCGAGAGCCCGAGCTGCTGGCGTAGCTGGCGAACCTTGGGTCCGATGGCCCCGACGATCGGCTCCCACTCCGGTGCTGGGCCGATGTCGTCGGGCAGCAGCCCCTTGAGTCCGGGGCTCTCGCCTGCGGAATCGGGGCCGCCTGCGGTCGCCGACCTCGCCATGAGTGATCTCCTTGACAGTCACATTGCGTTCAGTATGATAAACGCACATCACTTATTGTGTATATCAAGCCGCTGGACGAGCCCATCGTAAACGCCGGAAGAAGGGTTATCCGTGCCGCGCAGGACGGTGATCATTGGTGGGGGGGCGGCTGGTCTGGGTTCCGCCGGTGGCGTCAAGGCGGCCGATCCGGCGGCCGACGTCGTCGTCTATACCGAGTACGAGGACGTCGCCTACAGCCCCTGTGGCATCCCCTACGTGCATGGCAAGGAGATCCCTGACTTCGAGCGGCTGTTCCTGGCCGGCAAGCAAGTCTACATCGACGCCGGCATCGACGTGCACTACAACACCGAGGTCACCGCGCTGGACACTGCGCGCAAGGTGGTCACAGTGGCCGGTGAGGGCGAGGTGCCCTACGACACCCTGGTGGTGGCCACCGGCTTCAACTACGCCGACCCCGGTGTGCCCGGCGGCGACCTCGAGGGTTTGTACTACGTCAAGAACATCCGCAAGGCCATGGAGTGGGACAAGGTCCTCGACACGGTGAAGAAGGCTGTCGTGGTCGACGCCTCGCCGCTCGGCGTCGAGATGGTCACCTCGCTGGCCCACCGCGACATCGAGACCCACCTCGTCGACCCGCACCCGTGGCCGCTGGCCGAGATGGCCGACCCGGACATCATGGCGCCGGTCGAGGAATCGTGGGGCGAGCTCGGCATCGTCACGCACTACAACACCACGCTGATGGCGTTCCTCGGCGACCACGGCGGTCACGTTTGCGGGGTGCAGACCTCGGAGGGCGAGCTGGACGCCGACATCGTCGTGGTGTGCACCCACAAGGAGCCGAACAACGCCCTCGCCGGGAAAGCCGGCCTGAAGCTCGGCTCGACCGGCGGCGTGATCGTCGACCAGCGCATGTCCACCTCGGCGCCCGACGTGTTCGCAGCCGGTGACTGTGCCGAGATCCCGCACGGCCTGACCCGGGTCCCGCTGCAGGGGCTGACCGGCAGCCACGCCTACGCGCAGGGCAAGGTCGCCGGCACCAATGCTGGTGGCGGTAACCGGGCCTACCGCGCGGTGTACGTGCCGTGGGGCACCCCGGCGGGCAAGTGGGTGATCGGCGGGGCGTCCTTCGGCGAGACCACTGCCACCGCGCTGGGCATCCCGTACGTCGTGGGGGTGGCCCAGGGCATCTCGCGGGCCCGGTACTACCCGGGCGTCAAGCCGCTCAAGGTCAAGCTGCTCGCCGAGCCGAGCAGCCTGCGGCTGATCGGCGCCCAGATGGTCGGCCAGGAGGGGATCAAGGAACGAGCCGACTTTCTCGCAATGGCGGTCAAGTTCGGTTTTACTCTGGGCGATCTCGCGACGATGGAGAATGTCTACTCGCCGGCCATTGGGGCGCTCAACGAGCCCATTGCCCTGGCCGCACAGAACGGCCTCAACTCACTGAAGAAGCGCTGACATGTCGTTGCACCAGTGGCTACGCCGCAACTCCGAGCACTACCTGATGATCGCGGCGCACGAGCACATGGCGCGGCAGCACGCGGTGCGGGCCCCGCGCCCGCCGCATGGCCTCAAGGAGCTGTTCTGGTTGCGGCTGTTCGCCCCGGTTTACCGGGCGCTGCCGTGGCCGTTGCGAAACTGGATCATGCGATCGATGCCGGGCAGCCACCGTCAGGAGTGGGCGCCGCCTCCCCGGCCACAGAACCCCGCGGTGTGATCGCAAGATCCGCCCGAAGGGCACCAAACCGATACGACCACGATACGAAAGGAAGTCTCACGGTGGCACAGATCGTGGGTGAAAGGGTCAGCAAGGGCGACGCGATCGTCGACTACGAGGAGAAGGTCTTCGAGGACATCCAGGCTGAGCCGGGCGAGAAGGCATACATCCTCATGCACACCGTGCCGTTCGAAGGCTCGGTGGGGCTGGTCAACATGCTGACGGCGACCCGGATCAACCGCAAGGGGTTCGATACCCACCTGGTGCTCTACGGCCCGGGCTCGCTGATGGCCTCGGCCTCCCGTGGATACCCGAAGGTGGGCGACGAGGCGTTCCCTGGCGCGCTGTCCTATAACAAGCAGCTGCAGACGTTCATGAACGAGGGCGGGCACGTCTACGCTTGCCGGTTCTCCGCGGCCATGCTCTACGGGATGCGCGAGATCGACATGATGGAGGGCGTGAAAGCCATCAACCCGCTCGACGTCCTGGACTCGGTGCTGACGGCCCGCCGGCAGAATGCGCTGATCATGCAGACCTGGACGGTGTAAACCCTCGTGAGTGCGTAACAGTGTCCTCAACACTGTTACGCACTCACGACCATCGGAGGTGCACATGGTGAACCGGATCGCGGATCTGGGCGGCACCGAAGGCTGGGGTCGGACCAAGGTGCCGACCGCGGACGAACCGGTCTTCGCGCAGAAGTGGGAGGGCCGGGCATTCGCGCTGACTCTGCTGTCCATGGGCCGGGTGTCCGGCCGGAACCTCGACGCGTTCAGGCACGCGCTGGAACGCCTCGAGCATCCCGAATACTTCGGCGACACGTACTACGGGCGCTGGCTGAATGCGGCCGAGCTGATGCTTGTCGACAGCGCGATCCTTGCCCCCGGCGCGGTCGAGGCCAGGGTCCGCAAGCTGCGCGGTGAGGACGTCGAAGAGCCGCCGGTGCCCGAACCGAACAAGCCCGACTACGCGCCGACCGCCGCCGGCTCACTGCGCAGCGTGGAAGACCCGCCGCGCTTTGCTGTCGGCGACGTGGTGCGTGCCAAGGACATGCAGCCCGAGGGCCACACCCGGTTACCCCACTACCTGCGCGGGCAGCGCGGCGTCGTCGAGATGGTCCAGCCCGCCGCGCTGCTGCCCGACACCCACGCCCACTTCCTTGGTGAGAACCCCCAGCACGTCTACACCGTGCGTTTCGACTCCCGGGAGCTGTGGGGTGCCGACGCCGAGCCCTTCGCGCTGACCGACGACCTGTTCGAGAGCTACCTGGAGCCCGTGTCATGAGTGAGACGACCTCGTCCGAACGGCTGCCGATCGAGCTGCGCACCGAGGCGCTGGAGCAGCTACTCACCGAGCGCGGGCTCGTCGACCCGTCAGTGATGGACAAGTTCATCCAGACCTACGAGACATCGGTCGGGCCGATGAACGGCGCCAAGGTGATCGCCAAGGCGTGGACCGACCCGCAATACCGTGAGCGGCTGCTCACCGAAGGCACCTCCGCGATCGCCGAACTCGGCTTCAAGGGGCCGCAGGGCGAGCACATCGTGGTCGTGGAGAACACCGCGAACATCCACAATGTGGTCGTCTGCACGCTGTGCTCGTGCTACCCGTGGCCTGTGCTGGGGCTGCCACCGAGCTGGTACAAGGACCCTGCCTACCGCGCGCGGGTCGTGCGCGAGCCGCGCGCCGTGCTGACCGAGATGGGCCTCGAGCTGCCCGCCGAGACCGAGATCGTGGTCCGGGACTCCTGCTCCGAGGTGCGATGGCTGGTGCTGCCGGAGCGGCCGGAGGGCACCGAGGACATGTCTGAGGAGCAGCTGGCCGGGCTGGTCACCCGCGACGCCATGGTCGGGGTGGCGAAGGTCAAGACGCCATGACGGCCGCCGCGCCGCTGGCGATCGACGGGCCCGCCGCACCGCCGCGCAGCAACGGCGAGCTGGTGTTCGCCGAGCCGTGGGAGAGCAGGGCGTTCGGCCTGGCCGTCACCCTCTACGACGCCGGCGCCTTCAAGTGGCCGCAGTTCCAGGCCGCACTGATCGCGCAGATCGCCGCCTGGGAGCGCGAACATCCGGCTGGGGAGCGCTTCAGCTACTACCGCTGCTGGCTCACCGCGCTGGAGTCCGTGCTTGTGGACGCCGGCATGGTCGCCCCCGACGACGTCGTGGAACGCGTCACCGCCCTAGCCACCCGCCCCCCCGGCCACGACCACGACCACTGACTCTCAAGCTAGGCGATCCGCCCGCGAGGGGTGGCCGCCCGCACCTCGGCGTAGACCTCCAGGTGCCGCCGAGCGCTGGCCTCCCAGGTGAACCGCGGCAGCAGTGCCCTTCCGGCGACGCGCAGCCGGTCCCGCAGGCCGGGATCGGTGGCCAGTTCGCGCATCGCGCCGGCCAGGCTCCCGGCGTCGGCGACCTTGGGCAGCAGCGCGTCGACGTGGTCGGTGAGGTACTCGCGGAAGACCGGCAGGTCGGTGGCGATCACCGGCAGGTCCTGGCTCATCGCCTCCAGCACCGCCAGGCCCCAGCCCTCCTTGACCGACGGGAAGGCGAGCGCGTCGGCCGCCTGATACCACCCGGCGAGCTCGTCGTCGTCGACGGAGCCGAGCAGTACCACGTCATGCCCGAGCGCGAGCCCGAGCCCGGGCAGCGAATCCAGCGCAGCGTCTCGGTAGGCGGCGTAGTCCTGGAAGGAGTGGCCGCCGACGACCGCGAGCACCACCGGCGTGGCCAGCTCACGCCGGAGCCGCCCCAGCGCCTCGAAGAGGTACACGCTGCCCTTGCGCGGCTCCACGCCGCCGACTGCGAGGAACAGGAACGTGCGCTCGTCGGTGATCCCGATCCGGGCTCGGAGCCCGGCGCGCGACGCCGGGGGGATCTGCGGGAAGCGCCCGAGGTCCACGCCGTTGGGCACGACCACCGGCTCGACGCCGTAGTCCGCACGCAGGATCCGCCGCCATTGCTCGCTGACCACAAGCACCCGGTCGGGCTCCAGGATCGCCTTACGCTGGCAGGTGACCAGCACCGGGGTGGTGAAGTCATCGACGTGGTGCACGGTGCGCACCACCGAGACGTCCGCGCCCGCGTCGCGCACCCTGGCCGCGGCCCGGGCCGCGATGCAGTCCTGGGCGTGCAGGATGTCGACGTGGACGGTGGAACCGTCGATCCGGCGCTCACCGGCCAACCCGGTCAGCCCTTCGGTCAGCGCGTCGATGGAGGCGAACACCCGCTCCTCAAGCGAGCCGCCCCTGGCCGGCGTCGGCAGCACGGTGTGCGGTACCGAGGTCGGTCGGAACAGGCCCACCGCAGGGTCGCCCAACGTGACTAGCTGCACCGGGTGGCCCTGCCGATGCAGCTCCTCGGCCAGGCTCACCGTGTGCACCAGCCCGCCGCGCGGCTTGGTCGAATGGTTGACGAACGCGACCGTCACAGCTGCGCCCGGGCCAGGTCGGGGTCGCGGCTGGCGATCGCGGCGGCGGCCAGCGACGCCCGAGCGGCGGTCTCGGTGACCACACAGCCAGCGTCGGTGAAGGCACGGCGCTGCGCGTCGAAACCCTGCGGGTCGCCCTCGGTGCCCAGCACGTAGACGACGACCAGAGGCCCGCCGTCCGCGGTGACCTCGGCGCACACCGGCGCCAGCTCGCCGGCCGGGTCGTCGTGTGCACCGTAGCCGAGCACGACGTCCAAAATGATCACTGCGACGTTCGGGTCGGTACCCTGCTCGCGGAGCAGCGCGATGCGCGCCTCGGGGTCGATCATGGGGTGCGGCCGGCCTTTGGTGTACTCCTCCTCGCCGAGGTCCAGGCAGATGTGGCTGCCGGCTGGCGCCGGTAGCCCGAAGTTCTTGTCCAGCGGGGTATTGGAGTACACCGGCCCGAGGTGTTCGGAAATGTGCCCAGAGAGGATGATCAGTGATTCGTAGCACAGCGTGCCGCCAGAGAACAGTCCGCGGACCAGGCGCCGCTGCTCCGGCAGTTCCGCGATCACCTCGGCCACCCGCTCGCGCAGCCCTGCAGCCGGGTCGGGCACCGGCCGCCCCAGCGCGGCCAGTGTCGCGACCACCCCGCCCTCCAGGGTGGTGGCGAGGGTGACCCCATCCGGCACGTCCATGCCGCCTGGCAGGCCGAGCAGCGCGGCAATGACCGGCTTGTCTCCGGCGGCCGGCAGCACCGCACGGGCCACGTCGGGCGAGGGCGGCTTGGACACCAACAGCACCACCTCGGTGCGCTCATCGTGGGCCAGCGCACGTAGCGCCGAGCGCGCCATCGTGCCGCCCACGTCCGCCGAGAGATCCCGGCCGCCCAGCCCGATGACGTGCGAGACCCCGACGCCCCAGCGGTCCAGCAGGCTCATCGCCTCCTGTGCCCCGGTGCCGGCGGCGGCGACCACCGCCACCGGGCCCGGCGTGGTGACGTTGGCGAAGCCCAAGCAGGTGCCGCCGAGCATCGCGGTGCCCGCCCCCGGGCCCATGATCAACCGGCCCAACCGCTCGGCGCGCTGCTTGAGCTCCACCTCGGCGGCCAGCGAGACGTTGTCGCTGAACAGCAGTACGTCCAGCCCGGCTGACAGAGCCTGGTGCGCCTCCAACGCGGCGAAGTCGCCGGGTACCGAGATCACCGCAACGTTGCTGTCCGGCGCCCGATTCATCGCGTCGCGCAGGGTCCGCGGCGGCGGCTGCTCGGCCCCAGACCCGTCACCGGAGCCGCCGCTGTCGAAGATGGCGGCCTGGCCGGCCTGCTCGGCTTCCTCGACGACCTGCTCGGAAGCTGCGCGCACCGCCATGACGAGATCGTTGACGCCGCCACCGGACCACTCCTGGGCGTTGAAGCCCTGCTCGGTGAGGGTGTCGAGGTTTGCCGGCGTGGCCATCGCTGCGGCGGCCCACTCGACACCGTCGACGGCGCGCATCGCCCGGGTGCCGGAGAGCTGCACCACCGAATCGACGTAGGTGTCGCGGAACAGCTGGACCCTGCTGGCGCTCATGATGCGGCTCCGAGCGAGTTCGAGGCGGCGACGATCCGGGTGCCCACCGCGGCATCGCCGGCCGCCGGGTCGAGCGAGCGGGCGGCGCGTTTGGAGTTGGTGATCACGGCCGTGCGCCCGCCGGCCCGGACGAAGGCGATCGCGGCCCGCACCTTGGGCCCCATACTGCCGTCCGGGAATTGGTCGTCCTCGAGGTGGTGCTGTGCCTCGTCGGCGGTCATGGCGATGAGCGGCCGGGCGTTCGGGGTGCCGTAGTCGAGCATCACCTGCTCCACGTCGGTGACCATGACCAGCGCCTCGGCGCCGAGCTGGGTGGCCAGCTGCTGGGCGGCCAGGTCTTTGTCCACGACGGCGTCTACCCCGTGGTAGGCGTGACCGTCCTGGACCACCGGCACTCCGCCGCCGCCGGCAGCTACGACCAGCGCGCCGCCCTCGACCAGCGCGGTGATCGTCTCAAGCTCGAGGAACCGCAGTGGGCGCGGCGAGGCAACCATCCGGCGGTACCCGCGCTCGGCGTCCGGGGCCACCACCCACCCTCGCTCGGTGGCCAGCTCCCTCGCCTCGTCCTCGTCGAAGAACGGCCCGATCGGCTTGGTGAGGTGAGTGAAGGCCGGGTCGTCGGCCGCGACCACGACGTGGGTCACCACGCTCACCACGGCGGGTAGCCGGCCGCCGCCGGCATCGTGCAGCGCAAGGGTGAGCAGGCTGCCGAGCTGGCCCTCGGTCATCGCGCCCAGGCAGAACAGTGGTTGCACCGGCACCGTCTCGCGCGCCGCGTCCTGCTGGATGGACAGGCAGCCGACCTGCGGCCCGTTGCCATGCACGACGACCACCCCCCACCCGGCGTCCCGCAGCGCGCACACCGTCCGCGCCATCGCGCGGGCGTTGGCCGCCTGCTCGGCGTGCGTGCCGGCCTGGTCGGCTCGGGTGATTGCGTTACCGCCCAGAGCGACCACGGCGGTTCGGGGCATCTGGTCCGCAACTCCCATCGATATGCAGTATGAGACGCGACGTACACTATAATGAAAATGGGCCGTGGCAACTATATGACGATCTCGGGGCAGCGGTGAACGGATTGGACGCGGAGCGGGCCGAGGCGCTACGCCGCGCCCGGGCGCGGTGGCGAGCCGCCGAGGATCGGTTGTTCCCGGTGGCGCTCGTCGACCCTGACGCCTACCGCCGGGTGCTCTACACCGTGGGCGCGTTGCTCGACAACCTGCGGGTGAGCACCACCTCCCTCGACCAACTGCTCGACCTGGACGTCGATTCGGCCCCGTTGCTCGATGCGCTACCGACTAGCTCGGCCGGCGGCGAGGACCGGCTGACGCTGGAGGCGGCGTTCGCGGTGCGTGACAGGGAGCTCGCGGCAGCCGCCGAACGCGAGCGGCGGGCGGCGGCGATCGCGTCGGCCCGGTCCGCCAACGCGACCTGGGTGGATGTGGAGGGGTCCTGGGAGGCAGTGCAGCACACCGGGGTGCGGTACACCGAGATGCATCTGGCAACTGGCCGGGCAGTGGTCGCCACCGGCGACCCGTACTCCGGCGACGGCCCGCACCGGCTGGAGCTGCTCGTGCTGGACAGCGACACCGGCACCCCGATCGAGACCACCGACCGGGAGCGGGCGTTCGCCGACCGGGCACAGTGGCTGATCGAACGCGCGCGGTGGCGCGCGGAGATCGACTCTTCGCGTGACAACTGAGTAGACGACAGGGGTAGGTGGCTATGACCGCGGTGTCGGGCACGGATCCTGCAGCGTGCCCTGTAGTGCACCCGGAGCCGACGCCGGAACAACCAGGGGGCCCGGCCGCGATCTCATCATTGATCATGGACTTGCAGAGCCTCGGGCTGCGGACGGAGGTCCCCATCGAGACCCGCCGGGGCGGGGCCGGCCCCTCGGACTCCGGAATGCTGTGGATCGAGGGCGTGCCGGTCACCGTTCCCACCCAGGCCGAGTCGCCCTACGTGCTCAAGGCCGAGGACGACGGGCAGGCCATCTACCGGGACGGGCGCAAGCTGGCCTCGGTTGCCGCCAGCCGCCGGCCCCGGTTCTACGATCTGAGTACGGCCGACGGCATCCCGTACTGGAAGATCGCGCTGCTGCACTTGGACTCGCTGGCTAGCACAGTGGTGCAGACCTGCAATTACTGGGGCAACTCCGACCAGTGCGGGTTCTGTGGCATCGGCCTGTCGTTGGCCGCCGGGCGCACGATCGTCAAGAAGACCCCGGCCCAGCTCGCCGAGGTGGCGGTGGCCGCGTGCGACCTGGACGGGGCGGTGGACGCCACCCTCACCACCGGCAGCTCGACCGCCCCGGACCGTGGTGCGCGCTACGTCGCGCAGTGCGGGCACGCGGTCAAGGAAGCCTCCGGGCTGCCCGTCCAGGTGCAGTTCGAGCCGCCGCGCGACCTGGCCGTGCTCGACGAGGTGCACGGATATGGAGTGGATGCTGTCGGCATTCATGTCGAGTCCTTTGACCCCGAGGTGTTGGCCCAGGTGGCGCCGGGCAAGGCGCGCACCGGGATCGACACCTACTTCCGCACCTGGGAGCGGGCGGTGGCGCTGTTCGGCGTGGGCCGGGTGTCTACCTACGTCATCCTCGGCATGGGCGAGGACCCGGAGATCACTGTCGAGGGGTGCCGGCGCGCCATCGATATCGGCGTCTACCCGTTCGTCGTCCCCCTGCGGCCGGTAGCCGGCAGCATGATGGCCGACGTGCCGGCACCGGCCCGCACCTACACCGAGCCGATCTACCGCAAGGTCGCCGCATACCTGGCGCTACGCGGGATGAGCGCCGCCGACGCCGGCGCCGGCTGCGCCCGCTGCCAGGCCTGCTCGGCGATCAACACTGTGCAGCCGCTGCTCCAGATCGACCGTCGGCCGGAGGGAGTCGCGTGACCCCGGTCCGGCCGCGGGCCGACCTGCTGTCCTGCCGGCTGGTGGCCGGGCCGGACGAGCTGGACAGCCACCACCGGATCCGGCACGAGATCTTCGTCCGCGAGCAGCAGCTCTTCGCCGAGTCCGATGTGGACGCCCACGACGCCCGCGAGGACGTGCTGCACGTGCTGGGCTGCTGCGGCGGGGTGCCGGCCGGCACCGTGCGGCTCTACCCGCTCGACCTAGCCAAGCGCACCTGGCAGGGCGACCGGCTCGCTGTCCTGCCAGAGTTCCGCCATGTCGGGTTGGGCGCGCCGCTGGTGCGCTTCGCAGTGGCCGCCGCCGGCCGGCTGGGAGGGATCTCGATGCTCGCGCACGTGCAGGTCGTCAACGAGCGGTTCTTCATCCACCTCGGCTGGAGCCGGCAGGGCGACGTCGAACTCTATGTCGGCCGCCCGCACCTGCTCATGACCATCGCCTTGGGCCCTTGACGACGCGCCCTGGCCCCTTGGCGATGCACAGCCGGCCGTGGGCCAGGAACGTCGCGCGAACCTGGGGCGCCAGTGAGGCAGCGATCCGATCCAGCGCCGCCCGGCCGGCGTCCGGGTGACCGACCTGGGCGAGCAGTAGATCCGACCCGGTCTGCGCCGCGATGGTCGCGGCCTCCTCGTAGTGGTCCAGGTGCCACAGCGCCAGTGACTCGTACTTCGGCGAGGAGTAACGACGGGCGTGGACCAGCAGCGCCTCGCCTTGCGCCGGTTCGAAGCGGGCGCGCATCTCGAGCAGCCGCATCGTCGCCCGCGGCCGGAACGGCAGCGACTGATCGAGCATCGGGGCCGCCGCCTCCACCCGCGCCCCGGCGTCGTCGTCGCGGCCATCGACCAGGTCGCAGTCGGCCAGCGCGAGCAGCGCGTGCAGCTCCTGCTCCAGCTCCAGCGCCCCGCCCCCGCTGTGCGCGAGTTCCACCGCCCGCTGGGCGTGTTCCCGGGCCTGTTCGACGTCGCCCAGCTCCAGCAACAGCCACGCCGTGGTCGTGTCGATCCCTGCCCGGTAGAAGCTCACTCCATACTCGTCGATCATGCGACGGGCTCGGCCCAGCGCCCGCAGCGCGCCTTCGAAGTCGCCGACGTCACCGCGAGCCAGGCCGATGAAGAACAGCGTTTGTAGCAGCGGGCGGAACTGTCCGGTGTTGCGGCACAGCACTGCTGCCCGTTCCAGCACTGTGCGGGCCTCGGCGAAGCGGTCCATGTGTTGTAGCAGTGCGCCACGGTAGGCCAGTGCCACCGCCGTCGTGGTGTCGCCGGGGTCCGCGGCGACCACCTGGTCGTAGGCGGCCGCCGCGCCAGAGTAGTCGCCGTCCCAGTGCCGCACTCGACCGACGAGTAGCAGCGAGCTGGGCAGTGCACCGGGCGCGGCGGCGGCTGACTCGGCGAGCGCCCTGGCCCTGGAGGCGAGGTCGACCGCGCCCAGCGCGTCGCGGGCATACAGCGCGGTCCAGCCGAGCTGCTCCAGCACCCGGGCCTCGAGCAGCTCCTCGCCGACGTCGCGGGCAATGCCCAGAGCGACCTCCAGGTCGTCGCGGGCCTCGGCGTGTCGACCCAATTCGGTGCGGATCTCGCCGCGGCGCATCAGGACCATGGCCACCAGCACCCGCTCGCCGGAGCGCTGCGCGACGATCAGCGCCTCGTCGAGCAGCCGCTCGGCCTCCAGATTGGCGAAGGCCAGGTGCGCGGCGTGCGCGGCGAGCAGCCAGGCTCTGGCCGCCGCGGCGTGATCCTGCGCTGCGGCGAGCTGGCGGGCGGCCGCCTCCGGGCGGCCCTCGAACAGCTTGGCGGCTCGCCGGTGCCGACTGACCAGCACCGGCAGCGGCGTGGAGTGGTAGGCCACCTGCCGCACCACGTCGTTGGCGAAGCGGAAGGTCTCCCCGCGCACCACGAGCAGCCCCGCGCGCAGCGCCCGGCCGGCGCGGCGGGCGCATTCCTCGACGTCGATGCCGGACAGCGCGGCCACCTCGTCGAGCGAGAACGCCGACCCGAGTACCGCGCCCTGCTGGAGCAGTGCCTCCACGGCGTCGCCGACCCGGGTGAGCCGCCCGGCGACCGCCTCTTGCAGCGAGCCGGGGATGCCCAGCCGCATCCCCCCACCGGGCCGGACCGGGGCCGGATGGCGCAGCAGCTCGGTGACGAACAGCGGTGAGCCGCCGGTCCACTCGTGCAGCTGGGCCAGGTCGTAGGGCAACCCGCAGCGCTCGACCAGGATGCCGACGGCCTGCTCGGACAGCGGCCCGAGCACGATGCAGGTGGCGAGGTCGCGCAGCGAGGCGAGCGCGTCATCGTGCTCGGAGGTGCGCTCGAGGATGAGCACCAACACCCGGCTGGTGGCCAGGCGGGTGGCCAGTACGTGCAGTGCCTCTACAGTGGACTGTCCGGCGTGCTGGCCGTCCTCGATCACCAGCAGCAGCGGCTGACGCTCGGCGAGCCGGTCGAGGAACGTGGCGAGCGCCTCCAAACTGCGGAGGTGCTCCAACTCCGGTGCGGCGCGCTGGTAGGGCACGGTGCCGGTGAACTGCCCCATCTCCGGCACCAGCTCGAGCATCGTGCCCAGCCAGTCACCCGCGAGGTTGCGCAGCTCGGTGGGCCGGTGCAGCGCGATGACGGCCCGCACCGCGGCTACCAGCGGTTGCAGGTAGAGCGAGCGCTCGGCCTCGAAGCAGCCGGTGGTAAGTACCAGCCCACCAGTCTGGCGCACCCGGGTGGCGAGCGCGGCAGCTAGACTGCTCTTGCCGATGCCAGCCTCGCCGAGCACCAGCGCAGTGGCCCCCTCACCGCCGGCCGCCCGAGACCACAGCGTTAGCAGCTGCTCCAGCTCGGCGTCGCGCCCGACCAGGGCGGAGGGCGGCTCAGGCGCCTCGGCGGGCAGCAGCCTGGTCGTGCCGGAGCCAGGCGGGTCGGCTCGCAGCGCGGAGAGGAACACCGCCCGAGTGGCCTCCGACGGGTCGGCACCGAGCGCTTCGGCCAGCGCCGAGCGCAGAGCGTGGTAAGCGGCCAGCGCCGCCCCTGCCGCCCCGGCCCGGTGGTGGGCGACCATCACCGCCCGGCAGGCCTCCTCGTCGAGCGGGTCGGCGGCCAGCGCGGCGCTGGCGACCTCGACCGCGGTGCGATAATCGCCGAGCTCCTGGGCAGCCTGCCACCGGCAACCGCGGGCCCGGCGCAGCTGGCTGAGGGCCAGCCGGCGCAGGTCTTCGGCCCACGGCGAGTCGATCTCGTCGACCAGCGGCGGGGCCGCGGCGAGCAGCTTCTCGGCCTGCTCCGCGCCGACCGCGGCCAGCGCGTAGCGGCCGTGCGCCAGCTCCCGCTCGGCGTTGGTGACGAGTTCCTCAGCCTCGAACAGGTCGACGACGGTGCTGCTGTCGAGCACCAGCTGGTAGGCGGTTGGGCCGCCGACGATCCTGGCCCGGCCCAGCGACCGGCGCAGCCGGCTGACCAGAACCGCGACGTTGCGGTCGGCGCGGTCCGGCGGGTGGTCGTGCCACAGCGCGTCGACCAGGGTTTCCACCGGAACCAGCTGGCCGTGCTTGGCAGCGAGCACCTTGAGCAGCCGCTCGGCCTTGCCGGTCGGCGCGGGGCCGTCGAGATTGCCCTCGACGCCAAAGCGTCCGAGCACCCTCAGCCGCAGCCGGCCCGGTTCCACCTTGCGGACTGTACCGCCGCCGCGACCGGCTGCGGTCTATCAACCGGATCGAAACGTTAAGCCGAGGTTAAGGAT
>JBBSGM010000058.1:0-24109 GCA_038254065.1 Mycobacteriales bacterium | reverse complement strand
TCTGGTCGGTCGGGTAGGTGGTACTCCTCGACTATCAGGAGCCCGTTCTCCTGCCCGGTACGACACACCACCGTGACCTAATCGCTACCCACCGTCACCTCGGGCAACCCAACCAACACCATTTGCCAACAGGCTCTGAGCTAGCCTCGGCCAATGGACGTCCGGGTCGTCGACCATCCGCTGGCCAGGACGCGGCTGAGCACGCTGCGCGACGCCCGGACCGACCACGCGACCTTTCGCGCCGCGTTGCGCGAGCTCACCCTGATGCTGGTCTACGAGGCGACCCGCGACGCCGCCGTGACCACCGCACCGCTGCACACCCCGGTCTCCCGGGCCACCGGCTACCGGTTGGCCCGCCCACCGCTGCTGGTGCCGGTGCTGCGCGCCGGGCTCGGGATGGCCGACGCCGCGCATTCACTGATGCCGGAGTCGCGGATGGGCTTCGTCGGCATGGCCCGCGACGAGCCGACCCACCGGGCCGTGCCCTATCTGGAGTCCCTGCCCGAGTCGCTTGGGGACTGTCCGGTGTTCGTGCTCGACCCGATGCTCGCCACCGGCGGCACGATGGTGCACACCATCGGGCTGCTCGTCGACCGCGGCGCCACCGACGTCACCGCGGTCTGCGCGCTCGTCGCACCCGAAGGTCTCGATCGCCTCGCCGCCAGCGGACTCCCGGTGCGGGTCGTCACCGCGAGCGTCGACGAGCGCCTCGACGACTCGGCGTTCATCGTTCCCGGTCTCGGCGACGCGGGCGACCGGCAGTTCGGAGCGGTGTAGGGCGTGCCCCGGTCCCGGACCGGTGTCGGATGCGGGGCCAGGGCACGGGCGTGGTCACTTCAGGGTGGTAGTAGGTGCCGGCCTTGAGCTGCTCGTTGGCGATCAAAAATGCCTTGTGCCACCTCCCGCAGTGCGGCAAGTCGACCCGCGGCGGTGACCCGCGCGGTGGACAGCCCGGCCTGGTCCGGCACCGGCTCGACCACCTGCAGGTAGGCCTTGAGCCTCGGCTCGGTGCCCGAGGGCCGCACGATCAGCCGCTCGCCCGCGCGGCGCAGCACGACGACGTCGGGGGCGGGTTGGTCGAGATGCCAGCCGGCCGGCGGCGTCGTCCGCAGCCGCTCCAGCACCGCGTCCCGGTCGGCCCGGTCGAGCGGCACCGAGATGCCGAGCGTGTGGTGCACCCCGTGCGCGATCGCGAGCTCGTCGAGCCGGTCGAGCAGGCCGCGGCCCTGTGCGCGCAGACCAGCGGCCAGGTCGGCGGCGAGCACCGCGGCGGCAATGCCGTCCTTGTCCCGCACCGCATCGGGGTCGACGCAGTAGCCCAGCGCCTCCTCGTAGCCGTACACCAACCCCGGCCCGCCGCGTGCGATCCACTTGAACCCGGTCAGCGTCTCGGTGTAGCGCGCCCCGTACGCCGCGGCGATCGACCCCAGCATCGACGAGGAGACGACGGTCGTCGCGATCAGCGGATCGCAGTAAGCAATGCCACGAGCGCCGCCGGCGTGCAACAGGTGGTCGCCGAGCAGGACACCCGTCTCGTCGCCGGTGAGCATCCGCCACCCGCCACCGGGCAGGGGCACACCGAGCGCGCACCGGTCGGCGTCCGGGTCGAGCGCGACGGCCAGGTCGGCACCCACCTCGGCGGCCAGCGCCAGCAGTGCGTCGGTGGCGCCCGGCTCCTCCGGGTTGGGGAACGCGACGGTCGGGAAGTCCGGATCGGGCACCGCCTGCGCGGTCACCACGTGCACGTCGGTGAACCCGGCCCCGGCCAGTGCATGCACCGCCATCGCCCCGCCGACCCCGTGCAGCGGGGTGAGCGCGAGGCGCAGTGCTCGCGCCGTGCCGCGGGGCAACCGGGCGACCCGGTCCAGGTAGGCCTGCGTGACCTCGACCTCCGTGCCGTCGACCAGGGTCGTGCCGGCGGCGAAGTCTGCGGTGGGGAGGGCGACGGCGGCGGGCGCGACGGCGATCCGGGCCTCGATCTCGGCGTCGGCGGGCGGGGCGAGCTGGGCGCCGTCGGCGAGGTAGACCTTGTAGCCGTTGTCGGCCGGTGGGTTGTGCGACGCGGTGATCTGCACCCCGGCCACGGCGCCCAGCTCGCGCACCGCGAAGGCCAGCAGCGGGGTCGGCACCGCGCCGGACAGCACCCGCACCGCGAACCCGGCACCGGCGAGCACCTGCGTGGTGGCTCGGGCGAACGCGGCCGACCCGTGCCGGGCGTCCCGGCCGACCACCACCGTGCCGCGCGCACCGTCACGGGCCAGCCAGCCGGCCAGCCCGGCCGTCACCCGCGCCACCACGGCGACGTTCATCCCCGCCGGCCCGGCCCGCACCGGCCCACGCAGCCCCGCCGTGCCGAAGCGCAGCCCCCCGGTCATCCGGTCGGCCAGCTCGACGACGGCGCTCTCGTCGCCGACCATCGCGGTGGCCAGGATGCGCTGCAGCTCGGCGCGGGTAGCGGGGTCGGGGTCGTCGGCGATCCAGCGCAGCGCCGCGTCGCGCAGCGCCGAGGTGAGCCTCACAGCCGGGCGACGAGCTCGCGCAGCAGCGTGCCCATCCGGGTCGCCGACGCCCAACCGGCCGCGAGGACCTCCTGGTGGTCGAGCGGCTCCCCGGTGATCCCGGCGGCCAGGTTCGTGACCAGCGACAGCCCGAACACCTCGGCGCCCTCGGCGCGCGCGGCGACCGCCTCCAGCACCGTCGACATCCCGACGAGGTCGGCACCGAGCCCGCGCAGCATCCGGATCTCGGCCGGGGTCTCGAAATGCGGGCCGGGCAGCCCGGCATAGACGCCGTCGGACAGCGACGGGTCGATGTCGCGCGCGAGCGCCCGCAGCCGCGGTGAGTAGAGGTCGGTGAGGTCGGTGAACCGCGGGCCGACCAGCGACGACGCCGCGGTCAGGTTGAGGTGGTCGCTGATGAGCACCGGGTCGCCCACCGACATCCCCGGCCGGATCCCGCCCGCCGCGTTGGTGAGTACCACGGTATGACAACCCGCGGCGACTGCCGTGCGCACACCGTGCGCGACCGGGCCGATCCCGAAGCCCTCGTAGAGATGGGTACGGCCGAGCAGGACGAGCACCCGGCGCCCGCCGACCGGGACGGACCGGATCGTGCCGCCGTGCCCGGCCACGGTGGGCGGCACGAAGCCCGGCAGCGCGGCCATCGCCACCTCGTGCGTCGGCGGTCCGATCAGATCGGCGGCCGGGCGCCATCCCGAGCCGAGCACCACCGCGACGTCGTGGCGCACCACGCCGGTGGCCCTGGCCAGCGCGCCCGCGGCCTCCTGCGCGGCTGCCACCGCGCCGTCGAGATGCCCCGGAGCCTGCGGGATGCTCATGGGGCGCAGCCTACGACGCGTCGTCCGCACGCCTGTTCGGGCACGCTGCGGTAGTGACCCTGCGGTTCGTCACCCTGCGGTTCGTTACACTGCGGTGGGCGTGAAACCCCTGGCAATGGTGTCGAAGAGGGCCGCGGCGGTGTCCTCGGCCCGCCCGCCCGGCACGGTCAGTCGGACCGTCCACACACCGCCGCCCACCGGGAGGATCCGCAGCCAGCTGATCCGCTGCAGGGAGCCCTCGGTGGTCCGGTAGGTGACCTGTTGGCCGCCTCGCGGCACATCCGGCACCGGCTGCGCGGGCTCGACGTCGACGCGGTCCGCGCCGAGCCGTTGCGCGGTCAGCCCGCCGAGCACCTCACTGGCCGATGTGCGCCGCTGCACCGCGAGCTCCTCGGTGCCGTCGGGGCTGACGAACCGCACGACGGTCGGGCCGACGGCGGGCTCGAAGCGGTACTGCGTCCAGGGCTGTGGGACCCCGACGGCGAACCCGAGCGGATCGCGGTGCTCGACGAGCGGGGTCCGGGCGGTGGTCACGGTGACCGTGCTGAGCGCTGGCTGCCCGGCGAGCGCCCGGGTCGCCGCCCAGCCGAGCGCCGCGCCCAGCAACACGATCACCGCGCCGGCGACGACCAGCGGTACCGCCCACCAGGCCGGCATCGCCGCGTGGCGAGCGATGGCGGGCGGGGCGCCCGGTGCGCGCGGCGGCACCGGCACGCGACGGCGGGGCGGGGCGGGGCGAGAGACCGGTGGAACGGGCGGCGGGGTGACCGGTGGGGCGGCCCCCGGGGCGGCCGGCGGGTGCACCCCGAGTGCAACGCGGGCTCCGGGCGGGGCCGCCGCCGGGGCCCGCGTCGCCGGCACCGGCACCGGCACCGGCACCGGCACCGGCACCGGCACCGGCACCGGCACCGGCACCGGCCCCGGGTCGGCCGCCAGCGGCGCAGCCGACCCGGATGCGGCGGACCAACCCGAGCCCGAGGTCGTGGGCGGGCTCACCGCGGGCGCCGAGCGGGCGAGGGTCGCGCGCACCGTCGGCGTCTCGGCCGAGGCGGGGAAGAGCGGATCGTCCGGGTCGGCGAGCAGCGGACGCAACCGGCGCCGGACCTCCTGCAGCGACATCCGCCGACCCGGCTCCTTGACCATCAGCGCCGCGATCACCTCCGAGACCGGGCCGACGCCGCGGGGTCGGGGCACCGCGCCGTAGACGACCTCGGTGATGGTGGACACCGGGTCACCCCGCACGTCGTAGGGCGGGTGGCCCTCGATGGCGGCGAACAGGGTCGCACCGAGACCCCAGAGGTCGGCAGCGGGTGTGACGGTCTGACCGGCCGCGACCTCCGGCGCGATGTAGGCGGGTGAACCCAGCACCAACCCCGCGGTGGTCATCCGGGCGTCCGCGGCGTTGCGGGCGATACCGAAGTCGGTGAGCTTGACCCGTCCGTCGTCGGCGACCAGGACGTTCCCCGGCTTGACGTCGCGATGGGTGATGCCGGCCCGGTGCGCGGCACGCAACGCACCGGCTGTGGCGAACCCGACGACGGCGGCCTGGCTCGCGGTCAGGTGCCCCTGCCCGGTGATCATCGACGCGAGGTTGCGCCCCGGGAGCATCTCCAGCACCACGAACGGTTCACCGCCGACGTCGACGACGTCGTAGACCGTGATGACGTTGGGGTGGGACAGCCCGCCCAGTGCCCGGGCCTCGCGCAGCATCCGCTCGCGCATGGACAGCGCCTCGCGCTCCGGCACTCCCGGCGGGACCTTGAGCTCCTTGACCGCGACCCGGCGCCGCAACACGTCGTCGTAGCCCGACCACACGGTACCCATGGCGCCGCTGCCGAGCTGGGTCGACAATCGGTAGCGGTCACCGATCCGGCGCTCGTCGTCACCGGGGGAGAACATCGCACCATTGTTCCCGCCGGTGGTGACGTAGTGCGACCACCCCTGGTGTTGACCGGGCGACGCCGGGGTGACCTACCGCCCCAGTACCCTGCAGAGGGCGACGAGCGGCCAAAACGCCCGTTCGTCGCGAACGACCACGGCCGACCGGCACCGCCCGCAGCAGACCGGCGACACCTCGGCGAGGATTGCGGGGGATGCCCGTTAAGGGTTGGAACACCGCCATCCGGGTAGAGCACCATGGTCAGATACGGTACGGAACAGTGACCGCCCCGGATGGGGCGCAGAGATGCGGTGGTGCTCGGTGACCCTGTTGGAGGCGCACCCCGACATCGTGCCGCCCGGCGACCGCGCTGTCGTCGACCTCGGCGCCGGGAGTGGGCCGTCCTGGCTGGACACCTGGTTGCGGCGGCATCGGACCGAGGTCGTCGGCTGGCGTCGCTCGCTGCACACCGTACCCGAGCTCGCCCGTGCCGAACATCGCACCACCGCGTTCGTCGCACACGAGTTGATGGCGGCCGGGTTCGAGCCGCGGACCATCCCCGGGGGCACCGGGCTGGTCTGCGACATCGGGTACGGCGAGCGCTGTGTGGCGTTGCGTGCCGACCTCGACGCACTGCCGCTGGCCGAGGACACCGATCTTCCGTTCGCGTCCACCGTCCCCGCCGTGATGCATGCCTGCGGGCACGACGCGCACACCGCGATCGTGCTCGGTGCCGGGCTCGCGCTGGCGTCCGCGCCGTCACTGCCCGGCCGGGTGCGGCTGGTCTTCCAGCCGGCCGAGGAGGTACAGCCCGGTGGTGCGCTCGACGTCGTCGCCGACGGGGCGATGAAGGGCGTCGAACGGGTCTTCGCGCTGCACTGCGACCCGCGGCTGGAGGTGGGCAGGCTCGGTACCCGGGTCGGCCCGATTACCTCGGCGTGCGACATGCTGGAGATCCGGCTCACCTCGCCGGGCGGCCACACCTCCCGCCCACACCTCACCGCCGACCTGGTGCTGGCGATGGGATTGCTGATCACCCAGCTGCCGCTGCTGCTGACCCGCCAGGTCGACCCGCGTTCGGGCACCGTGCTGGTGTGGGGGGCGGTCGAGGCCGGTGAGGCCTTCAACGCCATCCCGCAGCACGGCGTGCTGCGCGGCACGCTGCGCACCGCCGACCACGCCACCTGGGGTGAGCTGGAAGGCAAGGTCCGCGCCCTGGTCGCGACGCTGCTGGCGCCCACCGGTGTCGGATATGTGCTCGACCACGTCCGTGGCGTGCCGCCGGTGGTCAACGAGGAGGTCAGCGCGGGCCTGCTGCGTGACGCGGTGGTGGCCGCGCTCGGTCCCGAGGCGGCGGCGAGCACCGAGCAGTCCAGCGGTGGCGAGGACTTCGCGTGGTACCTCGAGTACGTCCCGGGCGCGATGGCGCGGCTCGGCGTCTGGCCCGGCCACGGCCCGATGCGTGACCTCCATCAGCCCACCTTCGACCTCGACGAGCGCGCCCTCCCCATCGGGGTCCGGGTCCTCGTGCGCGCCGCCCTCGCCGCACTCACGGCTGAGGCAAACCCCGCGAGTCGCGCCAGCTGTGCGACCGAGTCGGGCCATTCGTGCGACAACTTGTCCACATGAGCCTCGTCCTGTCCACAGTCTGCGCACATCCCCTGCCGTGGTGGGCGGCGGTGCGCCAGCGTCGTCTCCATGCAGTCGATGGAGCTGGGTACGCACGGAGCCGTCCGGCGGTGTGACGCGCTGGCGAAGTGGGGGCCTTACCGCGTCCGGGCTGCGCTCGAGTCGGGTGAATGGCACACCCTATGGCCCGGCGTGCTCGTCGAGGCCGATCGGGTTGCGGATCCGCTGACCCTGGCGGCCGCGGCGGTGCAGCTCGGTGGACCGGACGTGCTGCTGACGGGGCCGACGGCCGCTCGGCTGCACGGTTGCTCGACGGCCGAGCCGGTGCCCGTGCACATCACAGCACCGTACGGACACTGGATCCGCTCACGCCGCGGGCTCAAGGTGCACAGCGGCATCGCGCTCAGCGCGGATCGGGGAGACCGTGGCGTCGTTGCCGGTTCTCTGCCTCGACCGCGTGCTCACCGACCTGCTGTGCCGCGCCCGCCCACCGGATGCGCTCGCCGTGCTCGACGAGGCACTGAGCCTCGCCGGGTCAGGAGGTCGCGAACAGTTGCGGGCCCGGGTCGGGGAGCGGTTACGGCACCGCCGGGATCCGAGAGGCACCCGCTGCGCCGGGCGGATTCTCGAACTGGCGACCGGGCGGGCGGAGTCGCCCGCTGAGAGCTGGCTGCTCTGGCTCGTCGTGGATCTCGGGTTTCCGCCGCCACAGGTGAACTGGTCGCTCACCGGCGTCGACGGGCGCGAGGTCTACCGGCTCGACCTGGCCTGGCCCGAGCTGCGGATCACCGCGGAGTACGACGGCCATTCGGCCCACGCCGCCCGGTCCGTCGAGGACGACGCGCGGGCCGAGGACCTGCGTCGACGCGGGTGGATCGTGGTGCGCGTACGGGTGGCCGACCTGCAGGCCCCGACAAGGCTCGATACGGAGCTCGTCGAGGCATTTCGCCGCCGTGGTGTGGACCTCAGTGGTCGGGTCGCCGGACTGCTGCGCCGGCGGAGGCACCGGGAGCCGCGGGGACCTGGCGCGGATCGCACGGATAGCCCGACACGGTCGCACAGATAGCGCGACTCGCGGGGGTGGGGGTGGGTTAGAGGGAGCGCTGGCAGGGGCGGCTGCGCAGGTCGGCGACGTAGTCGTCCGGGGCGCCGGCCTGCTCGGCGGCCTCGGTGATCACTCCGAGGTAGCGGGCCGACGGATCGCCGCCCTCGTAGTCGTTGAGCACATAGATCCAGGCCAGCACGTCGCCTTCGAGCGTGTGCACCCGCAGCCGCAGCTTCTTGTGCAGCCCCAGCTCGCCCCCCTCCCAGCGGTCGAGCTGGGCGGAGTCGTGCTCGGGCACGTCGTAGAGCACCACGAACACCTGCGACGACGGGTCCTCGACGACCGTGGCGAGCGCCCCCTGCCAGCCGTAGTCCTCACCACCGAAGGTCAGTCGCCAGCCCGTCAGCCACCCGGTACCGGCCATCGGCGAGTGCGGGGCGCGCTCCTTCATCTGCGCCGGATCCATGTTCGACCCGTACGCGGCGTACAACGGCACCCGCACAGCGTAGCCGCGTACCGTGACCGACTGACCACGAGGCGGCGGGGACTGGCGCGGTGACCGAATCGTGATCGTGGGCGGCGGGCCCGTCAGCACCGAGCCGCGGCCACGGCAGCGTCGAGGAGTTCCTCGACGCGGTGGCCCAACCGGTGTGGGTCGGCGGGGGCGACGGTGGTCCACTGCGTCCCGTCCTGCGCCATGCTGCGGGTGAGCAGGTAACGACCCTGCGCTCCGTCGAGCAGGGTGAGCCCGCCGGACAGCCGCCGGGTGACGCCCCACCGGTCGGCGGCCAGCGCGGCCAGCTGACTGCGCCGGGGGCGCTCGCCCAGCATCCGGGCGAGCAGGCCCGCATCGGTGGATGCCACGTCGAGGGCGACCAGGGATTGGCGCAGCCTCGTCGGGGTGGCGAGCGCGGTGGCGAGGACCGTGCTCGGCACGGCGACGGCGCGGCCGGGTCCCGCCGGTGCGACCGGGATCGCCCCGAGCAAGGCCGTGGGCAGCGAGCCGCAGGCCTGATGATCGTCTCGTCCTGCCGCACGGCCACGACGGCGGAGCCCGGACGCCCCGTCGCCACTGCCCGCGCACTGCGGTCGAGCCAGGCCCGCAGTTCGAGCTGCGGCGACGCGCGGTCCAGCAGGGTGAGCAGGCGGACGAGCTCGGGGTCGGGGCCACCGTGGTCGGCGAGGCCTCGGCTGCGTAGCGCATGCAGTCCGGACTTGACGATCTCGGTCCGCTCCGCCCGGTTGCGGCCCGGTGCGGCCAACCGCAGCACGACGGGGGTGGGGCCGAGCCGCAGGCGCTCCCACAGCACGTCGAACTCGACGGCGGTGAGCACCCAACGGGCGGTGGTGGTGACTTCTGCGTGCCGAGGCTCGGGCACTGCGGCTCCTCCGGGAGGCAGCCGATCTCGCCGAGGAGGGTAGGAGCATCCCGCGCGGATCGGCCGGGTTCGGGGCGGATGTTCGCGATGGTGAACTCGGCGGGCGGGTGGGATGGGCATCACGGCTGACGCCGCGCAGCCGCTGGAGGCCCCCGGTGGACGGCCGCAAGCCGGTCCACCGGGGACAACCGCGGCGTCAACTCGACTGCGCGAACACGGTTCGGCAGCTGTTGAGGGTGCACCCTGGTGTGTCCGGGAGCGCGTCCCGGACATCCGCGTCGGTACTGGTCCGAGCGAAGGGCCAATGCCCGGTGAAACGCTGGAGGTACCAGTAGAGGAACAGGTAGTCGTGCGCTTGCGAGTCCGCGACGAACACCGTTTCGCCCGGAAGCTGGTCGACCCAGCGGGCGTAGGCGGTCATCGCGATGACGGGCGGACGGGCCGCCCGCCGGGTGCAGAGCCAGTCCTCGGCCCTGCCGCGCCAAGACTGCAGCGCGATCGGGTGAAGGGTGGCAGCGGGTAGCTCACGCAGGTTGGCGGTGAACGTCGCGAGTCGGGCTCCGTCCGCATTGTGCGCGGCCGAGGCGAGGGTGAGTAGGGAATAGGGGCCGGGAATCGGCCCGTCGACATGGATATGGCTGGTCACGAACACGGTCTCGGGGGGCATGACGGATCCTGGGTCTCCGTGACGACGGTGGAGGTGTTCGCGGCGCGGCCTGCGTGGCGAACGGATCCGCGGCGCGGTCTCTCTCCGCGTGGCGGAAATTGAACCGGGCCCCGTGGGTGGTCACACGGGTGCATCACTGCTGTCCGCTATGCACTTGTTCAGCACGGTGCGGTTTCGCCGTGGAATTGCCTGGCTCCACGACGTTATTCGAAAAGTACGGTCGGCGTCAACTGTTCGGTTCAGTTCTTGATCTCGCAAATAACCGTGCCCTGGGACACGGGACTGCCGGTCCGGGCGGTCAGCCCGGTGATCGTACCGTCCTTGTGCGCAGTGACCGGGTTCTCCATCTTCATCGCCTCCAGCACCACGACGAGATCACCCGCGGCGACGGTGTCGCCGTCGGACACCGCAACCTTGATGATCGTGCCCTGCATGGGCGCGGTCACGGCGTCACCGGAGACCGTGGCGCCGCCGGCCTTGCCGCTGCCGCGTCGGCGGGGCGGCACCTTGGCCGCGGTCGGGCCGACGCGCAGGGTCAGGTCGCCGGGCAGTGACACCTCGAGCCGGCGGCCGCCGACCTCGACGACGACGGTCTGTCGCTCGCCGCCCGGCTCGACTGCCGCACCTGCCTCGAACGGGGGGACGGTGTTGTCCCACTCCGTCTCGATCCACCGGGTGTGGACGGTGAACTCCTCCTCGGTGCTCGCCGCGAACGCAGGGTCGTCGACGACGGCGCGGTGGAACGGCAGCACCGTGGCCATCCCCTCCACCTGGAACTCGGCCAGCGCGCGGCGGGACCGCTCCAACGCCTGCGCCCGGTCGGAGCCGGTGACGATCAGCTTGGCCAGCAGCGAGTCGAACTGCCCGCCGATCACTGAGCCGGACTCCACGCCCGCGTCGACCCGCACGCCGGGGCCCGCGGGGAAGGTGATCGAGGTGACGGTGCCGGGCGCGGGCAGGAAGTTGCGTCCGGCGTCCTCGCCGTTGATCCGGAACTCGATGGAGTGCCCGCGCGGGCGCGGGTCCTCGGTCAGGTGGAGCACCTCGCCGTCGGCGATCCGGAACTGCTCGCGTACCAGGTCGACCCCGGAGGTCTCCTCCGAGACCGGATGCTCGACCTGCAGCCGGGTGTTGACCTCGAGGAAGGAGATCAATCCGTCCTGCCCGACGAGGAACTCCACGGTCCCGGCGCCGTGGTACCCGGCTTCCTGACAGATGGCCTTCGACGCGTCGTGGATTGTCGTGCGCTGCTCGTCGCGCAGGAACGGCGCCGGTGCCTCCTCGACGAGCTTCTGGAACCGGCGCTGCAGCGAGCAGTCGCGGGTGCCGACGACGATGACGTTGCCGTGTGTGTCGGCCAGCACCTGTGCCTCGACGTGGCGGGGCCGGTCCAGGTAGCGCTCGACGAAGCACTCGCCACGGCCGAAGGCGGCGATGGCCTCGCGGACCGCCGAGTCGTAGAGCTCGGCGATCTCCCTGCGCTCACGGGCGACCTTCAGGCCCCGACCACCGCCGCCGAACGCCGCTTTGATCGCGACCGGCAGCCCGTACTCCTCGGCGAACGCCTCGACCTCCTCGGCACCAGTCACCGGCCCG
Source organism: Mycobacteriales bacterium (assembly GCA_038254065.1). Classification (GTDB taxonomy): domain Bacteria; phylum Actinomycetota; class Actinomycetes; order Mycobacteriales; family Pseudonocardiaceae; genus Pseudonocardia. The sequence continues at coordinate 12,577 of JBBSGM010000058.1, read as the reverse complement.
TCCGTGCCCGGCACCAGCGGGGCTCCGGCGCGGGTGGCGATATGTCGCGCGGTGACCTTGTCGCCGAGGTCGCGGATGGCCTGCGGGGTCGGGCCGATCCAGGTGAGGCCGGCGTCGATGACGGCCTGGGCGAAGTCGGCGTTCTCGGAGAGGAAGCCGTAGCCGGGGTGGATCGAGTCGGCCCCCGACCGGTCGGCCGCACCGAGCACCTTGTCGACGTCGAGGTAGGACTCCGTGGCAGTGCTGCCACCCAGCGCGAACGCCTCGCCGGCGAGGCGGACGAACGGCGCATCCCGGTCGGGGTCGGCATAGACGGCGACGCTGCCCAGTCCCGCGTCCTTGGCCGCGCGGATCACCCGGACGGCGATCTCCCCGCGGTTCGCGACGAGAACTTTGCGCACTTCGGCCTCCTCGTGCTGCTGGGCCGGATCGGGGATGCGCCGGCGCTGAAGTTACCGGAGAGTGTAGAAGTCCGGCCGGCCCGAGATGCTGTGGTATAGCCGACGCTGCAGCGGCGCGCACCACCCGGTCGGGACGCTCACCGCCCCGGATCGGTCACGCCGAGCGCTCCGGCCGACCCACCCGCAGCATCGCGCCGCACACCTGCAGGAACACCGCGGTTCCGGCACCGCGGATGGCGGGCAGCCGGCGGCGGCGCGGCGCACCGTGCCCGTCGTAGCGCCAGCACACCTCGCGGGCGGCGAGCTCCTCGGCTGCGCCCGGGCCGAGCTGCCCCGCGCGCGCCAGCAACCTGGCCAGGTCCCAGCCGTCGCGCAGCGCCCCCACCGGCGGGTGCCCGTCGCGGTGCCCGGCGAACGTCGCGAACCACGAGAGCCCGCACGACGCGGCCAGCAGTGGCCATTCCGCCGCGGCCTCGCCCGCCCTCTTGCGCAGCAACGCCCGGCGGGTGGCAGTCAGCCGGTCGGGATCGAACCCGGCCGGCACCGGACCGCCCGCCACCAGCGCCGCCACGAGCTCGGCCTGCCGCGCCGCCAGCCCGCTCACGGCGTCCCTCCAGCCGAGCGGTAGTTGCTCGGTGGGGTTGCAGGAAAGCCACTTTGCCGCAATGTGGTTGCATGAAAGTGGCTTTCCTGCAAGCCCGGACCGGAGGCGGCGGCGCGGGCGATTGCGTCGAGCTCGGCGCGCAGCGTGGCCAGCGGCGGGTACCGGCCGTCGCGCTCCAGCATCACCGCTGGCGGCGGGTGCCGCTCGCACAGCTGCTCGAGCAGGGTGAGGACGGCGGCCGGGACGGGCGCGGTATGGGTGTCGTGGTACAGCCCGTCATGTTCGACGCCGCCCGCGACGTGGACGTAGGCGACCCGCTCCAGCGGCAGCGCGTCGAGCAGCGCGGTCGGGTCGGCACCGCGGTTGACGGCGTTGGCGTGCACGTTGGCCACGTCGAGCAGCAGCAGGGTGTCGGTGCGTTCCATCAGCTCGGTGAGGAACTCTGCCTCGGTGTAGTCGTCGTCGGGCCAGTCGAACAGCGCGGCGATCGGCTCCAGCGCCAGCGGGACGTCCAGCTCCACCTGCAGCGCCAGGACGTTGCGGGTCAGCGCGTCGATCCCCGCCCTGCTGCGCGGGACGGGGAGCAGGTGCCCGGCGTCGCGCCCGCCGGCCCGGACGAACGCGACGTGCTCGCTGACCAGCGGCGCGTCCAGGGCGTCGACGCAGGCGGCCAGCTGCCCGATCCGCCCGGGGTCGACGGGGTCGGCGCTGCCCAGCGAGAGCCGGACCCCGTGCGGGATCACCGGGATGCCCCGCTCCCGCAGCTCCGTCACCCCTCGAGGCGGAGCTGCGGGAGTGAACGACTCCGCGATCACCTCGCAGAACCGCACGGCCGGCAGTGCACTGACGAGCCCGGAGATCTCCGGGCGCCAGCCGATCCCGACGCCGAGCCGGCTCGCGCGGGCCTCAACCTCCGCAGCCACCGCCACCACCACCACCACTGCAGCCACCGCTACCACAACCGCCCCCGCCGCTGCCGGCCCCACCGTCACCGAAGCCGGCCCCACCGTCGAAGAAGCCGCTGCCGGCGTACCCGCCCCCCGTGGCCACGAGCCTGTGCGCCTCCAGCTCGTGGGCGAACGCGGGATCCGACGCCCACAGGGCGCCCATCCCGAACACCCCGACGCCGAGCGCGGCCCCGGCCGCCCCGTATGCGGTCCAGTCCGGCTTCAGCTCGGGCGACAGGCCGTGGTGCTCGCGGCGCAACCGGTTCAGGGTGCGGTCGCCGAACCTGCTGCGCCGCGGCGCCCTGGACAGCTGCCCCACCGCCACCACGGTCACGACGAGCAGGGCCGCCGCCAGATAGCCGACGGGCCGGACGTTCGCGATCCCGGCGAGCAGCCGGACCAGCCCGAGCGCGACCACCGCGAGCATCCAGAACCCGATGTGGCGAATGGCGCGGCGCTCGTCGAGACCGAGCAGCAACCCGGCGTCGACCAGCCGGTGCTCGATCTCGGCGAGTGCGGTCGCGACGATGCCGTGGAGGCGCAGCCGCTGCCGGGACACCGGTGCGGCCGCGGCGTGGTGGACGGCCCGCTCGAGCACATCGGCCGAGCGGTCGATCCGGGCGCCGGCCTGCACCTTCCCGCGCCCGGCCGTGACAATGGTGCCGCTGATGTGCATCGAGCTCAGCGCTGCGTAGATCGCGAGGTCGGCTCCGCCATTGAGGTAGGCGACGTTGTGCGGGTGCGCCGTCAGGTGCTCGACAGACCCGCCGGGCCGCGGGTCGGCGAGAGTGCGCCGCACCCGGGTGCCGGCGACGAGTACCGCCACCGCGAGCGCGAGATACCCGCCAAGGAAGGTCAGACCGTCGATCCCCCAGGTGTCGTCCACCGCTGCGAGTGCACTCATCTGACCCACCTCCTGAGACGTCTGCCATAAGACGTCTCACAGTGTGGGCGGGGGACTCGGACGAGGGAATGTTCTTCACCGGAACTTGAGGTTGTGCTCGCCGTCGAGCCGTGCGTCATGACCGGCTGTCACTGCGCCGCCGACTGCTCCCGCACCTGCTTCTTGATCCGCGAGAGCATCGCCGCCATCCCCCGCAGCCGCAGCGGGCTGACCGCCTTGGCCAGACCCAGCGCGACGTAGAAGTCGTCCGGTACGGCCAGCACGTCGGTGGCGGGCTCCCCGTCGAGCCCGGTGTGCATGATCGAGGCGAACCCGCGGGTGGTCGGCGCCTCCCGCGGCGCGGAGAAGAACAGATGGACGGCTCGGTCCGGGTTCTCCGAGGCGGGCTCCACCTCGACCGCCAGGAACAGCGGTGACTGGCACTCGTGCACCTGCTCCATGGTGTCCGCCGCGTCGACGTAGCGCTCCGGCAGCTCGGGCAGCTCCCTGGACAGCTCCAGCAGCAGCTGGAGCCGGTCCTTCGGGCCGACCCCGGAGAAGTCCTCGACCAGCTCCGCGAGCTGCGGGGGCAGCGTCGACGCGTCGTGGCTCATGCGGAACCGCGCTCCGCACCCGCGGCGATCGGCACCCGCACCGCGTTGCCCCATTCGGTCCAGGAGCCGTCGTAGTTGCGCACGTGGGAGAAGCCGAGCAGGTGGGTGAGCACGAACCAGGTGTGGCTGGAGCGTTCACCGATCCGGCAGTAGGCCACGACGTCGTCCTCGGGGGACAGACCCTGCTCCTGCTGGTAGATGGCCACCAGCTCCGCGCGGGACCGGAACGTGGCGTCCTCGGCGGCCGCCCTGGCCCACGGCACGCTCGCCGCGCCGGGGATGTGCCCGCCGCGGACGGCGCCTTCCTGCGGGTAGTCGGGCATGTGCAGCAGCTCGCCGGAGTACTCGCCGGGGGAGCGGACGTCGACCATCGCCCCTGCTCCCGATCTCACGAGCCCCAGGTGGGCGAGCACGTCGTCCTTGAACGCGCGGATCGTGGCGTCGTCGCGCTCGACGACCGGGTACTCGACGGGTTCGGGCTTCGGGACCTCGGTGGTCAGCTCGCGGTCCTCCGCGATCCACTTGGCGCGCCCGCCGTCGAGCATCCGCACGTCGGGGTGGCCGAACAGGCTGAACACCCACAGCGCGTAGGTCGCCCACCAGTTGTTCTTGTCGCCGTAGAAGACCACGGTGGTGTCGCGGCCGATGCCGCGCTCGCCGCACAGCTCGGCGAACCGGGCGCCGTCGACGTAGTCGCGGGTGACCGGGTCGTTGAGCTCGGTGTGCCAGTCGACCTTGACCGCGCCCGGGATGTGCCCGGTGTCGTAGAGCAGGACGTCCTCGTCGGACTCGACGACGACGAGGCCCGGCGCGCCCAGGTTCTGCGCGAGCCAGTCGGTGGTGACGAGGCGCTCGGGGTGCGCGTACTCGGCGAGCTTCGGGTCGGTGTCGTTCGGGAGAGCCATGCCCCGCAGATTAGTCCTCCGCGCGACCGGGGCTCCGGGCGCGTATCAGCACCGCCAGAGGTCGGTCACCCGGACGCCGATCCCGGCCAGCAGCCGGCGGACCAGCGGCAGGCTGATCCCGAGGACGTTCGACGGGTCGCCGTCGACCCCCTCGACGAACCAGCCGCCCAGCCCGTCGAGGGTGAACCCGCCCGCGACCGCCAGCGGCTCCCCGGACGCGAGGTAGGCGGCGAGCTCGGCGTCGTCGGGTGTGCCGAACCGGACCGTCGTGACGGCGTGCCCCTCCGCCACCCGATCGATCTCGCCGTCGGCCAGCCGCAGCACCGCGTGCCCGGTGACCAGCTCCCCGGCGCCGCCGGCCAGCGCCGTCCAGCGGTCCCGGGCCTGGTCGACGTCGGCGGGTTTGCCGACCAGCTCGCCGCCGATGTGCAGCATCGAGTCGCAACCGATGACCAGCGCGTCGGGATGGTCGTGGGCGACCCGCCGGGCGACCGTGGTCGCCTTCGCGCCGGCCAGCGTGATGGTCTGCTCGGCCGGGCTCGCGTCGCGCACGGCGGCGAGGAGCGCGTCCTCGTCGACGTCGGAGACCTCGACGAGCGGGTCGAGCCCCGCCGAGCGCAGGACGGAGAGCCGGGCCGGGGAGGCGGAGGCGAGCACGACGCGCACGGCGAGGGACCCTACGGGTGACCGTCCGCGCGCGACCAGCAGCCCCCGGCCCGGCCACCGCCGACCCGAGCGCCGGCCCTACCGGGCGGGTCTGCTCACGGCGCGGGCCGACGGGACGGCGGCGGCCACCACGGCGGACAGGTTCTGGACGCCGAGAGTCTGCGCCTGCTCCAGCGTCGCGGCGTCGACTGTCACCGTGATCTTACGTTTGGCCATGTCCGGATATTGCCGCCGGGACGCTGGACCTGAGATCAGCCTGAGGGCCTGCCGGTCGTCGGTGCTCCAGGCGGGTGCGCTCGCCGGTGGCCGCGACAATGGGCGGGTGAGCAGCTCGAACGCGCCCCGCATCCTCGTCGTCGAGGACTCCGAGACGATCCGCGAGATGGTCGTCGAGGCCATGGCGCAAGCGGGTTACACCGCGGGTGGCCGGGTCGACGGCGGCGGTCTCGAGGATGTGCTGGCCGCCTTCCGTCCCGATCTCGTCGTGCTCGACGTGATGTTGCCGGGGCGCAGCGGCTTCGCCTTGATCGACGTGGTCCGGGAATGGGGGAACGCCGGGATCATCCTGCTCACCGCGCGGGACGCCCTCGACGACCGGCTGCGCGGCCTCGACGGGGGCGCTGACGACTATGTCGTCAAACCGTTCCAACTCGCCGAGCTGGTGTCCCGGGTCGGCTCCGTGCTGCGCAGGCGCGGCCGGATGCCCTCGGCGATGCAGCTCGGCGATCTCGTCGTGGACCCCGATGCCGGGTCCGCGAGCCGAGCCGGCGTCGTGCTCGAGTTGAGCGCCACCGAGCTGCGGCTGCTGACCTACCTGGCCGCGCAGCGCAACCGCACCATGAGCAAGGAGCAGATCCTCGCCGCGGTCTGGGGGTACGACGCCTACGACCCGAACCTGGTCGAGGTGTACGTGTCCGGGCTGCGGCGCAAGCTGGAGGCACACGGCCCGCGGATCCTGCACACGGTGCGCGGGCTGGGCTACGTGCTGCGGGTGCGACCGTGAGCGCCACGCCGACGGCCACGCCTTCGCTGCGCCGCCGGGTCACCCTCGCCGTGCTCGGGTTGTTCGCGGTGCTGCTGGTCGTGGTCGGCCTCGCGGTCGACCTGGCGCTGGGCGCCCAGCTGCGTCGCGACCTCGACACCCGGCTGGCCGACCGGGTGTCGCAGGCGATGGCACTCATCCAGGCCGGCACCTCCCCGAACGAGCTGCCCGAGCAGCTGCAGGGCCGCGACATCCGGGTGCAGGTGGTCGACGCGGACGGCGCGGTCTACGGCGACCCGGGGCTCGACTCCCTGGCCGCGACGGCGGGTGGTCCGGCACCGGGCGGTCCGGCCGGCCGGCCGAGGCGGGGTGGGGCGACCGGCCGTCCCGCTCCGCCCCCTCCCCCGGATGCCACCAGCACGGTGGTGGAGCGCGCGCTGCCCGGTGGCGGCCGGCTCGTCCTCGTCGCCGACGCCATGCAGCTCACTGCCGTCCGCACCGAGCTGCGCACGGTGATGCTGGTCGCGGGGGCGATCATCCTGGCGCTGTCGGCGGTGCTGCTGCTCGCGGTCGTCCGCCGGGCCCTGGTCCCGCTCGACCGGCTCACCGCGCTGGCCGGGCAGATCACCGGCGGGGACCGCGGCCGGCGGTTGCGACCCGACCGGAGCGGTACCGAGCTCGGCCGGACGGCAACCGCGTTCGACAGCATGCTCGATGCGCTGGAGGCGACCGAGGGGCGCGCCCGGTCGGCCGCCGAGCAGGCCGGCCGGGCCGAGGTCGAGACCCGGCGGTTCCTCTCCGACGCCGCCCACGAGCTGCGGACCCCGCTGGCCGGGATGCAGGCCGCCGCCGAGCAGCTCGCCGGGGGTGCCGCCGGGGACCCCCGACAGCAACGCCGGGCGACCCTGCTGCTGCGCGAGACGGCGCGGGCGGCGCGGCTGGTCGACGACATGCTCGACGTGGCCCGCATCGACAGCGGCGTCGCACTGGAGCTGGCCGCGGTGGACCTCGGCCGGCTGCTCGACGCGGAGTCCGACCGGGCCCGGATCCTGGCCCCGCGGCTCGAGGTGCAGCGGACCGGTGCCGCGACGGTGCAGCTACCCGCCGACGCCGTCCGGGTCTCCCAGATCCTGTCCAACCTGCTGGACAACGCGCGCCGGCACACCCCGGCCGGGGGCACCATCTCGATCGACCTGTCCGCGACCCCGGGTGCGGCGCAGGTCACCGTCGCCGACACCGGGCCCGGCGTCCCCGAGGTGCAGCGGGAGCGGATCTTCGCGCGCCTCGTCCGGCTGGAGAACGCGCGGGACCGCGACTCGGGCGGGGCCGGCCTCGGTCTCGCGATCGCGCGCGGGCTCGCCCGCGCGCACGGCGGCGACCTGGTCTGCCTGCCCGCCCAGCGGGGTGCGGTGTTCCGGCTGACCCTGCCGATACCCGGCTCACCGCACCCATGATCGTCAATACCGGACCTGAGCCGCGCATCGGCTCGGAGCGGACTTCGGTCAGCGCGGCACCACCGAGAACCGCCAGACCCCCGGCCCGGGGTGCAGCGGTCTGCGCAACCGGGCTGCCGGGTCGTTCCACGCGCTGCGCGGACCGCTGCGCCCCGGGCCGGGCGCCCCGCGCGAGCCGCCGGCGACCGTGGCGAACACCACCGCCAGCGCGGCGAGCTCCGCGTCGGTCGGCTCGCCGTGCACCACCCGGAAGAGCGCCCGACGCTCCTGCGGGGTCTGCTCCTGCTCGCTCACCCACGGCTCACAGCGGGATGTTGCCGTGCTTGCGCGCGGGCGCGGCCTCCCGCTTGGTGGCCAGCATCCGCAGCGCCCGGCCCACGTAGCTGCGGGTGTGCGACGGGGGGACCACCGCGTCGAGGTAGCCACGGTCGGCCGCGAGGTAGGGGTTGCACAGCGCGTCCTCGTAGTCCTGCTGCAGCGCGGCGCGGCACGCGGCCAGCTCGTCGCCCCGCAGACCGTCCAGCTCCTTGCGGTAGAGGATGCCCACTGCGCCCGACGCGCCGGTGACCGCGATCTGGGCGGTCGGCCAGGCGATGTTGACGTCGGCGCCGAGGTGTTTGGAGCCCATCACGTCGTATGCCCCGCCGTAGGCCTTGCGGGTGATGACCGTGATCTTGGGGACGGTCGCCTCGGCATAGGCGTAGATCAGTTTCGCGCCCCGCCGGATGATGCCGTTCCACTCCTGCTCGGTGCCCGGCAGGAAGCCCGGCACGTCGACGAACGTGACCACCGGGACGTTGAAGGCGTCGCAGGTGCGCACGAAACGGGCGGCCTTCTCGGATGCGGCGATGTCCAGGCAGCCGGCGAACTGGGTCGGCTGGTTGGCGACGACCCCGACGCTACGGCCGTCGACCCGCCCGTACCCCACCACGATGTTCGGCGCGAACAGCTCGTGGACCTCCAGGAACACGCCCTCGTCGACCACCCGGTTGATCACCTCGCGGATGTCGTAGGGGGTGTTCGCGGCGTCCGGGATGATCATGTCGAGCTCGCGGTCGGAGTCGGTGATCCCGTCCTCGACCGACCCCGCCACCGGCTCGGGCGCCGGGTAGGACGGCGGCTCGGAGAGGTTGTTGCTCGGCAGGAAGCCGAGCAGCTCCCTGACGTAGGAGATCGCCTCCTCCTCACCGGCGGCGAGGTAGTGTGCGACACCCGAGCGCGTGTTGTGCGTGCGGGCTCCGCCCAGCTCCTCGAAGTCGACATCCTCGCCGGTGACCGTCCTGATGATGTCCGGTCCGGTGATGAACATGTGGCTGGTCCCGTCGACCATCACGGTGAAGTCGGTGATCGCGGGGGAGTAGACCGCGCCGCCGGCGCACGGGCCCATGACCAGCGAGATCTGCGGGACCACCCCGGAGCTGCGCACGTTGCGGACGAAGATCTCGGCATAGCGCCCGAGCGCGACGACGCCCTCCTGGATCCGTGCGCCGCCGCCGTCGTTGATGCCGATCATCGGACAGCCGATCGTGGCGGCGACGTCCATCACCTTGACGATCTTCTCTCCGTGGACCTCGCCGAGCGCGCCGCCGAACACGGTGGCGTCCTGGCTGAACACCGCCACCGGGCGCCCGTCGACGGTGCCGGTGCCGGTGACGACGCCGTCGCCGAGCGGCCGCTTGTCCGCCATCCCAAAGTTCGTCGAGCGGTGCCGGACGAGCGCGTCGAGCTCGACGAACGAGCCGGGGTCGAGCAACTGGTCGATCCGCTCACGCGCGGTCCGGCGACCCTTGGCGTGCTGGCGCGCCACCGCGGCCGCCGAGCCGGCATGCACCGCGTCGTCGACCCGCCGGTACAGGTCCGCGAGCTTGCCCGCGGTGGTGTGGACGTCGGGCTCGACGTCAGGCGCGTCCGAGCGATGCCCGGTCGGCTCCCTAGCGGCACTCATCGCTCTCCCTGCTGCACTGCGCTCGGTCGACCATTCGCGCGGGGCCGCCCCGCTCGCGGATGGCAGCGGAGCCTAACCCGGGCCCCCGGCCGGCCGGCCGCATCGCCCGGTGAGACGTGCGTCTCGCCGGGGGAGTCCGGGTCGCTCGCCGGGCGCGCGCCGGGGCCCGTCCGCCGCGCGTTCCGGGCGCAGCCACGGGAACCGCCGTCGCCGGCACTACCGTCGCGCCGGTGACCGGGGATCATCCGCCGCTGGACGGTCCCGCACTGCGCGGCGCGCTCGTCGCTCCGGCCGGCCCGTGGTCCGCGCTGACCGTCGTGCCGCGCACCGGCTCGACCAACGCCGACCTGCTCGCCGCCGCGGCCGCGGGCGCCCCGGACCGCACCGTCCTCGTCGCGGAGCACCAGCAGGCCGGCCGCGGGCGGCTGGCCCGGAGCTGGGAGTCACCGCCCGGAACGGGGCTGACGCTGAGTGTGCTGTGGCGGCCCGAGGGCGTCCCGGCCGACCGGTTCGGGTGGCTGCCGATGCTCGCGGGGCTGGCGCTGCTCGACACCGTCCGCCGGTTCACCGCCGTCCCGGCCGGCCTGAAGTGGCCCAACGACCTGCTGCTCGGTGTGCGGCAGCGCAAGGTCGCCGGCATCCTCGCCGAGGTCACGGGGGTGCGCGGCGGCGGGCCGGGCGTCGTGCTCGGCATCGGGCTCAACGTCGGGGCGCCGATCGCGGCGCTCCCGGCTGGGGCCACCTCGCTGACCGCCGAGGGTGCCGGCGAGGTGGACCGCGGCGAGCTGCTCGTCGCGCTGCTCACCGTGCTGGCCGAGCGCGAGGCGGCCTGGCGCACGGCGGGCGGTGACGCGACGTCCGTCGGGTTGCGCGCCGACTACCGGGCCGGCTGCGCGAGCCTGGGCGTACGGGTGCGGGTGGAGCTGCCCGGCGGGGACGCGCTGGTCGGGGTGGCCGAGGACGTCGACGTGCACGGCAGGCTGCTGCTGCTCGGGCCGGACGGTCGGCGGCGTCCGATCGCGGCTGGTGACGTCGTGCACCTGCGCCCGGTGCAATGACGCGCTGCCGGGCCCGAGCACGCCGCTAGGTTGGTGGGATGGCCTACCCCGATGACCTCCTCGTCGAGGGCGAGCGGGTCGTCGTGCACCGGCATCCGCACTGGAAGATGCTGGTGATCCCGGTGTTGGTCTTCCTGCTCACCGTCGGGGTCGCGGTGTACCTGGCGGCGCTGGTCCGCAACCAGGGCTGGGCGCCCGCCGGCTGGATCGGGCTCGCGGTGCTCGCCGCGGGGCTGGTCGGTCGGCTGAGCGTGGCGCCGCTGGTCCGCTGGCGCAGCACCCATCTCGTGGTCACCACCCGGCGGGTGTTGGTCCGCGAGGGCATGCTCTCCCGGCGCGGCATCGACATCCCGATGAGCCGGATCAACAGTGTCCAGTTCCGCCACACCATCGTGGAGCGGCTGCTCGGATGCGGCACGCTGGTCATCGAGTCGGCGTCCGACGAGCCGCTGGAGTTCGACGACGTGCCGGACGTCGAGAAGGTGCACGCGACGCTGTACCACGAGGTGGCCGACGATGGCTAGACAGCTGCCCATGCGGGTGCCCGCCGACGGGCTCCCGCGGCGGGTGACGATCTACGAGGTCGGCGCCAGGGACGGGCTGCAGAACGAGCGGACCGTCGTCCCGGTCGAGGTGAAGGTGGAGCTCCTGAACCGGTTGGCCGATGCGGGCCTCGGGGTCCTGGAGGCGACGAGCTTCGTGCACCCAGGGTGGGTGCCCCAGCTCGCGGACGCCGACGACCTGTTGACGCGGTTGCGTCGCCGCCCTGGAACCGACTACCCGGTGCTGGTGCCGAACGAACGCGGCCTGGACCGTGCGCTCGACGCCGGGGTGACGCACATCGCGATCTTCGCCAGTGCCACCGAGTCGTTCGCGCGGCAGAACCTCAACCGCTCCCTCGACGGACAGTTCGCGATGTTCTCCCCGGTCGTGACCCGGGCCACGACCGCTGGCCTGCGGGTCCGCGCCTACCTGTCGATGGCCTTCGGTGACCCCTGGGAGGGTGCGGTCGCGCCGTCCCGGGTGGCCGCGGTCGGGCGGCGGCTGGTCGACCTCGGCTGCGGGCAACTCTGCCTCGGCGACACCATCGGCACCGGCACCGCCGGCCACGTCGAGGTGGTGATCGACGGCTGCGTGGCCGCCGGGCTGCCGGTCGGGACCCTCGCGGTGCACTTCCACGACACCTACGGCCAGGCGCTGGCCAACACCCTCGCCGCGCTGCGCCGCGGGGTCACCACCGTCGACGCCAGCGCGGGTGGCCTGGGCGGTTGCCCGTACGCGGGGTCGGCCACCGGGAACCTCGCCACCGAGGACCTGGTCTGGATGCTCGACGGGCTGGGCGTCGAGCACGGCGTCGACCTGGACCGGCTCGTCGGGACGAGCAGCTGGATGGCCGGGAAGCTGGGCAGGCCCGCGCCGTCGCGGGTGGTGCGCGCGCTCGGCGGCTCGGCCGCACGGGTGGGCTAGGACGCCCTGACCCGGGTGCTGGACGGCGTGGCGATCGGAGTCCTCCAGCTCGGGCCCAGCGAAGCCACCCCGTCAGCGGCGGTGTGACGGGTCGGTGCCCGAGGGCTCGCAATCGAGTGGCGTCGGCGACCAGTCGACTTAGCCGCATGCCATTCAGTATGCGCGTGAGGTACTGTAACGGGTATGAGCACGACGCGCGTCACGATCACGATGGATGAGGGCGTCTACCAAGACGCGGTCGCGGCGGCAGCCGAGCACGGGATGAGCGTATCGGCGTGGATCTCCCGGTGTACCCGGCTGGAGACGATGCGCGACGCGCTGAAACGCCACCAACAGTGGTGCGTAGCCGAGGGCGTAACCGGGCCGGCGTACGACGAACAGCGTGCACAACTGGCTGCCGATGCCGCCGCCGAACTGGACCGCCTGGCCGACGCCCGCACCCGCGGTGTCACCGATGCCGCGTAGGCCCCCGCGGTTCGGTGACGTGTGGAACCTCAAGGGCGGGGTGATGGGGCCAGAGCCGTGGCTGATCGTCTCCAACGACCTGTACCTGGAGCTGAGCGAGGACAACATGCTCGCCGTGCCGATCCGCGACACCAGCCGTCCCGGTTCCCGCGTGGTCACCGAACCGATCCCCGACGTGGGCCAGGC
>JBBSGM010000057.1:0-24217 GCA_038254065.1 Mycobacteriales bacterium | reverse complement strand
TTGTACAAGCTCGCCACACATTAGGTCATACAGCATTTCAAGATCGAAGACATGGCGACACACCGAAGAACCGCAGGTCACCGCCCGCCACGCCGACCCGCTACGCCATCAAGATCGAACTATCCCGGAAACTCGGGCTAGGGCTGTTGGCGGCGCATCGCCCGGTGCGGGCGGTGCAGACCTTCTTGGTCATCGCGATCGGCTGGAACGTCACCCTGGTGCTCAAGCTGCTGATCAGCCGTCACCGGCCTGCGATGGCCACCGAGGCCGGCAAGAGCTTTCCCAGCGGTCACGTGTCCTTCGCCGTCGCGTGCGCGTTCGCCGCGTACTTCTTGCTCCGCGGGACCCGCTGGCAGCGGCCGGTCACGATCGTCGGGGTCCTCGCCGTTGGGTTGGTGATGTTCTCCCGGATCTACCTGGGTGCCCACTACCTGACCGACACCATCGGCTCGGTCCTGATCACGGCGGCCGCGGTCGTCTTCCTGACCGGGGTCTGGCCGCTACTGCACGCGCAGCTTCACCTGGTCCCGTTGTTGGGACGCTTCGGCTCGCTGGAGGACATCGAGATTACCCGCGTCCCGGGGGTCCATCACCGGACCGGCTGACTCTCGGCCCCGGAGTGCCCTGCAGCTGCTGCTCGTCCGGGTGAGCCCAGCGGGCGGTGTCCTGCTCCGCACCGCCGACCGGCACGCCCGGGCTGGGATGTTTCAGTTGACGCAGGGCACGCCGTCCGCGGTGATCGGGGGGGCTGCCGGCGTCGCCGGCAGGACCGGTGCGGATCGCTGCGCGGCGGACGGCAATGGGGTCGTCCCGGGCGCGTTCTGGGGCCCGGTGTAGTCGGTACCGACGGTGACCTGGACGTGCCCGGGCGGCACGGCGGGGTCGGGCTGGACGAACAGCCCACCCAGCTGCGCGGCGACCCGGTCGGCGGCGTGTCGGTCCTCGCCGCTGTAGCACACGACCGAGGTGACCCGCCGCGCTGCCGTTTCGGTCTTGCCTCGGGCGAAGCCTTGCGCGGTCAGGTCGCTGAGGACGCGCTCGGCCAGACCGTTCACGCTCGTCGCGTTGCGCACATCCACCACGGCGGTCGCGGTGGTGGTCGTGGTGGGATCGGGTGGCTGTCCGGCGTCATCGGTGCTCGTGCTGGTGTGGATGAAGTCCTTCACCTGTTGGGGATCGACCTCGACCGCCTCGCCATCCTCGGGGGTGAGCAGGTTGGCTCGTCCGATGGGGATGGTCTGGAACTCGACGTTGCCGCCGGTGAGGCTCTTGGCTTGCTGGGCGAATCCCAGCAGGTCCCAGCCCTGGTCGAGCACGAGGTACTTCTTCACCGCGCCCAGCAGCGCGCCGAGCATGGCGGGACGGGTCAGAATGCCGGCCGAGAGCAGCTTGTGGGACAGCCCGGCCAGGAACACCTGCTGGCGCACGATGCGGTCCAGGTCCCCGCGGGGCAGCCCGTGGCGCTGGCGGACGAAGGCCAGCGCGGCGCCGCCCTGCACGGTTTGCGGGCCGGCCGGGAAGTCCGCCCCCGAGTAGCTGTCCTGCACCGGCGCGGTCAGGCAGACCGGTACCCCGCCGACCACGTCGGTGATCTCGAAGAAGCCGGCCAGGTTGACCTCGGCGTAGTGGTCGATGGTGACCCCGGTGAGCTGCTGCACGGTTGCGACCAGCTCGCGGCGTCCGGCCTGGCGGGACTGCTGATCCAACGCCGACCCGCCCAGCCCGGTGCCGCTGAGCGTCTGCTGGGCGGTCGTCGTCGCCCGCGCATACGCTGAATTGATCTTGTGTTTCCCATAGCCGGGGATCATCACGTAGGAGTCCCGGGGCAGCGACAGCGCGACCGCCTTCTGTGTCGGGTCGGTGGGGATGTGCACCAGGATCAGGGTGTCGGTGTTGAGCTCACCGGTGGCGTCCCCGGCGTGCAGCTGGGTCAGCACGTCCGCGGGCAGCGGGTTGCCCTGGGCGTCGGTGCGGCTGTCCATTCCGACCAGCAGGATGTCCACGGCCCCATCGGTCGGGGCGCCTGCGCCGGGCCCGAGGACGTCGCTGGTGGTCAGGCCCGCGGTGAGCTGGCGCAGCGTGGCCCAGCCGACGCCGGTGCTCAGCAGGACGACCGCGGAGAGCAACGTCACGACCAGCCGCCACCTCGCGATGCGGGGCGACGGCCGCGTCCGGGGAGATGATCGCTGATGCACCCTCGCCTCCCGCTCTCTGGTCAACTTTACGTCCAGGGTTTCCCCCGCTCCAATGTCCTACAGATTGTAGGTATTCTAACTCGCCGGCCGTCGTCTCTCGTCGGGGACGCTCGGCATGCCGCGGCGCCAGCCGGCGCGAGGTGGTCCAGAAGCTCGGTGGAGCCGGACACCGCGAGACTTGCCGACGGGTCCGCCGGCACGTCGATGACCAAGGAGGGCAGTACCGCTGAGCACCGTTGGTCCGATAGCTGCAGTGCTGCTGGGCGCCACCACCGGTGACTGTGCCGATGACCGGCTGATGTGGGTCGCGCTCACCCTCGCTGTGACGCTGGCCGCGACGGCCGCGGTGGTCGCCGTCCTGGTGGCCCTGACCAGGACGATCAACCTTCGACGGTTGCTGGGCCGCCGGTCGTTCCCGGACGGGCCCGGTTGCGGGTCTGACGGAGAGTCCGACAGCGGTGACGGAACAGCTGCGCCGGCACCTGGGATGAGCTGCACCTGCATTCACGAGTGGCGTGGATACCGACGCACGCCGGACCTTTCCCAGCGAGGAACCTGATGGCCCTGTTCCCCGCCGACCCTGCGGTGTCCGTGCTGGCGCTCAACCCGCTGGATCCGACCTCGCTGCTGGCCACCTTCGGCACGCTCGGACTGTTCGTCGTGCTGTTCGCCGAGACCGGACTGCTCATCGGGTTCTTCCTGCCGGGGGATTCGCTGTTGTTCACCGCGGGGCTGTTCTGCTCGACCAGTGCCGCAGCCGCGATCCACCTGTCATTGCCCTGGGTTTTGCTTGCCGCGGCGGCCGGCGCCCTGGGTGGGGCGCAGGTCGGGTTCCTGCTCGGTCGCCGTGCCGCACCGGCGCTGAGGTCGGCGGCCGACCGGCCGAGGTTGGCCGCGGCAATGCGGCGTTCGGAGCAGATGTTCGCCCGCTACGGTCACGGCAAGGCGATCGTGCTGGCCCGGTTCATCCCGGTCGTGCGCACGGTGCTCAACCCGCTCGCCGGCGCGCTGGACACACCGTCGGCAGTGTTCACCCGTTGGCAGGTCATTGGCGGTCTGGGTTGGACGGTCGGGCTCATCCTGGCCGGCTACGGCCTGGGTTCCGTCATCCCCAACGTCGACGCCTACCTGTTGCCGGTCGTCGCGGTGATCGTCGTGATATCGCTGATCCCGCTGGGATGTGAGCTGCTCAACCATCGACGGCGAGCCCGCGGGCAGTGATCTACCCAGCAGGTCGCTGCTCTCCCTCATCCGGGGGCGTTGATACCGAGCTATGTTGAAGGTGAGATCCTACAACGTGTCGGAGGTTCGGATGGCGCGCAGATGACTGAACGGGGCTCTCGCGCGGACACCCCGGCGTCACCGGCCAGCCGGCGGGTCTGCCGAACGCGGGGCAGTCAGTCGAGGTGTTCGCCAGGTTGGGCGGCGACACGCTTGTCGGGCTCGGTGATCGCGTTCCGCCCGGTGGGTGAGCCGCTTCCCGAGCGCCGCCGCCGCACCTTCACCACGACCAGCACGGCGATGAGCAGCACGATGAGCAGCAGGGGGCCGTAGGTGAGGTAACGCCCGACGGTGGCCAAAGACGCCGAGAAGCCATATCCGAGCAGCACGCATCCAGCGCCCCACATCACCCCGCCCGCCACATTCCATGGCAGGAAGGTGCGCAGGTAGGCCATCCGGGCCATCCCGGCCGCTCCCGGAGTCAGCGCGCGGAGTACCGCGGTGAACCGGCCCAACAGCACCGCCTTGCCGCCGTGACGATTCAGGAAATCCGTGGTGGTGTCCCATCGTCGTGCACCCACGCGTCGGCCCAGACGCGAGGATCTCAGCGCTGGGCCGAACCGCCGGCCGAGCTCGTAGCCCACCGAGTCGCCCGCAATGGCCGACCCGACCGCGACGGCGATCATCGGTCCGAGGCCGATCCAACCTTGGTGGGCGCCGAAACCGGCGACCAGCAGGGCGGTCTCTCCGGGCAGCACCAGCCCGATCATGATCGCGGCTTCGCCAAAGGCCAGCAACCCGGCGATCACGTAGAGCCACGGGCCGACCTGCTCACCGACAGATTGTAGGAACGACAGCATGTCCTCAGTGTGCCCGCCTCGTACGCCGGCGGGAAGTGCCGTACCGATCATCTCCGAGATGCCGCCCCGCGGGTGTGGGCGCAGGGCACCGGCTCGGCGGCGAGCTCGGGTGAATCGAGGTGGTGAGGTTCCTCGACGCTGCACCCCGTGGCCTCCCGTCGGACCCAGCGTGCACGACCACAAGTCGCCCGCGACCGGGGGCGCAGCCTGGGCCTTGCAGTTGGACGGCTCTGGGCCGCTTCCCTACCGCTTGTAGGGGTGGTTCGCACGGGGAACGCCTGCTACGTCGCCTCCTGATCGACCGGGGTGAGTTCACCCGCCGCGAGCGCGACCGGTGGTCTCCGGACCGGGTGCTCGCCGTCGCCAGGCGTCCGCCCGGCAAGCTCTGACCCACGACCGTCGACCGGGCTTGGATCTGCGAAAAGCACACGGGTCAACGCGCCCCGCGGGGCTGTGCCCGATGCACACCGTCAAGGACCGCACGCCATCCGTCGACGTCTGGTGAGCACAGCACCCGCTCGGCTGGACGCGCGTTCCTCACGGCCCTTGACCCACTCAGGCACCATACTCCTACTGCTTGTAGGGACACCGGTAGCGGCCAGCCCAGCGAGCATGCTGGTCCGCGACCCGAGGTCCTGCACCCACCCCGCAGGCTGCGGTGCGCCACCGATGTCGACGCGGCCCGGCGCTCGGCCCGTCCGGCTTCGAGTCGCCGTGCTTCGCAACCTCCCTCGGGTGCACATCGTTCGCGGCGTGGCGAGGCATGTGACGGCCGGGGCGGACCTCGGGCGGTGCCGCCCGAGGTGGTGCGCGACATTGCGACTCGTTCCCTACAATATGTAGGAGTAAGCTCGATTCGGCCGGGTCGACCGGTCGGGGCCGGCACGAAAGTGGTGGCGGACGGTGGAGGACGCAGATGAGCTCGACGGCGGCGACCCGGCGGTCTGCACGCAGCAGTGATCCAGCGCCACACCGCGACGCGGAGCCGCGTGCTACCTCGGCCACGCCTACTGGCCCATGGCGGGGAGCCGCGCCGGCGACACCGGCGCCGCAGCGGCCGGCACAGTCAGTGCGGCGAGACGACCGACGCATCGACCTGGTCACCGTGGTGCATATCCACCAGCATCGCCGCGGTCCATACCGGGTGCGCGCCGTGGCGTTCCTCACCGCACTCACCGCGCTCGCGCTGGCGGTCTGGACACCACAGATGCTTGCCGGTTCACACTCGGGCGCAGTCGGACTGATCGCCGGCATTGCGGCCGCCGTCTACTTCATCGGGTTGGGCGCCAACGCCGCTGTGCTCTACCAGTTGGCCCATGGATACCCGCCACCGGTCGTGGAGCCGACCGGCCACGCCGATGTGTGCGCTGCGCGCCGCCGGCTGTGGAGGCTGGTCGTGCTGCCCTTTGGTCTCGCGGTCCGAGGCCGGGGGTAGGACCAGACATAGGAGAAGGAGAGTTACCGGTGGGTGTTCCCACTCGGGTAGCTTTCCCCGGTCGGGGATCCACGAGGCCGAAGTACTCGGCCAGCAAGACCACAAGACCATTCGTGCCGGCACGAGCGGTTGGGCAACCCGCGATCATGTCCACCTCTGCCTACAGATTGTCGGAGTAAGCTCGCGGGCCGGGGTATGTGGTCTGGCCGGACCGCGACGTGATGCGTCTGAGTTGGCGGGCGATGAGCGAGAAGTTGGGCAAGCTGCTCGGCCTGTGCACGGTGGCGGGTGTGCTGCTGGCCGGGATGTTCTTCCCGGTTGTGGGAGGGCTGGGGCTGCTGTCCAACCGGGCCGACGACAACGTGGGCACCGTATCGGCCGATCTGGCGGGCGGGCAGTTGCCGGTGGTCACCACGGTCACCGACTCCGCCGGCACGCCCATCGCCTACCTGTTCGACCAGTACCGGGTGCCGGTGGCGGCGGGGGCCATCTCGGCGGCGATGAAGGCCGCGATCGTGGCGAGTGAGGACAAACGGTTCTACCAGCACGGCGGGGTGGATCCGCAGGGCATTGTGCGGGCGCTGGTGCACAACGGGGGCGGGGGCGCCCAGCAGGGCGGGTCGACGCTCACCCAGCAGTACGTGAAGAACTACAACCTCTACACCGCCAAAAGCCAGGCCCAGCGCATCATGGCCACCGCGCCGTCGTATGCGCGCAAGCTCACCGAGGCCCGGGTCGCCATCGTGCTGGACCAGCAGCTGAGCAAGGACGAGATCCTCGCCCGGTATCTCAACATCGTGTACCTGGGCAACGGCTCCTACGGGGTCGGCGCCGCGGCCCGGAGCTACTTCGGCACCACGGCAGGGCAGTTGAGCGTGCCGCAGGCGGCGCTGCTGGCCGGGATGGTGCAGAACCCGAGCGCGTTCGACCCGGTGCGCCACCCCACCGCGGCGACCGGGCGGCGCAACGAGGTCATCGCGCTGATGCAGCAACAAGGCATGATCACGGCGGCGCAGGCAGCGGGGGCATCGGCCGCGCCGCTGGGCCTGGTGGGCTCACCGGGACCGGTGCCCGAGGGCTGTCTGGGTGCGGGGGACGCGGGGTACTTCTGCAGCTACGTCGTGGACTATCTGGCGAAGGCCGGTATCTCCCCCGATGTGCTGAACAAGTCGGGCTACACGATCCGCACCACCTTGGACCGGGGCGCGCTGGCCCAGGTGAAAGCTGCGGTGGACGCACAGGTGCCGCCGCGGACCCCGCATGTTGCGGAGGTGATGTCGGTGATCGCGCCGGGGAGTACCCGGCACCGGGTGCTGGCGATGGCGGCGAACCGGACGTTCGGGCTGGACGCCGCGCAGTACCAGAGCAGTGTCGGGTTGCCCTACCAGCCGGAGAACCTCGGGGCGGGCTCGGTGTACAAGATCTTCACTGCGGCCGCCGCCATGGAGAAGGGGTTGGGCATCGACACCGTCATCGACGTGCCGCCCAGCGGGTACACCTCGCCGATCTTCGTCAACGAGAACGGCGCGCCGGTGCCGGTGCACAACGCCGGCACCTACGCCGGCCAGCTGTCGCTTCAGGACGCGCTGGCCCAGTCCCCGAACACCGCCTTCGTCAAGCTCGAGGAGTACACCGGGGTCGACGCGGTCGTGGACATGGCGCTGCGGCTGGGGATGACGTCGCTTTCCACCACACCGGCCAGCGACCGGGCCGGTGCGCCCTCGATCGCCGAGGTCACCAAGTCGCAGAACCTGGCGTCGTTCACCCTGGGAGACACCCCGACCAGCGCGCTCGAGCTGGCGAACGTGGACGCCACCCTGGCCAGTCATGGCATCTGGTGTCCTCCGAGCCCGATCGAGCAGGTGACCGACTCCGCCGGCAGACCGGTCCCGATCACCGAGGCACCCTGCACCCAGGCCGTCGCACCGCAGCTCGCGGACACCTTGCTCACCGGCATGAGCAAGGACGACCAACCCGGCGGCACCTCGGCCGCCGCCGCGGTGGGCTGGAACCGACCGGTCGCCGGCAAGACCGGCACCACCCAGCAGCAGGAGTCCGCCGCGTTCGTCGCCACCACCCCGCAGCTCGCCGGTGCGGTCATCGCCTTCGACGACTCACCCGCACCCGGCCCGATCTGTGACGGCGCCCCACCCTACAGCTGCATGACGGGCAACATCTTCGGCGGCAAGACCCCGGCCCGCACCTGGTACCAGGCCATGGCCCAGATCCTCGCCGGCCAACCCGTGCTCCCGCTCCCGCCGAGCGACCCGCGCTACCTCGACGGTGGCCAGATCACCGAGATTCCCGACGTCGTCGGGGAGACCGTCGATACGGCCACCGCCGACCTGCGGCAGGCCGGGTTCCGCGTCGCCACCACCACCGTCGACAACCGGGCCCCCAAGGGCACCGTGCTCGGTGAGAACCCCGTCGGCACCAGCGTGGCAGGCCAGACCGTGACCCTGGACATCAGCACCGGCCAGGTACCGCCACCTCCTGCCGCTCCAGGCCCCGCCCCACCGACCGGGGGCTGAGGGCTGCATCCTCGGATGACCCGTGGAACTGAGCTGGGTCTTTGTCCGCCGGCGTGCTCGCCATGCGGTGGCCGCAGGTAGCCGATCGCCGGCGGGACCCGGTCCACGGCGAACACGGTGACCGGGCCGCGGGATCTCAACCGCGCCCGGGTCGCCTCGAACCCGTCGGCCGAGCACGGCCCGTGGTTGGTCCAGGCGAGATCGGGCAGGAGCTCGAGCGCGGCGTCGAGCCCGAGGGCATACGGGCCGACCAGACCGCGGGAGAGCAACTGCAGCCGCAAATAGGCGTCGTGGATGTCGACGGCGCGATCGCTCAGCCGGGCGATCCGCGTGTACACCGCGACGACCTCGACCTCGCGGGCCGGGTCGGGCCCCAGCAGTGCGACGACCTGATCACCCAGCAGTGCTGCGGCGAGGTCGGCGCGCAGCCGTGTAGTGCCTGTCGCGGCGATCGGGGCGAGTCGAGGTGTGGGAAACCAGGTGCACAGCGTCTCACCGCGATAGCTGCGAGTGGCCAGCCCGGCACCGCAGGCACCAGTCGTATCTGGGTTTATCAGTCGTGGACTCATGTGCCGGTTCCCCGTGCCGAGGTCCGGGCCTGGACACCACCGTGGGCGCGACCAGGCGCGAACGACTCCCGCAGTTCGCCGTACAGGGGAGCGTTCTGCAACCTTCCAGCCGAGGTACCCGGCAGTTCCACTCCGGGGCTTCACCGAACGGGCTGAGATTGCCCAGGCGATGGCAGGCAGGCCGGTGACATGGTCGCTCCGGCGTAGCGGTGCACGGTGCCGGACAATGACATCGCGGTGTTCGGTCGGCCGATCGGGAACAGCGCGGCGACGATCAGCTCGGCGCACCACGCCCCGGTGGGCGCCATCAGGGGACTGCACCCCACGGCCAGGACATCGGCGAGCAATGCCGCTGAGCCGAGCACCACGAACACGGCGTCGGCATCCAGTAGCCCGGCGCCTGGTACCACGGCGTTGTCACTCACGGTCCGGAAGATCGGGCTCGACGTGGCGGAGGTCAGGGCCAGGTAACCGACGGTCCGCACCGCCACGACGAGACAGCTGCCGGCCAGGACGGCCGGGGCGGCCGCCCGCCGAGCCCGCCCGGCTACCGGGCACTGGGCCGTGAGCACGCTCGTCACCTCGGGTGGGCGATCAGGTGCAGGGGGGCCGCGGCCGCCTGGTCTGCCTGCACCGGGGTGAGGTCACCGCTGTCGACCAGGCGGTCGAGCACATGGCGCTGACGGGACTGGGCCAGATCGAGGTGGGCCAGCGGGTCGTAGGCCGACGGGGCCTGGACCAGCCCGGCCAAGAGCGCTGCCTGCCCCCAGCTCAGCTGGCTGGGCCGGAGCCCGAAGTAGCCGTGGGAGGCGGCGTCGAGCCCGTAGTAGCCGTGACCGAAGTAGACCACGGCGCCGTACATCTCCAGGATCTGCGTTTTCGGGTACAGGGCGTCGAGCTTCACCCCGAGAGCGACCTGCTCGACCGTCGTCCAGCTGCCGCCCTGCTCCCCGCCGAAGTAGAGCTGTTTGGCCAGTTGCTGATCAAGGGTGGCGCCACCGGGATCCTCGCCGCTGCCGGTGAGTGCGACCCAGCCGGCGCGCACCATCCCGAGACTGTCGATGCCGTGATGGGAGAAGAACCTGGCGTCCTCGGTGGCGACCAACGCCGCGGTGAACTTCGGGGGTACGGCGTCCGCGGACTCGGAGACAGTGCCCAGGTCGCGGACCTGGTGCGCGCCGACGAGTGCAGCGACGCGCTCCTCGGCGTGGTCGACCGAAGGGCTGAGCCCCAGCAGCGCCGCGGCCACCAGGATGCACAGCACGAGCGACGTGCCCACGCCCAGCACCACCCGGCGACGTCGATGGCGTCGGTGACGTGAACCACGAGGGTGCGCCCGGTGGCGCTGTGGGTGCCGGTCGAGGCGGGCTTGCGCGGTCCCGGCGGAGGGTGTTCCTACCGGAACCTGCGTCATCAGCGCCTCCCGACTCCTCATCACCGCGACCAGTCCCTACATATCGTAGGTGAAAGACGGCGGGTCCGGCCGGGAGGCATCGCGTCCTACGGGATGTAGGATGACGTTTCCGGAGTGGAGGAGGCAGCGGTGGGGCGCAGGACGGACGCGAAACGGGCCGGGCGGCGCGCGCACGGGGAGCTGGAAAGCGAAGTGCTGGCGGCGTTATGGGCCGCGGACGCGCCGTTGACTCCCGGTGAGGTGCAGCAGGCGTTGGGCGCAGAGTTGGCCTACAACACCGTGCACACGATCCTGGTCCGGTTGTATGAGAAGGGCCAGGTGGCGCGCAGCCCGGCCGGGCGGGCCCACCGCTACCAGCCGTCCAAGGGGGTCGAGGACGTGGCCGCGAAGCAGATGACGGCGCTGCTGGACCGGGGCCCGGATCACCAGGCGGTCCTGCAGCGGTTCGTCACCGCGCTGAGCGCCGAGGACGAGGCCGCGCTGCGTCAGCTGCTCGAGCGTCAGGTGTGACCGGCCGGTGAACATCAGCGTCTACCTGCCGCTGCTGGTCTCAGTGCTGCTCGCGGCCGTCAGTCCGATACTGGTGCGCTGGTTGGGTCCGGCTCGGGCGGGGCTGGCGCTGGTACTGGCCGCGAGCACCGCCGCGGTGGCGTCGACCTGGGCGCTGGTCCTGCTGGCGGCGACGCTGCTGCCCGAGGCGCCGGTTGTCGCCGAACGGACCCGCTGGTCACAGTTCGTGGACCCGGTGCCCGACGGGGTGGGCGGGATCGCACTGGCGATGCTGGCGGTCGGGCTGTATCGGGCAGCGGTGGTGGCGCGCCGGCGACGTCGGGTGGGCCGCGAGCTGCGGGCGCTGTGCGTTGCGTGCAGCGCCGCGGGCTCGAAAGCCGGATCCGAGGGTGATGCCGAGCTGGTGGTGGCCCCGACCGACGTGCCGCATGCGTTCGCCGTGTCCGGGCGGTGGGGCCGCGGTGGGAGGATCCTGGTCAGTGTCGGCATGCTCAAGGTCCTCAACCCCGCGCAACGCCGGGCGATGTTCGCCCACGAGCGGGCCCATCTGGTCCATCGCCATCACGTGCAGCGGGCCGCGGTGGAGGTGGCCGCGGCGCTGAACCCGCTGCTCATCCCGGCCCGCGACGCGGTGGCTTTCCTCGTCGAGCGCAGCGCCGACGAACACGCCGCCATGGTTGTGGACGACCGACAGCTCGCCGCCCGGACGCTGGCGTTGGCCGCGTTGGCCCGCACTGCCCATGGCGACGGCCACGGTGTCGCGCTGGCGTATCAGCACCTCGAGGTCAGCCGCCGGGTCGCTGCCTTGGGGGCCGCCCCGCTGCCCGAGTGGCGCCTGCCGCCGGCGGCGCTGCTCGTGCTCGGCGGGATCGGTGCGCTGGCCGCCGCGGATGCGACGGTGTCCTTCCTGCGACTGGTACACGTCCTGCTTCCCGGGCTGTGAGCCCGTCCCCGCCGGCGCCCCCCGAGAGCCCGGCGGGCCCGTCGCTGTGGCGGCTGACCGGGGTCTTTCTCCGGCTCGGCGCCCAGGCCTTCGGTGGTCTGGGCGCCACGCTCGGGTTGCTGGAGCGTGACCTGGTCGCCCATCGCCGATGGGTGGGCGCGAGCGATCTGCGCGACAGCCTCACCTACACCAAGCCGTTGCCCGGCTCGACAGTGGTACAGGTGGTGACCTACCTCGGGTGGCGGCTGCGCGGCCCCGCCGGGGCAGTGGCGGCCACCGTCGCGTTCCTCACCCCCGCGGTGCTGGTCATGACCGCTGCCGCTGCGGGGACTGCCGCGTTGCCCGACGTGGCGTGGTACGCGGTGCGCTGCTGGGGCTGCAGGTCGCCGTCGTCGGTGTCCTGGCTGCCACCACGGTGCGGCTGCTGCGAAGCGAAGCCCGATCCCGGTCCACCGCTGCCGTCGCGGTGGGCGCGCTGGGTGCTGGGCTGGTCGTCAACGCCGCGGTCGTGGTGGGCGCCGCCGGGCTGGGCGCAGTGATCGTGTGGTGGGCCCGGCGCCGCCGCAGCGGACCGTCCGAGGACGGGGCCGAGGGTGAGACGTGAGTGAGTTGCTCGCGCTTGCCGGCGGGTTTCTGCTGGTCGGGTTGGTGGCCTTCGGCGGCGGTCAGGCCGCGCTTCCGCTGGTCGAGCGGCTCGCCGTCGCTCAACAGCACTGGCTGAGCCCCGCCACGTTCGGCACCGCCGTCGGGCTGGCCTACGCCACCCCCGGACCGGTGCTCATCCTGGCCACCTTCGTCGGCTACCGCGTCGCTGGGCTGTCCGGCGCCGCGGTAGCCACCACCGCCGTGTTCGCCGCCCCGGTGGTGCTGGCCGCCGGTGCCGCGAGCGTGGTGACCCGGCTGTCGGGCTCGGCCTGGTTCGCGGTGTTCGGTCGCTACGCCGGCGCCGCCGCGATCGGCTTGCTCGGAGTGGTGCTGCTCAGCCTCGCCCGGCCGCTCGTCGCGGTGTCCCCGGTGCTGCTGGTCGGTGCCGCCGCGATCGGCGTCGCCGCGTGGCGGGGGGTCGCACCCGTCGCGCTGCTGATCCTCGGCGTCACCGCCGGCGCCGCGGCCATGCTGTTGTTCGGCCCCGCCGCACCGTTCGGCTGAGACCCGCAGTGCTCGCCGTCTACATCGGCGGGGGGTCAACTCCTTCCCTGTGGAGGTCGAACCCAGCACGGGCACGCACCAGTGACGGCGACGACGACCGAGGTGGCGAGCATGAAAGAACGTCGCCGTTCAGCCCAACTCGGCCAAGGCGCCGAGCATCGCAGGGGTTCCCTCGGGGTGTGGACCGTCGTCAGCGGTGAGCGCGATGCGGCCAGGATCGCCCACTCTCACCGGCTGCACGGCGCCACCGGTGACCGACCACGACAACCACTGCGAGCAGCATGACGCCCAAGACCCCACTGGCGAGTACGTCGCTGAGCCGGTGGCGGCCCAGGTAGATCTGGGACATCCCGACCGCGACCGCGACCACCGGAACCAGCGCGCACACCGCGCGGTGGAGCATCGGACCGATGCGGCCGCGTAACAGCAGCACGGCCACGCCGCCGGCCACCACCGCGGTGGTGACCGGCCCGCACGGGAACGACGGGCCCTGAAAATTCCCGACATCCACGATCCGGGCCGCCCCGGGCCCGACGAAACCCTTGCCCGCCGTGACGACCACGGCGAGCAGCACCATCGCGACGACCGCGCTGCGCAGTGGTGCCCACCGCTGCGACCGGACGGACAGCACCGCCGCCATCGACAGCAGCAGCGCGGCGGCGGCCGTGGTGCCACCCATGATCGACACCGCGGTCATCAGGTCGTGCAACCATCCCTGCTGCTGGCCTCGTGCCAAGCCTGACGCAGCCCGGTCGGGGCCGTCGAGCGCACCGCCGCGCAACAGCTGAGTGACCACCCCGGTGAACGCCACCACGATGGCGGCAAGTAGCGCAGAGCGGGTGCGGGGCGTGCGGCGTCCGGGGTCGGGCCGATCGGCCGCGATCGCGGGCACCTGTTCTCCGTTCGTTCATACCCATGGGTACCGCCACGATAATCTCCTACGCGGCGTAGGTGTAGGGTCAGGACGAGCGAGCGCAACATACAGGGAGGCAGAGGCCGTTGACGGCGATGGTGGCCGTAGGACTCGCCCTTGCCTCGGCGTGCTGCTACGCCGTCGCGGCGGCGCTGCAGGAGCACGTCGCCGCCGCGACCCACGGGGACGCCACCTTGTCCCCCCGACTGCTGGTACGCCTGGCCCGTCAGCCGCGCTGGTTGCTCGGCGTCGCGGCGACGATCCTCGGGTCGGGGTTGCACGTCATCGCGCTCGGGTTCGGTCCGCTCACCCTGGTGCAGCCGATCGGAGCCGGCGCCCTGGTCTTCGCCCTGCCGCTGGGTGCGCGGCTGGCCGGGCGGGTCACCACCGCCCGGGAATGGGCCGGTGCCGCGCTGGTCACGGTCGGGCTGGCCGGGCTGATGGCCTTCGCCCCGCACCAGGTCCCGCCACCGATTCTCGGTAGTTTCCCCACCGTCGTGCTGATCGCCGCGGCCGCGTTCGTCGTCGCCGGCTTCGCCCTCGCCGCGACCCGCTGCGCACGGCCCTGGCTGCGAGCGACACTGCTGGCGGTGGGTTCGGGCATCGCTTTCGGGCTGACCTCGGCGCTGGTCCGGGTCGTCACCGCGAGCTTCGGGAGGGTGCCGGCGGGGCTGCTCTGGCTCACCGCAGCCTCGGTGGCGGTCTTCGCCGCAGCCGGTCTGCTGCTGGCCCAGACCGCCTACCGCGACGGCGGACTGGGCGGCCCGCTGGGGACGCTCACCCTCACCGATCCGCTGATCGCCTCGCTGGTCGGGATCGTCATGCTCGGGGAGTCCTTCTCCGGCGGGGCCACCGGGTCGGTGCTGGCCGGGTTGTGTGCGGTCACCGCCGGAGCCGGGGTGATCACCCTGGCCCGGGCCACCCCCGGCCCGCCCCGAACCCGCGCGTCCGTGGCCCCGCCGACGCCGCCGACCCAGTCTACCCTCTCCCGCTCCGAAGGAGCCTTTCGATGACGTCCGCCGCCACCACCATCACGACGTCCGCGGCTATCGCGGACCCTGTTGAGGACCTGCGGCGCGAACCCGATGGGATCCGGTTGCGGATCCTCATCGGTGCGGACACCTACCCGCCTGATGTCAACGGTGCCTCACACCTCGCCCGACAACTCGCAGCCGGGCTGGCCGACCGGGGCCACGACGTCCACGTCGCCTGCCCCGCGCACAGCGCCGGCCTGCCGGCGATCTCCGCTGACCATCTCGGGGTGCGGGTGCACCGGCTACCCTCGATGCCCGCGTTGGCGCATCCGACGTTCCGGCTCAGCATCCCTGGTGGCCACCAACCACTTCATGCCCGAGAACCTGCTCGGCTACCTCCACCTCCCGGCCGGGCTGCGCCGCGGGCTGACCCGCGCCGCCTGGGTGGACTTCGTGCGGATCTTCGACCGGGCTGAGCACGTCACCACCCCGACCCCCACGGCGGCGCGGCTGATCGTCGACCAGGGCCTGCGCACGCCGATCACCGCGATCTCCTGCGGGATCGACCTGGATCGGTTCACCGTGACCGACGAAGGCCGCCGCGTCCCCGGGCTGTTCGGGTTGCCCGACCTGCCCACCATCGCGTTCGTGGGCCGCCTCGACGAGGAAAGACACCTCGGCGAGCTCATCGACGCCCTACCCCGGGTGCGCGCCCGCCTCGACGCACAGCTGGTCATCGCCGGCGTCGGGAACAACCGCGACGGGTTGGGCCGCCGCGCCGCCGCGCTCGGGGTCACTCACCGGGTCCACTTCCTGGGCTACGTCCCCGAGCACGTGCTGCCCCGGGTCTACGCCGCGGCAGACGTCTTCGCGATGCCCGGCCGCGCGGAGCTGCAGAGCCTGGTCACCCTGGAAGCCCTGGCCAGCGGCAAACCCGTCGTCGCGGCCAACGCCATGGCCTTGCCCCACCTCGTGCGCCCCGGCCGCAACGGGCTGCTCTATCCCCCCGGCGCCGTCGACGTCCTCGCCACCGCGCTGCTGACCGTCCTCAAGAACCCCACCCTGCGCGCCCGTTTCGCCCGAGCCGCCCGGCTCACCGCCGAGGAGCACAGCCACGCGCAGTCGATGAGCCGCTACGAACACCTCTACCACCGACTCACCGCCGTGACCCCCGCCGCCGCGACCGCGCGATGAGCACACCCACCGATCGCCCTGCACATCCCGACGTCACCAGCAGCATAAGGGCTGCTGCAGGCGCCAGTATCACTGCCAACAACGACGACTCATTGTCACATCCTGTACATGCCACGCTGTCCGACTGAGATTCTCGCTGCCGGAACGATGGTCACGCGGCTCGAAGGCGCACATCCGGGCCGCAACCCGCATTCTAGCGCCCGCGGGCAAGGTGAAGCCGGCCTGGTAGAACCGTGCGCAGCTCAGGCGATCCCGGCCGTGGTCCGGTCCCGCAGCACGGCTGCATTCTGCTCCACATGGCCGGCGAGCGCAGCCTGGCCGTCCGCAACGCGGTCGACCGCGCCGCGCCAGGCGTTCAGCGCCGGTTCGACCAGCGCTCTGCCGAAGGAGAAGGTCAACGGCCACGGGGTGGTGAGCTGTTGCATGGCTGCGAGGTTCTCGGTCGCGGCAACGGGCCCCTGGCCGCCGGAGAGGAACGCCACCCCGGCGAGGTCATCCGGTGCGCAGGTGCACAGGACGTCCACGGTGGCGGCGGCGATCTCCTCGGGGTTGCGCGCCTCGGCGGACCCGGCACCGGGTACCACCATGTTGGGCTTCAGCACGGTGCCCGCGAGATCGACCCCGGCGGCGGCCAGCGCCCGGAAGACCAGCTGCAGCGTCGTGGTGGTGACCTCGGCGCACCGGGACAGCCCGTGCCCACCGTCCATCAGGACCTCCGGCTCGACGATCGGCACGATACCCGCCTCCTGGCAGGCCACCGCGTAACGAGCGAGGGCGTGCGCGTTGGCCTGCAGCGCCCACTCGCTCGGCGTGTCCGAGCCGATCGTGATGACCGCCCGCCACTTGGCGAATCGGGCGCCCAGCTCGGCGAACTCGGCCAACCGCGGCCCGAGCCCGTCGAGTCCCTCGGTCACGGTCTCGCCGGGAGCGCCGGGCAGCGGTTTGGCGCCGGCGTCGACCTTGATGCCCGGGAGGATGCCGAACTCGGTCAGTGCCTGCGGGAAGGTGCGGCCGTCGGCCAACCGCTGGCGGAAAGTCTCCTCGCACAGGATCACGCCGCTGATGCCGGTGGCGAGGTCGGGGGTGGTGACGAGCATCTCCCGGTAGGCGCGCCGGTTCTCCTCGGTCGCCTCGACGTCGACCTTCGCCAGCCGGGTGTTCATCGTGCCGATGCTCTCGTCGGCGGCCAGGATTCCGCGGCGACCGGCGACCATCGTGGCAGCGGCATCGTGGAGTCGTTCGGTGGGGCGGGTCTGGGCAGCAGCCATCGCTCGACCTTAGCCGGACGACCAGGACGCTCCTCCCCCCGGGGGGTGGAACCGGAGGGGGAGCCTGCTCGGCGGGGAAGCCCAACCGGGTCGGCGCCGACCATCGGCCCTGCGTGCAGGCACGTTGTCGTCGTCCGGCCAGCGGCCTGTCGATCACGGGCCGATCGTCACAGGGTCCGCCGATCATGGGCAGAATGTCGCTTTCCGAGATCAACTCACGACGATCGCCCCATGATCGCGGCATGAGGCGACGTTTCCTCCTTGATCGCCGAACGGATGCACCAGGCGCCTGTCATCGATCGAGCCACGCGCGGGCTCGAATCGATGTCGACAGCGGGGGAACAAGTCGGTGAGCGGCGGATCAGCGCCCAGCGCGGCGTGGCGAAAGCCCAGGTTTCGTAGAACCACGAAGAGTTGGAGGTGAAGTCTTGATAGACATATGAGGTATGAACCGGCACTCTCAGTACATGGCTGATCGCTGGAGCGCGGGCGTGATCCCCTACGCCGAGATGGGTTACTGGGAACCGGACTATATTCCGAAGGACACGGACGTGCTGTGCGCGTTCCGGATCACCCCCCAGGAGGGGGTGCCGCCGGAGGAGGCGGGTGCTGCGGTCGCGGGGGAGTCGAGCACCGCGACCTGGACCGTGGTGTGGACCGACCGCCTGACCGCACACGAGCACTACCAGGCCAAGTGCTACAAGGTCGACGCCGTGCCGGGCCGGCCGGGGGAGTTCATCGCCTGGATCGCCTACGCGCAGGACCTGTTCGAAGAGGGCTCGATCGCCAACCTCACGAGCTCGATCATCGGCAACGTGTTCGGGTTCAAGGCGCTCAAGGCGTTGCGGCTGGAGGACATGCGGATCCCGTTCTCCTACGTGAAGACCTTCGCCGGCCCGGCGCACGGCATCGTGATGGAGCGCGAGTACCTGGGCAAGTACGGCCGCCCGCTGCTGGGGGCGACGACGAAGCCGAAGCTGGGGCTCTCGGCGCGTAACTACGGACGGGTGGTCTACGAGGCCCTGCGCGGTGGGCTTGACTTCACCAAGGACGACGAGAACATCAACAGCCAGCCGTTCATGCGGTGGCGCGACCGGTACCTGTTCTGCATGGAGGCGGTCAACCGCGCCCAGGCCGAGACCGGTGAGATCAAGGGGCACTACCTCAACGTCACCGCCGGCACGATGGAGCAGATGTACGAGCGGGCCGACTTCGCCGCCTCGCTCGGCTCGGTCATCGTCATGATCGACCTGACGGTCGGCTACACCGCGATCCAGTCGATGAGCAACTGGGCGCGGCGCAACGGCATGATCCTGCACCTGCACCGGGCCGGGCACGGCACCTACACCCGGCAGAAGACCCACGGCGTGAGCTTCCGGGTGATCGCCAAGTGGATGCGACTCGCCGGGGTGGACCACATCCACGCCGGTACCGTGGTCGGCAAGCTGGAGGGCGACCCGAACATGGTGGCCGGGTACTACGACACGCTGCGTCTGAACAAGGTCGCGGCCGACCCGGTGAAGGGCCTGTACTTCGACCAGGACTGGGCGTTGATGCCCGGCGTCATGCCGGTGGCCTCGGGCGGGATCCACGCCGGCCAGATGCACCAGCTGCTGCACTACCTCGGTGAGGACGTCGTGCTCCAGTTCGGCGGCGGCACGATCGGGCACCCGATGGGGATCTCCGCGGGCGCCGAGGCGAACCGGGTGGCCGCCGAGGTGATGATCAAGGCGCGCAACGAGGGCCGGGACTTCATGGCCGAGGGCGAGGACATCCTCAAGGCGATGGCGAAGAAGAACCGGGCGCTCGACGTCGCGCTGGCGACCTGGGGCGACATCACGTTCAACTACGAGTCGACCGACACCCCCGACGTCGTCGCGACGCCGACGAACGCCTGAGAGGACGGCGACACCGTGCGCATCACCCAGGGGACCTTCTCCTACCTGCCCGACTTCACCGACGACGAGATCAGCGCGCAGATCCAGTACTGCCTGGAGAACGGCTGGCCGCTGTCGGTGGAGTACACCGACGACCCGCACCCGCGCAACACCTACTGGGAGATGTGGGCGCTGCCGATGTTCGACCTGAGCGACGCAGCCGGCGTCCTGCTCGAGGTCAACGCCTGCCGCAGCGCGCATCCCGACCACTACATCAAGCTCAACGCCTACGACGCGACGCTGGGCCGGCAGACCACGATGCTGTCGTTCATCGTGCAGCGCCCGGCGCACGAGCCCGGGTTCCGGCTCGACCGGCAGGAGGGCGCGGACCGCAGCATCCGCTACACCACGCACTCCTACGCCACCGAGCGTCCGGTCGGCGAACGTTACGCCCGACCGTGACCTCGCCCAACGGCGCCTCGTCGCGGCAGGGTTTTGCGATGTCGTCCAAAGCCGAAGGCTCTGACGACGAGCAGGACCCGGCCGCGACGGACGTGCTGCCGCCCGACGCGAAGGTCGACCTGGCCGAGGTCCGCCAAGAGACCGGGGTGGACGACGTGCTGGCCGAGCTGGACCGCGACCTGGTCGGCCTGGCGCCGGTCAAGGCGCGGATCGCGGAGCTGGCGGCACTGCTGCTGGTCGACCGCACCCGGGCCCGGTTCGGCATCGCCACTCCGCAGCCGAACCTGCACATGTCCTTCACCGGCAGCCCCGGCACCGGCAAGACGACCGTCGCGCTGCGGATGTCGGACCTGCTCCGCCAGCTCGGCTACCTGCGCCGCGGGCACCTGGTCACGGTCACCCGCGACGACCTGGTGGGGCAGTACGTCGGGCACACCGCGCCCAAGACCCGCGAGGTCATCAAGCGGGCGATGGGCGGGGTCCTGTTCATCGACGAGGCCTACTACCTGTACCGCGCGGAGAACGAGCGCGACTACGGGCAGGAGTCGATCGAGATCCTGCTGCAGATCATGGAGAACAACCGCGACGACCTCGTGGTGATCCTGGCCGGCTACGCCGACCGGATGAACACGTTCTTCAGGGCCAACCCGGGGATGAGCTCGCGGATCGCCCACCACATCACCTTCCCCGACTTCACCGTTCCCGAGCTCGAGCAGATCGGCCTGCGGATGGCCGACCAGCTGGGCTACCGGTTCTCCGACGAGGCGCAGCAGACGCTGCGGCAGTACCTGGAGAAGCGGATCGAGCAACCCTGGTTCGCGGGTGGCCGCAGCGTCCGCAACGCGGTCGAGCGGGCCCGGCTGCGGCAGGCCCGCCGGTTGCTCGAACAGCCCGACACGAGGGTCGGTCGCGCCGAGCTGACCACCTTCGAGCGGGCCGACCTGAGCGGCAGCAGGGTCTTCTCCGGCGGTGTCCTTGGCGCGGACGACGGTCCGCAGGCCGCCGAGTACGCCGCGGAGCAGCCCGCCGGCTGACCGGTTCGTGGTCACCCGGTCATACTTCCCGGGTGACCACGATCACCCGGCTGCGTTCGTTCGTCCGGCTGGCCGATCTCGGTTCGGTGCGCGAGGCCGCCCGGGCGCTGGTCGTGACCGAGTCGACGGTCTCGGCCGCGGTGACTGCGCTATCGCACGAGATCGGCGTGGCGCTGGTGGCCCGCGACGGGCGCGGGGTGGCGTTGACCCCGGCCGGAGAGCGCTACGCCGACTACGCCCGTCGGATCCTCGGGCTGCACGACGAGGCGGTCGCCGCCGCGCGCGCCGAGGCCGACCCCGAGCATGGCCGGGTCCGGCTGGCCGCCGTGACCACGGCGGGTGAGCATGTCGTCCCGGGCCTGCTCGCGTCCTTCCGCGCCCAGCACCCCGACATCGAGCTGCGGCTCGAGGTCCGGCCGCGGGACGAGGTGTGGCCGCTGCTGTCCCGCCATGACGTGGACGTGGTGGTGGCCGGGCGGCCGCCCGACGAGATGCTCGCCGCGGTCCGCGCCACCTGCCCGAACACGCTGGTCGTGGTGGGAGCCACCACTGCCCACACCGCTGCCACGCCCTTCACCCCGTACTCGGCCACCTGGCTGCTCCGCGAGCCGGGCTCGGGGACCCGAGCCACCTGCCTCGCCGTGCTGTCCGCGCTCGACGCGCACCCGTCGCTGCTGACGCTCGGGTCGCACGGTGCCGCGGTGGCGGCCGCGGTGGCCGGCCTCGGGGTCACGCTGGTGTCGCGGCAGTCGGTGGCGGCGCAGCTCCGCGCAGGTTCGCTCATCGAGCTGGCGGTGCCGGACACCCCGCTGCAGCGCCCATGGCACGTGGTGACCAACCCGCGGCCGACCGCCACCACCGAGCTGCTGCTCACCCACCTCCGTGGGCAGCCGGGGTGGACCCTGCACCGCTGAGGTCTACCGCCCGAGGTCCGGCACCGTCACCACGATCGAGGTACCCGCCCCGAAGCGGGACCGGATGTCGAGGAAGCCTCCCACCAGCTCGGCCCGTTCCCGCATGCTGACCAGGCCGTAGCTGTCCGCGGACCGTCGGGCCACCGGGTCGAAGCCGGCACCGTCGTCGGTCACCAGCAGGCGCGCACCGGCCGCGCCGACCGAGTAGTGCAGGAGCACGGCCGAGGCGCCGGCGTGCTTGACCACGTTCTGCAGGGACTCCTGGGCGATGCGGTAGAGCGCGATCTCCACATGCTCGGGGAGCCGGGCCTCGGCCACGTCGACGGTGACGGCGAGACCAGGTGCGCTCCGGGCCAGGCTGGCCAGCCCACCGGCGAGCCCGAGGTCGTCGAGTACGGGTGGGCGCAGACCGCCGATCGCCACCCGCGCCTCGTCGAGGGCCAACCCGTTGAGCTCACGGGCCAGGGCGAGCTGGCTGCCCACCTCCGCGGGATCCTCGGCCAGTGCGCGGCTCGCCGCGTCGAGATGGTAGGACAGGCTGACCAGGCGCTGGGAGATGCCGTCGTGGATGTCACCCGCGACGCGGCGGCGCTCCGTCTCCTGGGCGGCGATGACGTGCTCGGTGAACCGCTCCTGGGCCTGCTCCCTGGCCGCGAGTCGGCGGTGCAGCCGCGCGGAGTGCAGCGCCCCCGCAA
The DNA here is from genome assembly GCA_038254065.1 of Mycobacteriales bacterium. GTDB lineage: Bacteria > Actinomycetota > Actinomycetes > Mycobacteriales > Pseudonocardiaceae > Pseudonocardia. The sequence goes on along the minus strand of JBBSGM010000057.1, from coordinate 2,059 downwards.
CGAGGCGTCCGATTCCGGTGAGCAACCGGACATCACGCTCGGTGAAGTCGCGCCGCCGCCTGGTGTGCACATTGAGGACGCCCACCAGCCCGGCTGCCTCGGTCGTCATCGGCACCGAGCACATGGACGTGAACTCTCGACCACGCAGCGCCGGGATCGGCACATAGCGCGGGTCCGCCTCCTTGTGCTCGGCGATGACCACCGGCTGCCCGCGGCTCGCGACCCACCCCGTCACCCCGGTCCCGATTCCCAGCACGATCTCGCCGACGTGGGCGTCGAACGGCGGGGTCGCGCCGGCCAGGGCGAGCGAACGCCCGGCGTCGTCCAGGACGTGGACGAAGCAGACGTCGGTGGCCGTCGCCGCGGTGATCAGGCGGGCCACCGCCGCGGCCAGCGGCTCGACACCGGGGCCGGTGGACACCGCCTCGATGATGGCCAGCAGCAGCGCGTTCTCCCGTTCGGGATCACCCAGCTCGGCGACCGGCCCGCCCGTCGACACCGCGGGCCCGGCGCCGGTGTCAGGGGCCGGGCTCATCGGAGCACCAACGACGCGGCCGCCACCGCGACGACGACGCAGACCAGCATGGCGAGCGCCGCCGTGGTGCGCGGTGCGACGGGGGAGCGTTGCGACCGCAGCGAGTACAGCACCCGTCGGTACCGCAGTGGGGCGAGCACCGCCGCGGCCATCGCGCCGGCGGCCATGAGGAGCACACCGGGGATCGGGTCGGTTCCCGACTCCGCGTGCACGAGCAACGCACCGACCCCGAGCGCGGACAGCCCGGTGCGCTGCCAGGCCAACGCGGTGCGTTCGGCCTGTGCCCCGGCGTCCAGCAGCGCCGTGTCCTTCATTGCCGGATCAGCTCCAGGACGGCCAGCGCCGCGACACCCAGGATCACGACGACGAGCCCGCTCACGAGCAGCCGCGGCAGCACGCCGGTCGGGAGCGAGCGCTTCTCCCGCAGGGCCCGCTCGGCGCGCTCCCACCGCAGGTAGCTGCCCGCCGTCACGACGAGCGCGAGCACGAGCAGCAGGACCGTGAGGGCGGTCCGGAACACCCGCGGCCCGAACTCGGGGACCAGGCTGGCCAGTGCGACCCCGCCGGCGACCAACCCGAGACCGGTCCGCAACCAGGCCAGGAAGGTGCGTTCGTTGGCCAGGGTGAACCGGTAGTCGGGGTCGCTGCCGATCGACGCCAGCGGTGGACGGCGGCGGTCCCGTCCCCGTTCGGATCTACCCACCACCCGCCCACCTCCAGACCCGAAGACTATCGCCTCGCTGCACCGCTCACCCCCTCGCACGCGCACTGGGGTCCTCGCAGATGCCACGTCACGCCGCACTCTGTGACACCTCTGGCGAATGGCAGTCGACGCAGCCACCATGCGAGGTCCGGAGCGGTCCGGCCCGGGGCGTGGGTGATCACCTGTGGCCGGCCCGGTGCTCGGCTGCGACGTCGACCGCCGCGCGGACGTTGCACGGCCAGCGCTGGAAGCCTTTCTGCCCGCCCAGTGCGCACACCCGGCAGTGCCCGGTGCCGTCGTCGACATGCTCCGCGAGCAGCCCGTCGAGCATGCCGGGCTGGTTCAGGATGAACGAATCGGGGCAGGACGCCTACCAGCACCGATGCCAGCGAGTGGGTGCTGAGCTGTGTGAACGTCCCTCGCTGATCACCGTCGTTTGGTGCTGCTGGTGGGTGTCCTGACGAATGATTGACGAATAGGGGGTGGGGGGCTTGTCCGCTCTTCTCCCACCACGGGGGGGCTCGGAGCGCCATCTCGTCGACCTGGCGTAGCCCGATCACACGGCGTTTGGAGATGTAGCGCCGCTGGGAGAACGCCGACCAGCGTATCGGGAGTCAGGACAGGCGCTGACCTGCGGGAAGGTCTGGTGTCGTCGGTCGACGGTGGGCGTCGTTGGGCGTTGCCGTTTGTACCCGATTTGTACGCGAACGCGCTCGGCAATGACAGTGTGCGATAATATGAGGATGAGCGATAGGCCGCGCCGTAGTCGAATCCTCTCGCGCTCGACAATCACGCAACTCTACGCCAGCTTCGGCAACTCG
>JBBSGM010000056.1:0-24326 GCA_038254065.1 Mycobacteriales bacterium | reverse complement strand
TGGTGGCGTCGTTCTTCCAGCGGGCCCAGTGCCAGTAGACGGTCTCCCAGGGTGGGAAACAGCGGGGCAGCAGCCGCCAGGCACACCCGGCCCGATCCAGGTACAAGATCGCGTTCACTATCTCCCGGCGCGGGTGCTTCTCCGGGCGGCCACCGGTAGCCGGCGGGGGTAGCAGCGGTTCGATCAACGCCCACTGCGCGTCGGTGAGATCGGTCGGATAACGCTTCGCCAGCCCGGACCTGGGCCTGCATCGCCGCTTCGGCGGAGTCGGTTTCTGACTCTCCGATGTAGACGACATCGCGCCACACTGATCGCTTCAGCCTTGCACCGGTTACCGTTACTCGCGGTCGTGACCGCGGAGCTGTGGACCTCGTGTCAGGGGCGGCGGCCGAAGGTGCGTCCGATGAGAAAGCCGATCAGGACTCCGATGAGCAGCACGAGGACGAGGAAGCCCAGGACGGCGTCTTTGACGGTCTTGAGGCGTCGCCGGGAGTGGAGGACCCGGGACCGGGAACGCGTCCCCGCCTGTCCCACGACGTGAAGGGCGATCCCAAGGCCCCGGGCCCACCGCTATGTGCCGCGGTCCAGATCGCCTCGAACTCCTCGGTCCGCCACGGCCCGCGCACCCGGTCCAACGCACGCCCAGTGCCGCAGGTGCGCCCCTGTTCGGCTGCCCGATGTCATCGGCGAACTCGAGGAACTGTTCTCCGCCGCCCACTCCACCGTCTACCGGGTGACCTTGACGCGAAGTGCGTGTGTGCAGGTCAGATGCGCTGTCGTTGCGCTGTGGAGAGGCAGGACGAACGCTACGCCCATCGGATCCGACCCGCGAGCACCAAACTTGACTCGATCTTACCGACTTGTCGGACCGAGCTTCCTAGGTCGGTGACCGGGGTCGGGACATAATGGACGAGCGCCGAGAATGCCCCGCCCGACGAGAGGCGATGCCCGTGCCCTCTGCTGAGGAGCTCGCCGCGGCCGACCAGCTCGGCACCGAGCTCGTCCGGCTGATCCGGTTGTTCGAGCGGGCGTACGCGCAGTACCAGGTCGAGCATCCGGACGCGGTCGAACGCGCCGCGTATCACCTGCTGGTGCACCTGGTGAAGGACGGGCCACGCCGGTCCAGCGTGCTGGCCGAGGCCGTGCACTCCGACCCGTCGACGGTGAGCAGGCAGGTCGGTCACCTGGTGCGGCTCGGCCTCGTCGAGCGCACCGCTGATCCCGAGGACGGCCGCGCGACCCTGCTCGCCGCCACTCCCGAGGGTCGGCGGGCCTTCGAGGAGAACCGCCGCATCCGCAACGCGACGATCGCCGAGATGCTGACGGGCTGGCCGGCGTCCGACCGGCGTGAGCTGATCAGCCTGCTCGGCCGCTTCAGCACCGAGTTCGAGAACCACCGGACACGGGCCATCGCGATGCAACCCGCCGACCGGATCGCAGCCGTCACGGCCGCGGCACACCCGGCCCGGCCCTGACGGGTGGCGGGTCAGGGTGGTGGCGGCGCCCTCTGCGCTCTTGCCCGGTTCCAACGTCGCTTCTCGTCCTTCATCCGGAACATGCCGATCGGGCGGGACCGGATCAGGCAGCCGGGGAAAGTGGGCTCTCCGACGAGCACCAGGGCGTCGAGCGGGTCGCCGTCCTCCCCGAGGGTGCCCTCGATGAACCCGTAGTCGCCGGGTACTGGGTGGCGGTGAACAGCGTCCGGTCGAGCCGGATACGACCGGTCTCGTGGTCCCACTCATACTTGTTCCGGCCACCCTTGGGAATCTCGATGGTGACGTCGAAGTCCACTGGTCGTTGCTCCTGTTGTCGGGAACGGGCTGAGATGGGCCGACGCAGGTCGATCGGCCTGCTCCGGTGCCTCCCGGTGTGGGGGACCGCATCCGAGCGCGCCCCCTTCGGGGGCGTGGTCGCCGAGTGGCGAGCGGGAGGCGCGGGTGGGTTTCGGGCGGCGGATCCGCGGCGCGCTGCGCGTCCCCGGGCGCGGTCTGCGGCGCCTGGTGGTGTTCCTCGTCGTGCTCGTGCTGGTCGGAGCAACCGGTGGCGCGGTGGCGCTGTCCGCCCCGGCGCTGGTCACCGACCTGGGGCGCAGCGCCGAGCGGCGGCCCGGCGCGGAGCTGCCCGCCCTGGCACCCGTGCTGGGCCCGCTTCGCGCGGACGCCCCGCGGCCCACCAACGCCGGGCTCGCCGGTGTGCTCGATGCGCTCGTCGGCGTCAACGCCGTCGGGGACTTCGCCGGCCTCGTCGTCGACCCGGCGACCGGGGCGCCGCTGTGGCAACGGTCACCCGAACGGGCCCTGGCGGCGGGTTCGACGGTGAAGCTGCTCACCACGGCGGCCGCGCTGCTCACGCTCGACCCCACGCATCGGCTCGCCACCACGGTGGTGGCGGGCCCGACGCCCGGCTCGGTCGTCCTCGTCGGTGGCGGGGATCCGACGTTGACCGCGCTGCCGGCGGGCAGCAACTCGGTGTACCCGAACCCGGCCCGGCTCACCGACCTCGCCGACCAGGTCAAGAAGGCCCGGCCCGGGCAGAAGATCACCACGGTGCTCATCGACACCAGCCGCTACACCGGCCCGACCCTCGCCCAGGGCTGGCTGTCCGCTGACGTTCCTGGTGGGTCCGTCGCCCCGATCGTCTCGCTGATGCTCGACGGCGGACGCCGGGACCCGACACTCCAGGACGGTCCGCGGACCTCCGATCCGGCGCAGGCGGCCGGCCGCGCGCTGGCGAAGCAGCTGGGTGCCGACCCGGACTCGGTGGCGCCGGCCAAGGCCGCCCCGGACGCCAGGACGCTCGGTACCGTCGTGTCGGCGCCCGTCGCCGCCCTCGTCGAGCACCTGCTGACCACGTCGGACAACGTCCTTGCCGAGTCGTTGGCCCGGGAGGTCGCGGTTGCCAAGGACGGCGACCCGTCGTTCACCGGGGCGGCCACCGAGGTGCAGGCCGCGCTGTCGCAGGCCGGTTTCGACCCGTCCGGGACCGTGCTGGTCGACGGCAGCGGGCTGTCCACCGCCGATCGAGTGCGACCCCGGCTGCTGGGCGCGCTGCTCGCGGTGGCTGCCACCCCCGCGCAGGGACCCCGGGACACCGACTTCCTCCGGCCGATCCTCACCGGCCTGCCGGTCGCGGGTGGCGACGGCACGCTCGAGGACCGGTTCGACGCAGGCGCCTCGGCCGACGGTCGCGGCGTCGTGCGGGCCAAGACCGGTACCCTCACCGGGGTGAGCAGCCTGGCCGGGGTGGTCACCAACGCGGACGGCAGGCTGCTGGTCTTCGCGCTGATCTCCAACGGACGCTCGCCTGCGACCGTCCGGCCCCGGTTGGACGCCATCGCGGCAGCTCTGAGCCGCTGCGGCTGCCGCTGACGCACGAGCCGGCCGGGCCCCGCCGACCGACGCATGGTCGTCGGCGTCATGGGCGGAGCGCCCCCCAACCGGCTGCGGGTGCGTAGCGTGGGTCGGGTGCAGCAGCAGGTACCGAGCAATGAGACCGCCCTCGAGACCCGACCCGACGGGGAGGCACTCGGCCTTCCGATCAACTGGGAGTTGGCCCGCCGCACGGCTGCCCGGCTCGTGCCCTCAGGGCCGCCGGTGGACCGGGCGGAGGCGGTCGAGCTGGTCGACCGGCTGCGCTGCGACGCCGCGGTCGCCGAGGGCCACGTCCGCGACGTGACCGGGCTCGGAGCGGGTCTGCCGCTGCTGCCGGCCGACGTCGTCGACCGGCCGACGTGGGCGCGGGGCGCCGTCGACGGGATGGCCGCGCTCACCTCGGGAGCCCGGCTGCCCCCGACCCCACGGGTCGCCCGCGCCGTCGCCGGCACGACCGCCGCCCTGCAGGTCGGCAGCGTGCTGGGCTATCTGGGCGGCCGGGTGCTCGGCCAGTACGACCCGTTCGGCGGTCCGGGAGGTGGGGGTCGGCTGTTGCTGGTCGCACCGAACGTGCACCTCGCCCAGCGCGCCCTCGACGTTCCCGCCAGGGACTTCGGGCTGTGGGTCTGCCTGCACGAAGCCACCCACCGGTTGCAGTTCACCGCCGTGCCCTGGCTGCGCGAGCATTTCGCGGCCGAGATCGGCCGGTTCCTGTCGATCTCGGAGCGGTCCGCGGGCGGGTTGGTGCAGAGGCTGCCCGAGGTGCTGCGCGGGATGCGGGAGTCCGGTGCCGACTCGCTCGCCCTCGTCGAGCTGTTGCAGGGACCCGAGCAACGGGCGGTGCTCGACCGGTTGCTGGCCCTGACCACGCTGCTGGAGGGACACGCCGACCACGTGATGGATGCCGCCGGTCCGTTGGTCGTGCCGAGTGTTGCGACGATCCGGCACCGGTTCACCGCGCGCCGTCGCGGTGGCGGCTTGCTCGACCGGCTGCTGCGCGCACTGCTCGGGGTGGAGGCCAAGGTGCGGCAGTACGCCATCGGATCCGCCTTCACCGGTGCCGTGGTCCACCAGGTGGGGATGGACGGATTCAACCGGGTGTGGACCTCGCCGGCGACGGTGCCCACCCGCGCCGAGCTCGAAGACCCGGCCCGCTGGCTGCGCCGGATGGGGTGAGGACCCCGGCCGAGCGTGCACTCATGGTCGCGCGGACAGCAACCAGCGCACGCTCGGTGCCGGCCGCGAGCGGGTCCGTGCCAGGGTGAGCCGGTGAGTGCTGTCGCCGAGGTCCGCAGCGCGGTCCGGGCCGCCCTCGCCGCGTGGCCTGGCGCGGAACCCGGTGCCCCGCTGCTCGTCGGATGCTCCGGTGGCGCGGACTCGCTCGCCCTGCTCGTCGCCGCGGCTGCCGAGCGGCCCGGCCGGGTGTGCGCTGCCGTCATCGACCACGGGCTGCAGGCCGGGTCCGCGCAGCGGTCGAGCGACCTCGTGAGCCTGCTCGCGGACCGCGCGATCCCGGCCCAGGTGCACCCGGTGACCGTCGACTGCTCCGGCGGGGTCGAGGCGGGTGCCCGGCGGGCCCGCTACGTCGCGCTCGCGGCGGCCCGCCCGCACCCCGCGTCACCGGTCCTGCTCGGACATACGCTCGACGACCAGGCCGAGACCGTGCTGCTCGGGTTCGGCCGGGGCTCCGGGGCCCGCTCCATCGCCGGGATGCGGACCTGGGATGCGCCCTGGCTGCGTCCGCTGCTCGGGGTGCGTCGCACGGTCACCGCCGCGGCCTGCGCCGCACTGAACCTGCCGGTCTGGGACGACCCGCACAACGCCGACCCGCGGTTCACCCGGGTCCGGCTGCGCCACGAGGTGCTGCCGCTGCTGGAGGAGGTGCTGGCGGGTGGCGTCGCAGGCGCGCTGGCCCGGACGGCGGCGCAGCTGCGCGAGGACGGGGACGCGCTCGACGGGTGGGCGACGGAGCTGCTCGCCGTGGCCCGCGACGACGCCGAGCCGGGGCTGGCCGTGTCCCGGCTGGCCCCCGCCCCGCCCGCGGTGCGCCGCCGTGCGCTGCGTGGCTGGCTGCTCGCCTCCGGTGTGACCGAGCTCACCGACGGGCACCTGCGCCGGGCCGACGGTCTCGTCGGCCGCTGGCACGGGCAGGGGGCGGTGGCCCTGCCCGGCGGGTTGGACCTGTTCCGCGAGCATGAAAGGCTGCTCCTGCGCCGGATGCGACGACCTTCTGCCGGCGTGCGCCGCCGGCGCTGATCCCCTGGCCCACGGGCCCCGCCCGAGGAGGACTCCCGATGCACGACGGTGACCCGCCTGGGGACATAGCCGACAGGGACATCTGTGTACGACGGTGACATCGCGTCCGTGCTGGTCACCGAGCAGCAGATCCGGGACCGGACGGCGGAGCTGGCCGAGCTCGTCGGGCGCGACTACGCCGACACGTGCGTCGGGCGTGGCCGCGACTCGGACCTGCTCCTGGTCGGGGTGCTCAAGGGTGCGGTGATGTTCATGACCGACCTCGCCCGTGCGCTGCCGCTGCCGGTGCAGCTGGAGTTCATGGTGGTGAGCTCCTACGGGTCGGCCACGTCGTCGTCGGGGGTGGTCCGGATCCTCAAGGACCTCGAACGCGACATCTCGGGCCGGCACGTCCTGATCGTCGAGGACATCATCGACTCGGGGCTGACGCTGTCCTGGCTGCTCAAGAACCTGGAGTCACGCCGGCCCGCCTCGCTCGAGGTGTGCACGCTGCTGCGCAAGCCCGACGCGGTGCAGGCCGGCGTGCCGATGCGCTACGTGGGCTTCGACATTTCCGACGAGTTCGTCGTCGGCTACGGGCTCGACTACGCCGAGCGCTACCGCGACCTGCCCTACATCGGCACGCTCGACCCCAGCGTCTACGCGTGAGGACGGAGCTGGTCAGGCCGGGAGCGCCGAGGTGAACGGCTCGGTGCCGGGGACGAGCGCGATGGTGCCGAGGTTGCCGTTCGCGTTCGCGTAGGCCAGTGCGCGGCCGACGTCGGCCAGTGTGTTGCTGCCCGGCAGCGGCGCCAGGTTCAGGGTGGACAGGATGCCGACGGCCCGGCCCCGGTCGTCGAGGAACCCACTGCCCGAGTCGCCGGGCACCCCGGGGCTGGCGGTGTAGACCTCGTGGCCGAACCCGCCACCCTGGTCACCGGTGCTGACACCGGTCTTCGGGGCGAGCGCGCTGATCCCCCCGCGCAGCGGCGAGTTGCCGTAGGACAGGACCTTGGCCTCCGCGGGCAGCCCCTCGGTGTTGATGCCGGTGGGCCCGCCGAAGAAGGGCAGCGACGGGTTCACCTTGGCGACGTCGGCCGGGTCGAGCTCGACGAGCCCGAGATCGTTGAACATGCAGGTGTCGGGATTGGTCTCACCGCGGGCCTGCATCGCCACCCACGAGCTGTAGACCAGCGTTCCCGGTGCGCTCGCGCCCTCGATCTCGACCTTGGTGCCGAGCGGCAGGGTGCCGGAGTCGCAGCCGTTGGTGTCGGTGGCCGCCCCGGTGCCCGAGCAGTGCGCGGCCTGGCCGATGAACACCCGCGAGCCGCTGGTGTAGATGAAGTTGCTGGTGCAGGTCCCGGAGCCCGCCGTGGTCGTGGTCACCCCGGGGTGGATGGTCGCGCTCGAGAAGGGCGCCCACATGCGGGCGGCGACGGGCGCCGCGGGCGTCGGCTGCGCGGTGGCGGTGGCGGGTAGGGCGAAGGCCCCGACCGTCACCACGGCGAGGGTGGCGGCGGCCACCACGCCACGCCGCAGCCGAACTCCGGACGTTCTGCTCATCTGTGTCTCTCCCGCCACCGCGGGCGGAGGGTGCTCCGCCCCGAGTCGTCACTCGTCCGGTGGCTCAACGACCACCGGTGCCGGGCGATACCCCCTGGGAGCTGGTCCTGCCGGGAAGTGGCGGTGACGTGGCGGCTGGTGCGGAGCGATGTCGAGGACCGCTGTCGGGGACCGGGGAACACCGTCGCGGACCCGTGCGTTCGACTGAGAAGTATCCATCGTGGCGAGCGCCCCACCGGAGCCGCAGCGCGGGTTCCGCGCCGGGCGGCTATCCTGGCGAACTCGGGGCCGGCGTGCGCATCGTGATGGGTCGCCGTCCGAGTCTCTCGCAGGAAGGGTGAAGGCCGCCAGGCCGAAGCTGCATGGACCGCAAGCGCCTGCTCCGCAACCCGGTGATCTGGGTCCTCCTCGCGATTCTGGTCTACTTCACGTTCAGCGTGTTGTTCGACGACACCCGCGGTTACACCCCGGTCTCGACCTCGACCGCGCTCACCCAGATCGACAAGGGCAACGTCAAGGACGCCCTGATCGAGGACAAGGAGCAGCGGCTCCGGCTCACCCTGAACACCCCGGTCGACGGATCCAGCCAGCTCATCGCGCAGTACCCGGCGGGGGTCAGTGACAAGATCCTGTCCGCGCTGCAGGGTGCGGCGAACAAGCCGAGCTTCAACACGGCGGTACACCAGGACTCCTTCCTGGTCACGATGCTGATCTACCTGCTCCCACTCGGCCTGGTGCTGCTCATCCTGTTCTGGATGATGAACAACGCCCAGGGCGGCGGAAACCGGGTGATGTCCTTCGGCAAGTCGAAGGCCAAGCAGCTGACCAAGGACCACCCGAAGACGACGTTCGGTGACGTGGCCGGTGCGGACGAGGCCGTCGAGGAGCTGGAGGAGATCAAGGACTTCCTGCAGAACCCCAGTCGCTACCAGGCGCTCGGCGCCAAGATCCCCAAAGGGGTCCTGCTCTACGGGCCGCCCGGCACCGGCAAGACCCTGCTGGCGCGCGCCGTCGCAGGTGAGGCCGGGGTGCCGTTCTACACGATCTCCGGGTCCGATTTCGTCGAGATGTTCGTCGGTGTCGGTGCCTCCCGGGTGCGCGACCTTTTCGAGCAGGCCAAGCAGAACTCCCCGTGCATCATCTTCGTCGACGAGATCGACGCGGTCGGCCGCCAGCGCGGGGCCGGCCTCGGTGGCGGGCACGACGAGCGCGAGCAGACGCTGAACCAGCTGCTCGTGGAGATGGACGGGTTCGACGCGCGCGGCGGCATCATCCTGATCGCGGCCACCAACCGGCCCGACATCCTCGATCCGGCGCTGCTGCGGCCGGGCCGGTTCGACCGGCAGATCCCGGTCGGCGCTCCCGACCTGGCGGGCCGGCGCGCGATCCTGCGGGTGCACTCCAAGGGCAAGCCGCTCGCCCCCGACGCCGACCTGGACTCGCTGGCCAAGCGGACGGTCGGCATGTCCGGGGCGGACCTGGCCAACGTCATCAACGAGGGCGCCCTGCTGACCGCCCGCGAGCACGGCACGCTGATCACCGCGGCCGCGCTGGAGGAAGCCGTGGACCGCGTGGTCGGCGGCCCCCGGCGCAAGTCGAAGATCATCTCCGAGCAGGAGAAGAAGATCACCGCCTACCACGAGGGCGGGCACGCGCTCGCGGCCTGGGCGATGCCCGACCTCGAGCCGGTCTACAAGCTGACGATCCTGCCCCGCGGGCGCACGGGCGGACACGCCCTGGTCGTCCCCGAGGACGACAAGGGCCTGATGACCCGTTCCGAGATGATCGCCCGTCTGGTGTTCGCGATGGGCGGGCGCTCTGCCGAGGAGCTCGTCTTCCACGAGCCGACCACCGGCGCGTCGTCCGACATCGACCAGGCGACCAAGATCGCGCGCGCGATGGTCACCGAGTACGGGATGAGCGCCCGCCTCGGTGCGGTCCGCTACGGGCAGGACCACGGCGACCCGTTCCTTGGCCGGTCGATGGGCAACCAGGCCGACTACTCCCTCGAGGTGGCGCACGAGATCGACGAGGAGGTGCGCGCGCTCATCGAGGCCTCCCACACCGAGGCCTGGGAGATCCTCAACACCTACCGCGACGTCCTCGACGACCTGGTGTTCGAGCTCCTCGAGAAGGAGACGCTCACCCGCACCGACCTGGAGCGGATCTTCGGCCGGGTGGAGAAGCGTCCCCGGATCACCGCGTTCAACGACTTCGGTGGGCGCACCCCGTCGGACAAGCCGCCCATCCTCACTCCGGTGGAGCGGGCCAGGGAGCGCGGCGAGCCGTGGCCGCCGCACGCCGGGCCGGACCGCGCGCCCACCCCGGTGGGGTCCTACCCCGGTGGCGGCGGTGTCGGTTACGGTCTGCCCGTGCCCGGACCCAACGGTGGGCCGGTCCCGCATCCCGGGCCGAACGGCGGGGCGCCCGGCGGCCAGGGTCAACCTCCCTTCCCGACCGCGGCGTTCCCGGGGCCCCACGATCCGGTCGCCGAGCGCAGCTGGAACGGCGGCCCCGGGCAAGGGCCGTGGTCGCCGCAGCACGGCCCGGCCGCGCAGTACGGCCAGCCCGACTCCCCACCCCATTCCGTGCAGCCGAACTACGGGGCACCGCCGGGTTGGCGGCCCGCGACCACAGCGGCCGGCCAGAACTGGCCGCCGCCGCAGTGGCAGCCTGACCCGCAGCAGTCCGCGGGCCGTGGTCAGCCGCAGCCCGATGCGGGTGCCCCGCGGCACCACTACGACGGGGAACCCCACGACGGTGGTGAGCACCGGCGCAGGTGGGCCGACGAGCGGGACGGCCGTGGGCCCGGGCCGGGTCCGAACCATGGCGACGGGACCGGGCCGGGTCCGAACCAGGGTGGCGGGAACTGAGCACCGACGTTCATGGGATCGCCGCGGCGGCGGCCAATGGACGCCGAGGTGTCGACCGGCCACGCGCCGAGGCGGCGATCCGGGAGCTTCTCCTCGCGTGCGGTGAGGACCCGGACCGGGCGGGTCTGCGGGACACCCCGGCCCGGGTGGCCCGGGCGTACGAGGAGATCTTCGCCGGGCTCTACCTGGACCCTGATGCGGTGCTCGACAGGACCTTCGACGAGCACCACCAGGAGTTGATCCTGGTCAAGGACATCCCGCTGTTCTCGACCTGTGAACACCATCTGGTCACGTTCCACGGCCTCGCGCACGTCGGTTACATCCCGAACACCGCAGGCCGGGTCACCGGTCTCTCCAAGATCGCTCGGGTGGTGGAGAACTACGCGCGCCGCCCGCAGGTGCAGGAGCGCCTCACCGGTCAGGTGGCCGACGCGCTGGTGCGCAAGCTCGACCCGCGCGGGGTCATCGTGGTGATCGACGCCGAGCATCTCTGCATGGCGATGCGCGGGGTCCGCAAGCCCGGCTCGCGGACCACGACGTCGGCGGTCCGGGGGTTGTTCCAGAGTTCACCGACGTCGCGGGCCGAGGCGCTGTCGCTGATCCGAAGCGGCTGACCGGTGGCGAAGCGGTACGACCTGCCGATTCTCGGGCGCTGCGCCGTGCTGGGCATCCTCAACGTCACCCCGGACTCGTTCTCCGATGGCGGTCGCTACCTGGACCGGGAGCATGCCGTCGCGCACGGGATCGCCATGCGCGACGCCGGCGCCGACTACGTCGATGTCGGCGGGGAGTCCACCCGCCCCGGCGCGCAGCGGGTGCCCGCAGAGGTCGAGCGGGACCGGGTGGTGCCGGTGGTCCGCGACCTGGTCGCCGAGGGGGTCCGGGTCAGCGTCGACACGACCAGGGCGGCCGTGGCCGAGGCCGCCGTGGCAGCGGGCGCCGTGGTCGTGAACGACGTCTCCGGCGGGCTCGCCGACCCGCGGATGGCCGCCGTGGTCGCCGACGCGGTGCTGCCGTGGATCCTGATGCACTGGCGCGGGCACAGTGACCGGATGGCCGAGCTCGCGAGCTACCAGGACGTGGTCGGCGAGGTGCGCGCGGAGCTGGTCACCAGGGCCGACGCCGCGGTGCTGGCCGGGGTCGACCCGGAACGGATCGTGCTCGACCCCGGGCTCGGGTTCGCCAAGACCGCCGGACACAACTGGGCCTTGCTGCACCGGCTCGACGTGCTCGTCGCGCTGGGTTTCCCGGTGCTGGTCGGCGCGTCGCGCAAGCGGTTCCTCGGACACCTGCTGGCCGAGTCCGACGGCACTGGCCGCCCGCCGGCCGGCCGCGAGGTCGCCACCGCCGCCGTCACCGCGCTGGCTGCGCACGCCGGTGCCTGGGGGGTGCGGGTACACGACGTGGCCTCGTCGATGGACGCCGTCGCGGTGAGCACCGCCTGGCGTCTCGGCGCGTCGCCGGTCCGCGCCGGGCCGGCACCGGGCGGGCCGGCGCCATGACCGACCGCATCGCGCTGCACGGTCTGCGGGTGCGCGGCCACCACGGCGTGTTCGACCACGAGCGCCGCGACGGCCAGGACTTCGTCGTCGACGTGACGGTGTGGCTCGACCTCAGCGCGGCCGCCGCCTCCGACGACCTCGCCGACACCCTCGACTACGGCGCGCTCGCCCGGCACGCCGCGGCCGTCGTCGGCGGCGAGCCGTGCCGCCTCATCGAGACGGTCGCGGCCCGGATCGCCGACGACCTGATGGCCGACGAACGGCTGCACGCCGTAGCGGTGACCGTGCACAAACCACAGGCCCCGATCCCGCTCGCGTTCGCCGACGTCGCCACCACCGCCCACCGCTCCCGCCCCTCCCGCCGCGGCGCCCCGGGCCGCCGCCCATGACCCCGCGAGTCGGGGCAGCTGTGCGACCGTGTCGGGCTGTTCGTGCGGTCCGCCGGCCGGCGGTCCCGCGATGAGCCGCGCCGTGCTCTCCCTCGGCTCGAACCTCGGCGACCGGTACGGGTACCTGCGTCTCGCCGTTGCGGACCTCGTCGACGTGCTGGTCGCCGTCTCACCGGTCTATGAGACCGAGCCGTGGGGCGGGGTCGAGCAGGACGACTTCCTCAACGCGGTGGTCGTCGTCGACGATCCGGCGACCGATGCCTGGGGCTGGTTGCGTCGCGGGCAACGGCTGGAGGAGGCGGCGGGTCGGGTCCGCACCCATCGCTGGGGCCCGCGCACCCTGGACGTCGACGTGGTGACGGTGGACGACGTGCACAGCGACGATCCCGAGCTGCTCCTGCCACATCCCGGGACCGCAGGGCGGGCGACTGTGCTGGTGCCCTGGCTCGATGTCGACCCGGACGCGCAGCTGCCCGGGTACGGATCGGTCCGCGCGCTGCTCGACGCGTTTCCCCCCGCGGAGCCGGCGAGCATCCGGCCTCGCAGCGACCTCAGCCTCACTGTCCGGCGATGACTCCGACCCGGGTCCGCGACCTGCTCGTCACCGCCGCGGTGGCCGCCGCGGCGGCCTACCTCCTGGTCCGGATCAGCTATGCTTCGCTGCCGGCGTTCCCGCTGCCCGCCGGGGTCACCCTCGGGGTGCTCGGGTCGGCCGAGGCGATCGCCGGGAATGTGCTGCGGGCCCGGATCCTGCGCCGTCCCGGCAGCAGGCCGGTGCAGCCGCTCGTCGCGGCACGTGCCGTGCTGGTGGCGCAGGCGTCGGCCCGCGGGGGCGCCGTGGTGGCCGGGCTGTGGGCCGGACTGCTGGGTTATGTGCTTCCGGTCAGCAGGGAGATCGCGGCCGCGGCGGGCGATACCGCGGCGGCCACGCTCGGGCTGGTCTGCTCGCTCGGGCTGGTCGCCGGTGCGCTGTGGTTGCAATGGTGCTGCCGCGCGCCCGACGAAGAAGACCGCGGCCCGCGCGACGGCGCAGCGCACTGAACGGCGCAGCGCACTGAACGGCGAGCGTGCGGCGGTGGTCGCCCGTAGGCTCCCCGGACATGGTGCAGTCGTTCCCGATGTCGACCAGGACCCGGCAACGCCGCGGCGTGCTCGCGCCGGTGGTCGGCCTGGTCGTGCTCGGAGTCTGTGGGTTGATCGTCCTCGGCCTGGTCGGCCGTTCGGTCGGGCTGGGACCGGTCGTGGTCGGTGCGCTGTGTGCACTCGTCCCGGTCGGCCCGGTGGTCGCGGCGTTCCTGTGGGTGGACCGCTGGGAGCCCGAACCACCGCGGTTGCTGCTCGTCGCGTTCCTGTGGGGGGCATGCGTTGCGGCGCTGTCCGCATTACTGATCAACAGCAGTGCCGCGCTCGCCGCCGACCAACTGCTCGGTCGCGGCACCGGCGACGTGCTGGCCGCCACCGTGATCGCCCCCTTCGTCGAGGAGGCGGTGAAAGGTTCGTTCCTGGTGGGACTGCTGGTGTGGCGCCGAGGTGAGTTCGACGGCATCGTCGACGGCATCGTGTACGCCGGGCTGGTCGCGGCCGGCTTCGCGTTCACCGAGAATATCGTCTACATAGGACGTGCCTTCGCCGAGGACGGGATGGTCGGGCAGAGCAGCGGAGTACTGGCCGTGTTGCTGCTGCGCGGGGTGTTCTCACCGTTCGCGCACCCGCTGTTCACCGCGATGACGGGCATCGGCGCCGGCATCGCCGCGGTGCGCCGCAGCGGCGTGGTCCGGGTGCTCGCGGTGCTGGCCGGCTACCTGCTGGCGGTGCTGCTGCACGCCGTGTGGAACGCCTCGGCGGCGTTGTTCGGCGGTACCGCGTTCATCGGCGTGTACGGGTTCGTGATGGTCCCGCTGTTCGTGGCCATGGTCGGGGTGGTGGTGTGGCAGCGACGTCGGGAGCAGAAGGTGGTGGCCGACCAGCTGCCTTTGTTCGCCCGGGCAGGGTGGATAGCCCCGAGCGAGGTGCAGTTGCTCGCCAGCATGGCCGGCCGCCGGGGATGGCGTGCCGCGGTCCGGCAGCGGTCGGGACGGGCCGCCGCCGCAGCGGTGGCCGACTACCAGGCCGCCGTGACCGAGCTCGCTTTCCTGCGCAGCCGGATGTCCCGCGGTGCGGTCGGGGACAGCGGACGGCAACGGCAGGACGAGATGCTGCACTCGTTGACGATGGCGCGGGCCAGGGCGGTGGGCAGGCCCGACGCGCTGGCTGCGGCCTGGCGTCAGCAGCAGCCACCCGGCTGGCGCCCGCCGCCGCCCGCTGGGCCGCCGGACTACGTGCCGTGGCACCGCCGCCCATGATCGACACCTCGCCACTCGCGACCGCGCCCGCCGCGGTCGGCGCCTCCGGGACGGCGATCACCGGGAGGGTCAGGTGCAAGCTCGGCGCCCCCACCAGGTGAACCCGGTCACGCCCCCACGCCGCGGTCCCCGACCGCGGCTAACCTGTGCTCGCGTCGCCAGCCAGTCGTCGAGCCTCGTCCGGTACCCGTCACGGGACTGGAACGAGCAAGGAGCGCGTGATGAGTGCAGGCCGGCCTGCCCGGCTCGCCGTCGGAGTGGTCTCCGCCGGTCGCGTCGGGTCGGTTCTCGGGGCGGCTCTGGCGGCCACCGGACACCGTGTCGTCGCCACCGCAGGGGTCTCCCGGGCGTCGCTGCACAGAGCCGAGGCACTGCTCCCCGGCGTCGCGCTGCTGCCCCCCGACGAGGTCGTGCGGTGCGCCGACCTCGCGCTGCTCGCCGTCCCCGACGACGTTCTGCCCGGTCTGGTCCGCGGGCTCGCCGTCGCCGGCTGCTTCCGGCCGGGGCAGATCGTCATCCACACCTCGGGTGCCCACGGCGTCGCAGTGCTGGACCCGGCCGTCGAGCACGGGGTCCTCCCTCTCGCCCTGCACCCCGTCATGACCTTCACCGGTCGGTCCGAGGATGTCGAGCGGTTGCGGTCGTGCTGCGTCGGGGTCACCGCTGCGACCGACGACGAGGCGGCCTGGAGCGTCGGCGAGGCGCTGGTCGTCGAGATGGCCGCCGAGCCGGTCCGGGTACCCGCGGCGGTCCGGCCGCTCTACCACGCCGCGCTGGCGCACGGGGCGAACCACCTGGTCACGCTCGTGCGCGACTGCGCGGACCTCCTGGAGGGGGCCGGAGTCCGCCCCGCCGAGCGGCTGATCGCACCACTGCTGTCGGCCGCGCTGGACAACGCGCTGCGGCACGGCGACCGAGCGCTGACCGGGCCGGTCGCCCGCGGTGACACCGAGACGCTGCGCACCCACCTGCGCGAGCTCGACGCCGTCGACCCCGACCTCGCGCAGATCTATCGGTTGCTCGCCGGGCGGACGGCCCGGCGGGCCGGTGCCGCCGGCCTGCTGCCCGACCATGCCGTCGACGACGTGTTCGTCACGCTGCGGGAGGTCCGATGACCACGGCGCGGACCGTCGGCGGTTACCGTGCCGGCCGGCTGACCGCGCACCGCAGTCCGGACGACCTCAGCGCGGTGACGCGGGCGCTGCGCGGGGCAGGTCGCAGGGTCGCGCTCGTCCCCACCATGGGTGCGCTGCACCGGGGGCACCGCGAGCTGATCCGGCACGCCCGGCGGCTGCCCGGCGCGACGGTAACCGTGGTGTCGATCTTCGTGAACCCGCTGCAGTTCGGTCCGGACGAGGACCTGGAGCGCTATCCGCGCTCGCTGGAGGCCGACCTCGAGGCCTGCCGCGAGGAGGGCGTCGAACTCGTCCTCACCCCCGCCGTCGAGCAGTTGTACCCGCCCGGCGCGCAGACCCGCATCACACCGGGTCCGCTCGGCGAGCAGCTCGAAGGGAGCATCCGGCCGGGGCACTTCGAAGGCGTGCTCACAGTCGTCGCGATGCTCTTCCACATCGTCGGTCCGGACGTCGCGCTGTTCGGGGAGAAGGACTACCAGCAGCTCGTGCTGATCCAGAGGATGGTGCGCGACCTGGGCTTCCCGCTGTCCGTGGTCGGCGTCCCGACCGTCCGCGAGGACGACGGACTGGCACTGTCCTCACGCAACGCCTACCTGTCCACCGGCGAGCGCGCCGGCGCCGCGACACTGCACCGCGCGCTCATCGCGGGTGCCGGCGTGTCGGCCCAGGGTGCGGACGTCGTGTTGGCCAGAGCCCGCGCGGTGCTGGCCGGGGAGCCCGCACTGCAGGTGGAGTACCTCCAGCTCCGCGACCCGCAGCTCGGACCGGCGCCAGCGACCGGTCGGGCCCGGCTGCTGGTGGCGGCCCGGCTGGGCCCCACCCGCCTGATCGACAACGTGCCGGTGCAGCTCCAGGAGGACCGATGCTCCGCACCATGATGAAGTCCAAGATCCACCGTGGCACCGTCACCCAGGCCGACCTGCACTACGTCGGCTCGGTCACCGTCGACCAGGACCTGATGGTGGCCGCCGACCTGCTGGAGGGCGAGCAGGTCGCCGTCGTGGACATCACGAACGGGGTCCGGCTCGAGACCTACGTGATCCCCGGCGAGCGCGGATCCGGCGTGCTCGGCATCAACGGCGCCGCCGCGCACCTCGTGCATCCCGGCGACCTCGTCATCCTCATCTCCTACGCCCAGCTCGACGAGGAAGAGGTGGCGGCCTACCACCCGCGGATCGTGTTCGTCGACCAGCACAACCGGGTAGCCGAGCTGGGCAGCGATCCCGGGCACGCTCCGCCGGGTTCCGGCCTGCTGTCCGGCGCGACCCCCACCAGGAGAAACGGGACGCGGGCGTGTTGCTCTGCATCGACGTAGGCAACACCCAGATCGCACTCGGACTGTATCCCGAGGCCGCGCCGGAGCAGGTGCGGCCCGAGTTGGTTCGGGTCTGGCGGATGCACACCGACTCGCGGATGACAGCCGACGAGCTGGAGGTCGCAATCTGCGGCCTGCTCGGCGAGCACGCCACCGCGGTGACCGGGATCGCGGCACTCTCCACCGTGCCAGCACTGCTGCGTGAGCTGCGGCTGATGCTCGGTCGGCGCAGGCAGCTGCCCACCCTCGTCGTCGGGCCCGGGGTGCGTACCGGGGTACCGCTGCTCGTGGACAATCCCCGCGAGGTCGGCGCCGACCGGGTGGTGAACACGCTCGCCGCGCACCGGCTTTACGGCACCGCCTGCGTCGTCGTCGACTTCGGCACCTCGACCAACATCGACGTCGTCTCCGCGCGCGGCGAGTTCATCGGCGGCGCGCTCGCCCCCGGCATCGAGATCTCGCTCGACGCGTTGGCCACCCGCGCCGCGGCGCTGCGCACCGTCGAGCTCGTCCGGCCCCGTTCGGTGATCGGCAAGAACACCGTCGAATGCCTGCAGTCCGGCGTGCTCTACGGCTTCGCCGGCCAGGTCGACGGGCTGGTGCACCGGATACTGGCCGAACTGGGATCGGAGGCCGGCCCGGTCACCGTGCTCGCAACCGGTGGGTTGGCCCCGCTGATGGACGGCGAGTCGACGACGATCGCGGCGTTCGTGCCCGATCTGACCCTGCTCGGGCTGCGGCTGGTCTATCTGCGCAACGTGCGCAGTACCGCGGTCTGCAGCGGAAGCTCGAACACCCCACCCGGTGCTCCGGTCACCTCGGCGCGGGTGGCGAGGTAGTCGCGGATCCGGGTGTAGGTCGCCTCCCGGTCGGCGGGTTCGCTGACCAGCGCCCAGGAGTGGGTGCCGAGCAGCTCGATCAGCCCGTCGGCGGTCAGCCGCATCCGGTGCCCGAACCGCGCCCGTTCACCGCGCCCGAACGCCGGATGTCCGGGCAGCTCGGGCCGGTCCCCACTCTGCGGGATGCCGGGGACCGGCCGATCCCGGGACGCGACCTCGTGGTAGCCGGCCACCCACTCGACGTCCCCGTCGTCGGCGTTCCAGAGCCCGGCGAGCACCCCGCCGGGTCGCAGCACGCGGGCGATCTCGGGCATGGCGCGCGCCTCGTCGAACCAGTGGAAGGCCTGCCCGACCAGCACGGCGTCGACGGCGGCTGCGGGCAACGGGATCGCCTCGGCGCTGCCCTCGAGGGCCGTGGCGGCGGGGACGTCGAGGCGCAGGCGGGCGAGCATCTCCGGGTCCGGCTCCACGGCGACGACGCTGAGGCCGGGCCGGGCGGTCAGCGACGTCGTCAGCTTGCCGGTGCCGGCTCCGAGGTCGAGTACCTGGACCGGACCTGTGCCCAGCGGTGCGAGGGCCCAGTCGATCGCGGCATCGGGGTAGCCGGGACGGTGTGCGGCATATGCCTCGGCGATCCGCCCGAACGAGCGGGCGCGGGAGCGAGTCGTCGACGCCACAGGAGCTTGTGAGCCGGTGGTCGGCCCAGCGGGAGCGGGTGAGCCGGCCGTGGGCACCCCGCCGGCCTGCTGTGGATCCGGGCCTGCTGGGTCGGGCATGGACCGACCGTACGTCGCCGCGCCCGTCCCGCGCCCGTCCCGCCGCGAGCCGCGGGCGTCGAGGTGGCTAACCTTTCTCGGCGTGACCACCCCGTCCCGCCCCGCCACCGGCGACGACCTGCCCGAGCAGATCCGGGTGCGCCGGGCCAAGCGGGCCGAACTGCTGGCGCGTGGTGTGGATCCCTACCCCGTCGAGGTCGCCCGCTCGCACATGCTGCGGGAGGTCCGGGAGGCGTACCCGGATCTTCCGGTGGACGCCGTGACCGGTGAGCAGGTTTCCGTCGTCGGCCGGGTGATCTTCCTGCGCAACACCGGCAAGCTCTGCTTCGCCACCCTGCGTGAGGGCGACGGCACCGAGCTGCAGGCGATGCTCAGCCTCGCCGACGTCGGGGCGGAGCAGCTCGCGGACTGGAAGGCACTGGTCGACCTCGGTGACCACGTGCTCGTGCACGGTCAGGTGGTCGCGTCCCGGCGCGGCGAGCTCTCGGTCGCCGCGGACCGCTGGCAGATGGTGTCCAAGGCGGTCCGGCCACTGCCGGTGGCCCACCGCGAGCTGTCCGAGGAGACCCGGGTGCGGCAGCGGTACGTCGACCTGATCATGCGGCCGCAGGCCCGCGAGATGGTGCGGGCCCGCGCGACGGTGCTCCGCGCGTTGCGCTCCGCGCTGGACGCCCGCGGGTTCGTCGAGGTCGAGACCCCGATGCTGCAGCTGCTGCACGGCGGGGCGACGGCGCGCCCGTTCGCCACCCGGTCGAATGCGCTGGACACCGACCTCTACCTGCGGATCGCTCCGGAACTGTTCCTGAAGCGGGCCGTCGTGGGCGGTATCGAGCGGGTCTTCGAGCTGAACCGGGTGTTCCGGAACGAGGGCATCGACTCGACCCACTCGCCCGAATTCGCGATGTTGGAGGCATACCAGGCCTACGCCACCTACGACGACATGGCGGTACTGACCCGACAGTTGGTGTTGGAATGCGTACGAGCCGTGTTCGGATCCACCACCGTCCGTCACCCGGACGGGTCAGTGTACGACTTGAGTGGGACGTGGCGTTCCGTCACGCTACACGGCGCGGTCTCCGAGGCCGTCGACCAAGAGGTGTTAGTCGACACTTCCGTCGAAGATCTCCGAAAGTTGGCGGCCGGGCACGAGGTGGAGCTGAAGGATTCCTGGTCGGCCGGCGAGATCGTCCTGGAGCTATTCGAGAAGCTCGTCGAGCACACCCTCGTGGAGCCGACATTCGTCCGTGACTACCCGGTCGAGGTGCGCCCACTGACCAGGGCGCATCGCGACGACCCGAGGCTGGCCGAGGCATGGGACCTCATCGTGTTCGGCACCGAGGTGGCCACGGCGTACTCGGAGCTCGTCGACCCCGTGGAGCAGCGAGAACGGCTGCATGCGCAGTCGCTGCTCGCGGCCGCGGGCGACGTCGAGGCGATGCAGCTCGACGAGGACTTCCTGCGTGCGATGGAGTACGGAATGCCGCCCACCGGCGGGCTGGGAATGGGTATCGACCGGTTGCTCATGACCCTCACCGGGCTCGGCATCCGTGAGACGATTCTGTTCCCGCTCGTGCGCCCCGAGTGACCCCTCGGCCGCCCGGCGATTTCCTGTTCACGGTAGGGAACGGCCGGTCGCTCGACAGACTGCCGGCAATTGCGTTAGCATTCCATTCAGCGGCGTCGCCGCATCTGTATAACCAACGATTAGTGGGGAGGCTGCGGCGGTGGCGCAGATCCGTGAGATCAGACTGGTCGACGACCTCAGCGGCGAGCAGGCCGACGAGACCGTCGAGTTCGGCGTCGACGGGAGGAACTACGAGATCGACCTGTCGAGCGGCAATGCCGGAAAGCTGCGGGACGCACTGGCCTCCTACGTGGCAGCGGCCCGCCGTACCACGGGTCGGCGCCGGGGTCCCGCCGCGCCGTCGGTTGGTTCGAACCCGAGCCGGCGTCCGACGATCGACCGGGAGCAGAACCAGGCGATTCGGGAATGGGCGCGCAAGCGCGGCATGAAGGTCTCCGACCGTGGCCGCATCCCGGCCGAGGTGTTGCACGCCTACCATCAGGAGAACTGAGGTCCGCTGTCGGGGTAGGGCCACTGGTTGACTACCCCGAGCCGCTCGACCTCGACGCGGTCCACCGCGAACTGGCCCGGCACCGGTGGTGGAGCGGGATCGGCTGTCGATCTCCGGCTACGGGCGGCTGGGCCGTGACGAGGACGGCTACCACGCCGACAGGGCCGCCGAGCGGGAAGCTGCGCGGACCGCGGCGGGCCGCGCAGGCCCGGCGGTCGAGGGCTGAGGGACGGGTACCGATGCGCCTGCGGGAATCCCCCCTCGTGGACCAGCGTTGTGTCTGGACGCGTGCGCTTGGTGCGCAGTGGAGGCGGTACCCCCCGACCGACCGATACAGTGGTATGAGCGCCCGCGGCGCAGTGTCATGGGGATGCTGGGCGCGCCGGGGTATGGCGCAGCAGGCAAGGAGTGCACATGTTCGAGAGGTTCACTGACCGAGCAAGGCGTGTTGTCGTCCTGGCCCAAGAAGAGGCCCGGATGCTCAACCACAACTACATCGGCACCGAGCACATCCTCCTTGGCCTGATCCACGAGGGCGAGGGTGTGGCGGCGAAGGCGCTCGAGTCGCTGGGGATCGCCCTGGAGGGCGTCCGGCAGCAGGTCGAGGAAATCATCGGTCAGGGACAGCAGGCGCCGTCGGGGCACATCCCCTTCACGCCGCGGGCCAAGAAGGTCCTCGAGCTGTCCCTGCGCGAGGCGCTGCAGCTCGGGCACAACTACATCGGCACCGAGCACATCCTGCTCGGGCTGATCCGCGAGGGCGAGGGCGTCGCCGCGCAGGTGTTGGTCAAGCTGGGTGCCGACCTCAACCGGGTCCGCCAGCAGGTCCTGCAGCTGCTGTCGGGCTACCAGGGCAAGGAACCCACCGAGGCGAGCGCCGGACGTGGCGAGGGCACCCCCTCGTCGTCGCTGGTGCTCGACCAGTTCGGTCGCAACCTCACCCAGCAGGCCCGCGAGGGCAAGCTGGACCCGGTCATCGGCCGGGAGAAGGAGATCGAGCGGGTCATGCAGGTCCTCTCCAGGAGGACCAAGAACAACCCCGTCCTGATCGGCGAGGCCGGCGTCGGCAAGACCGCCGTGGTCGAGGGGCTGGCCCAGGACATCGTCAAGGGCGAGGTGCCCGAGACGCTCAAGGACAAGCAGCTCTACACGCTCGACCTGGGCTCGCTGGTCGCCGGGTCCCGCTACCGCGGCGACTTCGAGGAGCGCCTGAAGAAGGTACTCAAGGAGATCCGCACCCGCGGTGACATCATCCTGTTCATCGACGAGCTCCACACCCTGGTGGGTGCGGGTGCCGCCGAGGGAGCGATCGACGCCGCCAGCATCCTCAAGCCGATGCTGGCCCGCGGCGAGCTGCAGACGATTGGTGCGACCACGCTCGACGAGTACCGCAAGTACGTCGAGAAGGACCCGGCCCTGGAACGTCGCTTCCAGCCGATCCAGGTGGGCGAGCCGACCGTCTCGCACACCATCGAGATCCTCAAGGGCCTGCGCGACCGGTACGAGGCACACCACCGGGTCACGATCACCGATGCCGCTCTGGTCGCCGCGGCCAACCTGGCCGACCGCTACATCTCCGACCGCTTCCTGCCGGACAAGGCGATCGACCTGATCGACGAGGCCGGCGCCCGGATGCGGATCCGCCGGATGACCGCACCGCCGGACCTGCGCGAGTTCGACGAGCGCATCGCCGGCGTCCGTCGGGACAAGGAGTCCGCAATCGATGCGCAGGACTTCGAGCGGGCCGCGCACCTGCGCGACCAGGAGAAGCAACTGCTGGGGCAGAAGTCCGAGCGGGAGAAGCAGTGGAAGTCCGGCGATCTCGACGTCGTCGCCGAGGTGGACGACGAGCAGATCGCCGAGGTGCTCGCCAACTGGACCGGCATCCCGGTGTTCAAGCTGACCGAGGAGGAGACCACCCGGCTGCTCCGCATGGAGGACGAGCTGCACAAGCGGATCATCGGCCAGGAGGAGGCCGTCAAGTCCGTCGCGAAGGCGATCCGCCGCACGCGGGCCGGGCTGAAGGACCCAAAGCGTCCGTCCGGCTCGTTCATCTTCGCCGGTCCGTCCGGCGTGGGTAAGACCGAGCTGTCCAAGGCGTTGGCGAACTTCCTGTTCGGCGACGACGACGCGCTCATCCAGATCGACATGGGCGAGTTCCACGACCGCTACACCGCCTCGCGGCTCTTCGGTGCCCCTCCCGGGTACGTGGGCTACGAGGAGGGCGGCCAGCTCACCGAGAAGGTGCGCCGCAAGCCGTTCTCGGTGGTGCTGTTCGACGAGATCGAGAAGGCCCACCAGGAGGTCTACAACACCCTCCTGCAGGTGCTCGAGGACGGCCGCCTGACCGACGGCCAGGGCCGGACGGTGGACTTCAAGAACACCGTCATCATCTTCACCTCGAACCTGGGCACGCAGGACATCTCCAAGGCGGTCGGCCTTGGGTTCGCCCAGGGCAACGACATGGCGTCGAACTACGAGCGGATGAAGAACAAGGTCAACGACGAGCTGAAGAAGCACTTCCGCCCGGAGTTCCTCAACCGCATCGACGACATCATCGTGTTCCACCAGCTCACCGAGGAGCAGATCATCACGATGGTGGATCTGATGATCACTCGCGTCGAGGGCGCGCTGGCCAACAAGGACATGGCCATCGAGCTCACGTCCGCGGCGAAGGGGCTGCTCGCGCGCCGCGGCTTCGACCCGGTGCTGGGCGCCCGACCGCTGCGCCGGACGATCCAGCGGGAGATCGAGGACCAGCTGTCGGAGAAGATCTTGTTCGGCGAGGTGGAGCCCGGTCAGATCGTTCTCGTCGATGTCGAGGGCATCGATGCGGACGCCCCCGAGGGCTCCCGGGCCGGCGACGAGAAGGCGCGCTTCACCTTCCGGGGTGAGCCGAAGCCGGCCGTCATCATCCCCGACGCCCCGCCGATGGACATGGCGGGTGCCGGCGAGGAGTGAGCGCTCACTGGACGCGATGAGAACGGCCGGTCCGGACCACGTGCCCGGGCCGGCCGTTCTGCGGTCTGCGCTGGTCCGCCCATCGCCGGCCTGTTCGGTGTCGTAGTCCCGACCCGGCGGAAATCCCCGGCTGACCAGCGGCCTGTCGATCGTACCTCGATCAACAACGAGACCAGCGGCAGGCCGAACCGACCCTTACTGTTCCTGCGCTTCCTCAGGCCGGTGCACTTGCGCGCAACGATGCACGAGGTTCGGCGGTCAGCTGCTGGTCCGCGAGTTGGCGGGCTTCCTCGTCTACGGAGAGGATGCCATGCTCGGCGCGCTTCTCGGCGGGCAGGAAGTCCAGGGCGACGCGACGGGCGATCCAGTCCATGACGCTGGCTGCCTGGGGGATGTCCGGGTCGTCGGTCATGCCAAAGGGCTCGAACCGCATGTCCTTGAGCTTGGAGACAATCACCTCGATGGGCACACCGTACTGGAGTGCGAGGGACAGCATGATGGAGAAGGCGTCCATCAGACCGCCAGCGGTCGAGCCTGCCTTGCCCCACTTGGCGAACATCTCGCCGGGCCGCCCGTCTTCCAACCGGTTCGTGGTCATGAACACGTCGGCGCCGTTGACCTCGACCGAGTGCGTGATGCCGTAGCGGCGTTTCGGTAGCCGTTCGCGGGCGGGCGTGTGGTTCATGTGCGCTCCCATATTCAGCAGGCGGTGTCTCACATGCGATGACATGCGGGTGACTACGTTGGCGTGGGCCAGGACGGTGGCGCATGGCACCGACAGCCCGGCGAGGCCACGCCGACCCGACCGGGGACTAGGGCGTGTCTGGTGGATCTTCCTTGGTTGGGGTGCGGAGCCAGATCTTGATGGAGGCGACGTCGACGGTGCCGCGGAAGACGAACTCGCGCTTGTCGGTGCGCATGGCCACCGCACGGAAGCCTTTGAGCCTGT
>JBBSGM010000055.1:0-24354 GCA_038254065.1 Mycobacteriales bacterium | reverse complement strand
TCGTTCTCGGCGGCGGCGACGGCGGCGGGGTTGATCAAGGCGGGGGAGACGTTCGACCCGTTCAAGGACGAGGACAGCTTCTTCTTGGCGGCGTTCATCTTCGAGGATGTGGGGGTGACCGCGTACAAGGGTGCGGCGCCGCTGCTGGCGAACAAGACCTATCTGTCGGCGGCGGCGGGTATCCTGGCGGTGGAGGCCTATCACGCGAGCCTGATCCGGACGGTGCTGCTGGAGAAGGGGTTGTCGGCCCCGGCGGGGAAGATCTCGGATGCGCGGGATTCCCTTGACGGCCCGTCTGATGATGATCAGGGTATCGTGGACGCCGACGGGAATGCGAACATTGTGCCGTCGGACAAGAACGGTATCGCGTTCTCCCGGTCGGCGGGTTCGGTGCTCAACATCGTCTATCTCAACCCGAAGTCGGTCAAGTCGGGTGGGTTCTTCCCGAACGGGGTCAACGGCAAGATCAACACCAGCGACAACAACGCCTGATCTGCGGTAGCAGGCGTAGCAGGTCCGGGGCGGCGGGGAAGGTTCCCGCCGCCCCGGACCTATTGCCCCATCGGGACCGACACGCCGATCCCACCTTGGGTCTCCGCGCCGTAGTGGGCGATGTCGGCAGCCAGGTCGAGCGGCCGGGTGGACGGCTCCACGTCGGGCGGCAGCAGGGCGGCGGGCACCAGCCAGCTCACCTCGAACTCGATGCCATCGGGGTCCCTCGCGTAGAGGGCCTTCGTGGTCCCGTGGTCCGACGCGCCGACGAGCGCGTCGCGCGCGGTCAGCACGTCCGCGATTCGCTCGAGCTCGGCGAGCGTGTCGACCTCCCACGCCAGGTGGTAGAGCCCGACGGTGCTGCCGGCCTCCGAGTCACCCGCTCCGGAGCTGATCGCGAACAGCCCGAGGTCATGATCATTGGTTGAGCCCTCGGCCTGCAGGAACACGGCCTTGCCCGGATCGGTGATCGTGGTCCGGAAACCGAGGGCTTCGGTGTAGAAGGTGGCGCTTCGCTCCACGTCGCGCACGTAGAGGACGGCGTGGTTGAGGCGCTGGACGGGCATCGGGGCCTCCACGGACAACTGAACAATACGGGCAACTCGTTGAAAGCTGAACAGTATTCCGTGTAGGAGGAAGGTCCAAGTTCCGGTCCGGATCGTGGACGTGGACGACCGGCTGCCCGCCGACCACCCGACTGGCATGCTGTCCGGCATGGGAACACTGGTGTTGCTGCGCCACGGGCAGAGCGTGTGGAACGCCGAGAGCCTGTTCACCGGTTGGGTGGACGTGCCGCTCTCCGAGTGGGGGGAGAAGGAGGCCCAGCGCGGTGGGGAGCTGATGCGTGCGGCGGGCCTTTTACCCGACGTGGTGCACACCTCGCTGCTGCGCCGGGCGATCGCGACGGCCAACCTCGCGCTGGACATGGCTGACCGGCACTGGATCCCGGTCCGCCGCGACTGGCGGCTCAACGAGCGGCACTACGGCGCGCTGCAGGGCAAGAACAAGAAGCAGACCCTGCAAACCTATGGCGAGGACCAGTTCATGCGCTGGCGCCGGTCGTACGATGTGGCCCCACCGCCGATCGAGATCGGATCGAAACTCGCCCAGGACGGCGACCCCCGCTACGCCGACCTCGGTGACCGCGTCCCGCGCACCGAATGCCTCGCCGACGTCGTCGCCCGGTTCCTGCCGTACTGGGACGCGGACATCGCCGCGGACCTGCGCGCCGGTGCGACGGTGCTGGTCGTCGCGCACGGCAACTCACTGCGGGCACTCGTCAAGCACCTCGACGCGATCTCCGACGCCGACATCGCCGGTCTCGACATTCCCACCGGGATCCCGCTGCGCTACGACCTCGACGAGAGCCTGCGCCCCACCAACCCCGGTGGGACCTATCTCGACCCGGCTGGGGCGGCCGAGGCGATCAGGGACGTTGCGCGCCAGGGGCGCTGAGCGTTCGATGCCCGGCCGGAGTGAACGGGCGATGAACGGGGGCGGAAATATGAGGCACTGGAGGGTCGCCAGCGGCACCGCGAGCGGTTCGGGCTGGCCGTGAGGCGGCTGGAACTGCCTACGATGCCGCCGTGACCGCGCCGGCGTACCTGCTGATGGTAGCCTTGGCCCTCGTGCTCGGCCTGGTGGTGGGCGTCCTGCTGGGCCACCGCCGCGCCCGGCGGATCGTGCACCGGACCGGTGTCGACCCGCTCCCGACCATGGCCGAGCTGTTGCAGCGCGTCTTCGGCTCGTCCGGTGCCGGGCTGGCGGTACTCGCCGAGACCGGCGACGTCGTACTGCACAACTCGCGGGCGGCCGACCTCGGCGTGGTCCGCGACGGGCGCCCAGACGCTCGTGCGTGGGCCACCTGCCAGCGAGTGTTGATGGCGGAGGTGTCCCAGGAGGTCGACCTGTCCCCGGTCGAGTACCGAGGCCGCCAGCCGGCCGCCGTGTTGGCCAACGTCCGGCCGTTGGGCGACGGATTCACCGTCGTCGAGGCGGCCGACACGTCCGATGCCGTTCGTCTCGAGGCCACCCGGCGCGACTTCGTGGCCAATGTCAGCCACGAGCTCAAGACGCCGGTCGGAGCGGTGGGGCTGCTCGCCGAGGCGGTACTCGACGCCGCCGACGACCCCGCGGAGGTACGCCGGTTCGGTACCAAGATCCTGCGTGAGGCGAACCGGCTGGGTTCCCTGGTCACCGAGCTCATCGCGCTGTCCCGGTTGACCGGGGCCGAGCGGCTGCCCGAGCTCGCCACCGTCGAGGTCGACGAGGTGATCCGCGAGGCGCTCGCCCGGTGCCGGCTCTCCGCCGAGTCGGCGGGCATAGAGATCACCGTCGACGAGCCGTCCCGGCTGCAGGTCGACGGCGACAGCACGCTGCTGGTCACCGCGCTGTCCAACCTGGTGGAGAACGCGATCGCCTACTCGCCGTGCGAGGCGTTGGTGTCGGTGACCCGCCGGCGGTCCGGTGACATGATCGAGGTGGCGGTGACCGACCGCGGTATCGGTATCGCGCCTGAGCACCAGGAGCGCGTCTTCGAGCGGTTCTTCCGGGCCGACCCGGCGCGGTCGCGAGCCACCGGAGGTACCGGCCTGGGCCTCGCGATTGTCAAGCACGTGCTGGCCAACCACGGCGGCGAGGTCCGGCTGTGGAGCAGCCCGGGAACCGGATCCACGTTCACCATGCGGCTGCCGGCGCTCGGCGTCGGAGGTCCCCACCCCGGCCGGGCGGCCGGGAGAGGCGGAGGATGAGATGACCAGGGTGCTGATCGTGGAGGACGAGGAGTCCTTCGCCGACCCACTGGCGTTCCTGCTGCGCAAGGAGGGGTTCACGACGGCGGTTGCGGCGACCGGTCACGCAGCGCTGGAGGAGTTCGACCGCAACGGCGCCGACATCGTGCTGCTCGACCTCATGCTGCCCGGGATGAGCGGCACCGACGTGTGCAAAGCGCTGCGCGCCCGCTCCGCCGTCCCGGTAATCATGGTGACGGCCCGGGACAGCGAGATCGACAAGGTGGTCGGCCTGGAGCTCGGCGCCGACGACTACGTGACCAAGCCGTACTCCGCGCGCGAACTCATCGCCCGGATCAGGGCCGTGCTGCGCCGAGGTGCAGAGGGCGGCCCGGAGCCCGACGCGGCGACCGGCGTCCTGGCGGCCGGCCCGGTCCGGATGGACGTCGATCGGCACGTGGTCAGCGTGGGCGGCGACGACATCGCGCTGCCGCTCAAGGAGTTCGACCTGCTGGAGTACCTGCTGCGCCACGTCGGCCGGGTGCTCACCCGGGGCCAGCTCATCGACCGGGTGTGGGGCGCGGACTACGTCGGTGACACCAAGACCCTCGACGTGCACGTGAAGCGGCTGCGCTCCAAGATCGAGTCCGATCCGTCGGTGCCCAAGCACCTCGTCACGGTGCGCGGGCTGGGCTACAAGTTCGAGGCCTGACACCCGCGCAATAACCAGCCCCGACGTCCCTGGTGTAGATCATCCGAATGTCCATGGACCGTGGAGCTTACGCAAGCCTTGATCATTCACTGGGTGCGCAGGCTGCCCTCCCGGACCTGCTGTGATGATCTTCGCCTCCGTTTCTGACCTTGGTTTCTGATGTTGGGCGTGGCCGAGGGCCCGATGGTCGCCTCGGGTGGCGCCGGTTCCACGTCCGGTGGGGGTTCCTCGGGTCGGGGGGTGGTCCTCGCGGACCGGTCAGGTCGGGACGGGCAGGGCGAACGCGGCGAGGAACGCGGCCTCGAGCCTGCGGGCCCAGGGCCAGGTCTCCGGGATTCTGATCTTCCGTTTGCGTTGGCCGCGGACCAGCCGGATCGCGGTGTGCAGGATCCGGTGGCGCAGCGTCTTGGGCTCGGCCTGGGCCAGGGGCCCGTCCAGGCACAGCAGCCGCAGCCAGCTCAGCAGGTCCGCGGCGATGGCCGCCGCGACACACCAGGCCTTGTTGATCTCCAGGGAGGTGGAGGGCAGATGGCGCAGGCCGGTGTCCTTGCCGGTGCGGATGCGGTCCTCGACGCGGGCGTGGACGCGGTGGCGGGCCTCGAGGAACGCCGGCTGCCGGCGGGGGGTGTTGGTGGCGACCAGCTGGTAGCGCCACCCGTCGGCCTCCTCCAGCGCGCACAGCTGCGCCCCCGAGGACGGTCGTTCGCGGCGGCAGACGATCCGCATGTCGGGCGGCCAGGTGCCCAGTACATCGCCGCCGACCGAGGTGCGCAGCAGCCCGGTCAGCTCGACCGTGCCGGCGTCGTCGAGGTCGCGGGGCTCCCCGTAGCGGTCCCACACGTGCTGCCAGGCCGACTCGGGCACCTTCCCGATCGCGGTACGGCCGCGGTGGTCCAGGTCGAACCCGACCGAGTAGTGCACCTGCTGGCCGGGCACGGCGTTGAGCGCGGTGATGTGCCCGATCAGGTCCAGGGTCGAACCGGCGCCGTCGACGGTGACCAGCAGGTCCCGGCGGTAGCGGGCCGGGACCTGCGCGATCGCCTCGGTCAGCACCTCGATGTGGTCACTCGCGGTGTTGGACCCGGCGTTGCCCGGCCGCAGCCGCAACGCCAGCGACTCCCCGGTGTTGTCACACCACGCCGTCAGCGGATGATGGCCCCAGGTGCCCTTGAACGTGCCCGCCGCGCCCTCCTTGTCGCTGTGTGCGATCAGGATCGTGGCGTCCATCGCCGATCACGACTGTCGCCCCCAGGTCCACATCGGCCACCCGCGACGCCGGGATGGCGCCGTGACGGGCCTCGATCAGCGCCCACACCTGCTCACGGGTCCGCGCCCGGGCCGCCGCGATCTGCTCCCGCTGGTCCGCGCCGATCTCCTCCAACGCCCGCCACAGCGTCGGGTCCGAGGCCACCGACCCGTACAGCTCGCCCTGGTCCCGCAGGGTCGCCAGGTCCGACAGCACCCGACCACCATCAGCGATGCACACCGCGGTGTCGACCAGCACCCGACCCCGGTCGTGCACCGGGGTGAACCCGTCCCGGCGCAGCGCACCGGACAACGCCCCGGTCAACCCGGTCCCGTCCGCGAGCAGCCGCAGCACCGCCGACCCCGCATGCGACACCACACCGTGCCCACCGACCTCGACACTCAAATCCCTCGACCACGCGTTAAGCTCCACCTGAAAAGTGCTCCTCGATATGGGTGATCTGCGTCCTTGACACACGCATTTTCCCAGGTCAGGGACACTTTTCGCTGTCGCGACACGCCGCTTTCAAGATCTCTACGAATTCTCAGGGCAAGGGCCGCCGATCACGCCTCGTCGACGCTCGGCGGGTGCAGTCCTCGGCGTGCGGCATCACGTGCCCGTATACCCGTAAGATCATGCCCGCATCGTCGTGATCGAGCTGTTCGGCCACGACGATCGCCGATTCGCCAGCTGCGAGCAACACGGACGTGTAGTGGTGCCACAGACCCAGTACGACGGTGTGGACGCCCTCGCGGTGGGCGTGGCCGAGTCGATGTGACCCCGGTCGAAGCGGCTGCACCCGTTCTAGCCCTTGCGGGAGTCGTGCGGACTGTCTGATCTACGGACGACGGAACGGCCCGGTCGGTGACCGGGCCGTCCCTGACGTCACGGGCTATAGGCCAGGGGCCCACACCCGACATGCTCCACTATACCGCGAACTGCGGTAGAGTCAACCTGTCACGCCCGGGGTCCACGAGCCGTGGCTGTAGACGGCGACACTATGCTGCCCGTTGCGCCAGCCTCCGAGGCAGGACTGCGTCCCCAATGCCTGCCGGACGTGCGCAGCAAGTATCCCTTTCGGGTTCTTGTATGAGGCGAGTCCCGCTTCGGCACGGAATTCAAACGTTACCGCCGAGGTCAATAAATCCACGGCCTGTAAACCTGTTGACGACTTCGAGTCAAGGCGGCAGACAGAGACAAGACCGAGCCTGTGGACACGGCGGTTGACTCTCATCTTGAGCTCTTCCTCGAACAGGACTGCGTCTGGTGTCGAGTAGTTGTCAGCCATCAATGACATCAGCTCTTCAGGGTGTAGCGCTGCCACGATCAGCTGCTCTGCGAGCTTCGAGTAGGCGTCCCACGCAGACCCGAACCGCTCGATCGGGTCTGCGTTTTCCCGGTCGGCTACAAAGCAGAAGAACTCAACATCGCCCGGCCCGAGGCACACGTCTATGAACTGCTTGTAAAGTGATACATAATTGCTGGTGACATCGGAAAACTTGATCTCTTTTGTACCAGTGAGCTTGGTCGCGTAGCTTCTGAAGTCTCCGAAGTAGCCGAGCAGGTTCCGCGCACTTGACGAGTCCAACGGCGAAGAAGCGATCTCGCGGGATCGCGCCGGTTTCGTCGAGGAAGGCCGCACTGCACGGGTGGTCTCGCGGCAACCGCTGCTCACGCCTAGCCCGAGTTTCCAAAGATCTTGTGGTTCGGCTGCGGTTTCCGCAGGTCCAGCAGTTTTCGATCTTCAGTTTGGCGTATTACCCATGTCAGCGGTGGGGGGCATACCGGTCGAGGTCGAAGATCTCGTAGAGGTGCTGCTGGGTGGGGGTCATCTTGGTGATCGTGTGGCGGGCCCGGGGCCGGCCGCGTTCGCCTTGGTAGAGCAGGACGGTCTCGCCGATGCCGTCGAGCTCGGCGAGCATCGCGGGCACCGACAGCGACAGGCCGGCCCGGGCGCATTCTCGGCGCATCAGGTGCGCGATGGTCAGGGCGAGCACGCAGGTGAACAGGTGGACGCGGATCTTGTGGTCGGTGAAGTGGCGGATCGGGGCGAAGGAGACCACGTGGGGGTCTTTGGCCTGTCGGAACCCGGCCTCGAGGTACTCCTGGGAGCGGTAGGCGTCGATAGACCTGCGCGAGGGGCCAGTCGTCGTGGTCGGTGACCAGGATCCGTTTGCCGAAGATCTCGTCTTCGAGCCCGGCTTGGGCGTGTTCGTCGATGCGCCAGTCCAGGCGCATCGACGCCGGGGTGTCACCGGTGAGGTCGGTGGTGATCACCCTGGCCGCCCAGCGGGGAGCGCAGATGGTGTCGATCTCGGCCTCGACCTTGGGCCGTGGCCTGCGGGTCCGGCCGCGGGCCAGCCGCCCGGCCAGCGCGGTCAGCGCGGTGCCGGCTTTGCCCAAGGTCTGGGCGAACCCGACCTGCTGGGCGGTGTGCAGGCCCACCGAGTGGGTCAGGATCACCCGGCGGTCCCGGCCCAGCACCCTCGTGCGGGTCTCGAACGCGGTCAGGTTCTCCTCGGCGTAGGCGGGCACGACGGCGCGGTCGGCGGCGGGGCGGGCGAGCAGGCCGGGATGCTCACCCGGTGGCACCGACCCGACGAAGTGCAGGCCCAGCTCGGCGAGGCGGGTGAAGTTGGGCTCGGAGTTCTGGCCGGCGTCGAAGGTGAGCGTGGCCCCGCCCGGGGCGCTCAGTGCGCCGGTGTAGCGCCGGGCCAGCTCCTCGATCATCGCGGTGAACTGGGTGACGTCGACCTTGTTGCCCGGGTAGGCGCGCGAGAGCAGCGGGATGCCACCGTCGCGGGTCGCGACCAGCCCGAGACCCACGATGCGCAGGTCGTAGCGTTTCTGCTTGGCCTTGCCACGCTGCGCGATCGGCGCCCGGTCATTGCCCGAGTCGATGAACGTCGCGAAGTTGGTCATGTCCAGGATCAGCGCGTGGGTGTCCACGTCGAACACCTCGATCACCCGCCGGGTCAGCGCCGCCTCGATCTGCTCCAGCTGCTCCACGGTGACCGCGTCCATCGCGTACCAGAACCGGCGGTGGTCCAGCGCCGCGGCCCTGATCCGGGTGACCCGACCCAGCGCAGTGCTCGCCCACCACCCGGCGAACCCCCGCTTGGAGCGGGGGTCACAGACCCGGTTCAACGCGGCCAACCCCAGGTAGGTGCCCACCGACACCCCACCGGACACCGCCCGACCCCCCACCACCGAGTCGATCACGCCGATCGCGTCCAGCCGCGCCAGCATCCCCCACACCGCCGTGACGTCACCGAACCCACGGTGCACGGTCTCGGGCAGGCTCGGGTCACCCCCCGGGCCCCCGGTCAACCGGGCGATCACCTCTTCCTCGGTGCCCAGGTACACCTGATCCACAATCCGGGGCTGCCCCTCCACCCGGGCCGAGGTCGCCGCGTACAGGTAGGTGCTCCCACCACGACGCTTCTTGATGATCGAAGACACAATTATGGGTAATACACCTCCCCGGATCGCCCGTCGACCCAACACGCCGGACAAACCCCAGGTCAGTGCAACCTGCACTGGGCACCAAGATCGTGACAGGGACCACCGGGACCATGATCAGCGGAAACTCGGGCTAGGCATCCGAGCAGCGTAGCTGATCTGGTCAGTGCTCGCCCCGGTTCTCGGCCAGCGTGCCGGATCACCAGGTCCGGCGTCAGTACGTGCGCCCGCGGCCAGCTGATCGGGCGATCTCCTCGTCCTCTCCACCACGTCCACGCCGGTCGGAGAGTGACCACCCCGAGGACGTCGAGTGCCAGTGTCATCAGCCCCGGTGAGCACACCCGGCCCGGCGAGGGTGGCGGCGGCGATGAGCCAACGGCGGAACCGCTCGTCGCGTTCCTTGCGTAGTCAGAGGTTTCTCGCATAGCCGAAGGTAGAGCAGCGCGGACTCGCCATTGCCGCGTTTGGCGAGCCACAACGGCCGGGCTTCTCCCCGTCCATCAGGAGATGCTCCAGCGCCCGGACGACCCGCCACAGCCCGCGGGACGACATCAGGGCGGGCCGCGCCGCGTACAGGGGCAGCCGCAGCCCATGCGGAGGCCTGACTAGCCCGACGGTCACCCGCGTAACCTCGCCGGCACGGGGCAGTAGGCTGGTCGGGTGCGCCTTGGTGTGCTCGACGTCGGATCCAATACCGTTCACCTACTCGTCGTGGACGCCTACCGTGGCGGACATCCCACTCCGATGACCTCCGAGAAGGACGAGCTGCGTCTCGCCGAGCACCTCGACGCTGCCGGACGGCTGACCCGCACCGGCGCCGATCTCTTGGTCCGCGCGGTGCACCGGGCGAAGGCCGCAGCCACCGAAGCGGGTTGCGACGACCTGCTCGCTTTCGCCACGTCGGCGCTGCGCGACGCCGCGAACTCTGCTGCCGTGCTGGCCAGGGTCCGGGACGAGACCGGGGTCGCCCTGCAGGTGATGCCCGGTGACGACGAGGCGCACTACACGTTCCTCGCGGTCCGCCGCTGGTACGGCTGGTCGCCGGGCCGGCTGCTCGTGCTCGACATCGGTGGTGGCTCGCTCGAGCTCGCCGCCGGCCGCGACGAGCACCCCGCCGCGGCGGCGTCGCTGCCGCTGGGCGCCGGGCGGCTCACCCGGGAGTGGTTCACCGGCGACCCCCCGGCCCGCCGGGAGATCACCGCGCTGCGCGAGAAGCTCGATGCCGACCTGGCCCCGGCGGCCCGTCGGCTGCTCCGGACGGGCGAGCCGGAGCTGGCCGTCGGGACGTCCAAGACGTTCCGGTCGCTGGCCCGGCTCACCGGCGCGGCGCCGTCGAGTGCGGGGCTGCGGGTGCGCCGGATCCTCACCGACGCCGGGTTGCGCCAGCTCGTCGCGTTCATCAGCCGGATGTCGTCCGCCGACCTTGCCGGCCTCGAGGGCGTGAGCTCCAGCAGGTCGCACCAGCTCGTCGCGGGAGCGCTGGTCGCGGAGGCGGCGATGCGGGCGTTGAAGGTCGGGCAGCTTGAGATCTGCCCCTGGGCGTTGCGTGAGGGAGTGATCCTCCGGCGGCTCGACACGCTCGATGGGTCGCCCCAGAGGGACCGCTCGGCGCAGGACCCGCCCGCACCCCTTGGACACTTGACGTCCTACGAGGCACGGTGTACCGGATGAGTCCAGAGACCGACCAGCCTCGCCAGCGCACGGTCGCCGAGTTGCTCGCAGAGAACGGCGGCCAAGGCGCGACCGGCCGTCGGCGACGTCGGCGCGCGGCCGACGGTCCGGACGCCGCGGATCAGCCGGCCGAACGGGGCGCCGAGGACGCCGGACGCCAGGCACAGCGAACGCCCGACCGGTTCGTGCCGCCCGCACCCGCACCACCCGCACCCGCACCGCCGCTCGTGTCCGGGTCCCCCGGTAACCCGCCGGACCGGCGGGCCGCGACGTCGCCGGTGTTGACCGAGCCCCCGACCGAGCAGTTGCCCCGCATCCGCGTGCGGCGTCCGCGTCTCGTGCCCCGTCCGGTCGAGGATGCCACCGGACCGATCGACAGCTACCTCGCGGCCGCCGCCACCGACGGCGGTCCGCCCACCGTGCTCGGTGCCCCGCCGCTGACCGATGACGATGCGGACCAGGACGCCGCGGACCGTTCGGCCACCGTGCTCGGCACCCCACCGGCCGACAACGAGGACGAGGAGGGCTCGCCGCGCAGCGCACCTGCGGACGACGGCGACCACCCGGCCGAGCCGGCTGACGAGGAGCCGGCCGACGAGGAGCCGACGCGGCGCAGGCTGGGCCGCGGCCAGGCCGCCAGGGTGGAGTCCGATGCCCCGGGCTGGGCGGCGGTGATCGGACAGTGGGTCGGCGGCGCGATCGCGGGGGCGGCCCTGTGGGTCGGCTTCCGCTACCTGTGGTTCAACCTGCCGGTGGTCGCGGTGGCGGCTGCGGTGGTGGTCACCGTGGCTCTGGTGCTGGGCGTCCGGGCCCTCCTGCGCAACAACGACCTGCGCACCACGGCCTTCGCGGTGCTGGTCGGGCTGCTGCTGACCGCGTCACCGGCGATCCTCGTGCTGCTCGGGCGGTGACGATGGCCCGGCTCTCGCCGGCTCCGCCGGTTGCGCTCTCCACGGCGTCGGTCTATCCCGAGCCCGCACCTGCGGCGTTCGAGCTGGCGGCCGAGCTGGGCTACGACGGCGTCGAGCTGATGGTGTGGTCCGACCCGGTGAGCCGGGACGTCCGGGCCGTGCGACGGCTCGCCGACCGGCACGGGATGGCGGTGCTCGCGGTGCATGCGCCCTGCCTCGCGGTCACCCAGCGGGTCTGGGGCGCCGACCCGATCGGCCGGATCCGTCGCTCGGTGGCCGCTGCGGCCGAGCTCGGTGCCCGCACGGTCGTGCTGCATCCGGCTTTCCGCTGGCAGCCCCGGTACGCGGCGGAGCTCGACGGCGAGGTCACCCGTGCCGATGAGCAGGCGGGGGTCCGGCTCGCGGTGGAGAACATGTTCCCGGTGTCCCGCGGCGGGATACGCACCGTTCCCTACCGCCCCGGCTTCGACCCCACCGAGGGCGGCCACCGGCACTACACGCTCGACCTGTCGCACACCGCGGCCGCGGGCTCCGACGCGCTCGCCATGCTGGACCGGATGGGCGCCGGGCTGGTCCACCTGCACCTTGCCGACGGCAGCGGTGCCCCGCGTGACGAGCACCTGGTCCCCGGCCGCGGTGGCCAGCCCTGTGCCGAGGTGTGCGAGCGGCTGGCCGACACCGGTTTCGGCGGCGTGGTGGTGGTCGAGGTCAGCACCCGGCGGTGCCGCACCCGTCACGACCGGGCCGCCCTGCTGGCCGAGTCGCTGTTGTTCGCCCGGCTGCACCTGCAACCCGCCGCGGTGCCCGGGGACCGGCTGCCCAGGAGGATCGTAGTCCCGGCCCAGCGCCGGGCGGCCGCCCAGTGCTGGTGAACCCGCTGCGGTCGGTCATCCTGGCTGCCGGGGGCAGCGACCTGCTGCGACGCGCGGTGGTGACCGCGCCACCCACCCGCGCCGTGGTCGACCGTTTCGTGGCCGGTGAAGGCACGGCGGACGCCGTGCGGGTCACCACCGCGCTCATCGGTCTCGGCCGCCGGGTCAGCCTCGACCATCTCGGTGAGGACGCCACCGAACCGGCCGATGCCAGCCATGCCGTCCACGCCTACACCGAGCTGCTGGCAGCGCTCGCCGCGGCCGGGTTGGCCGACCGGGCCGAGGTCAGCGTCAAGCTCAGTGCGCTGGGTCAGGCCATCGACGAGGACCTCGCGGTGGTGAACGCCGAGCGGATCTGTGCGGCGGCGCAGGCCGCGGGCACCACCATCACCCTCGACGCCGAGGACCACACCATGACCGACTCGACGCTGCGGGTGCTCGCCAGGCTGCGCACCCGGTGGCCCTCGGTCGGCGCGGTGCTGCAGGCCCAGCTGCGGCGCGCGGAGGACGACTGTCGCGCACTGGCCACCCGGGGGTCGCGGGTCCGACTGTGCAAGGGCGCGTATGCCGAACCGCCGGAGGTTGCGTTCACCAGCAGGACGGAGGTCCGGAGCAGTTTCGCCCGATGCGCCGACGTGTTGCTTGCCGGCCCGGGCTACCCGATGTTCGCCACCCACGACCCGGCCCTGATCGCGCTGGTCCGCGATCGGATCCGGACCACCGGCCGGAGCCGGGACGAGGTGGAGTTCCAGATGCTGTACGGGATCCGTCCCGACGAACAGGCGCGGCTGGTCGATGCCGCGTACCGGGTTCGGGTGTACGTGCCGTACGGGACGCAGTGGTACGGCTATCTCATGCGACGTCTCGCCGAACGCCCGGCCAACGTGGCCTTCTTCCTGCGGGCCCTGGTCGGGGGCCGTTGACCACGCGCGGGCTACCGTCACGACCATGACACGGATCGCGGTGCTGGGGGCGGGGAAGATCGGCGAGGCGCTGCTGGCTGGGCTGCTCGCCGCCGGTCGCACGCCGGCGGACCTCACGTTCTCCGAGCGGCATCCGGAGCGCGTCGCCGAGCTGACCGCCCGACTCGGCATCACGGCGGCGGACCTGCCGGGGGCGGCCGGGACCGCCGAGATCGTCGTCGTGGCGGTCAAGCCACAGGACATCGCGGCCGTGCTGGCCGAGCTCAAGGGCGCACTGCGGCCCGGCTCCTTGGTGGTGTCGCTGTGCGCGGGCCTGCCGACGGCGCTCTTCGAGGGTGCGCTGGCCGAGGGGACGCCGGTGGTGCGGGTGATGCCGAACACGCCGATGCTCGTCGGTGAGGCGATGAGCGCGGTCTCGGCCGGCACCCATGCCACCGAGGAGCATCTGTGCGCCGTCGAGGAGATGCTCGGTGCCGTCGGCCGCGTGGTGCGGGTGCCCGAGACCCAGCAGGACGCGGTGACGGCGCTGTCCGGGTCCGGGCCCGCGTACTTCTTCTACCTGGTCGAAGCGATGATCGATGCCGGCATCCTGCTCGGGCTCCCGCGCGCGGTGGCCGCCGAGCTGATCGTCCAGTCGGCGTTCGGGGCTGCGCACATGTTGCGCGAGTCGAAGGACCACCCGGTGTTGCTGCGCGAGGCCGTGACGTCCCCGGCGGGCACCACGATCGCCGCCATCCGGGAGCTGGAACGGCATGGGGTACGGGCTGCACTGATCGACGCGATCGAGGCCGCGCGCGATCGCTCGGCCCAGTTGGGCCGCTCCTCAACGGAACCGCGTTAGGCCGATCGCTGTATGAGCTGTCACCCTGACGCGCGGCTGGATGTTCCGGGAGAGTGGAGTGCCGTGTCGAAGGCGTCACAGAGGTCCCGCTACGCTCAGCCGTGACACCGGCCTCCCAGGGGTTGGTGCGACAGGGAAGGCGGTGCCGAATGCCGTCCGAGCAGCCCGAGCAGCTCAACCTCACCGCGGTGCAGTTCCTCACCGTGGCAGAGGTGGCCGCGATGATGCGGGTGTCCAAGATGACCGTGTACCGGTTGGTGCACGGTGGCGACCTGCCGGCAGCCCGGGTCGGCCGCTCCTTCCGGGTGCCCAAGCGTGCCGTTGAGGACTACCTGCGCAGCGCGTACTTCGACGCGGGCTGAGCAGCCCGGCCGGGCGCACCCGCTCGTCCGTGAACGCCGCCGCGCCCGTATCCGATGCCGCGGGTAGGATGGCCGATCAGTCCTCGTCCGGCCGGACGCGCATCCGCGCGGCATCCCGGCTTCGGGACAGCAGAAAGGCACCGACGCATGGGTTCAGTCATCAAGAAGCGCCGCAAGCGGATGTCGAAGAAGAAGCACCGCAAACTTCTCCGCAAGACCCGCGTGCAGCGCCGCAAGCTCGGCAAGTGAGCGGGGGCGGCCGGCGGGCCGCCCACCGGCACGAGCTCTGAGGCCTGCCGGTTGACACCTTCCGTCGTCCTGGTCACCGGGGTCAGCCGTTTTCTGGGTGGCCACCTGGTCGCCCGCCTCGCCGCGAACCCCGAGATCACCCGGGTGCTCGGGGTGGACTCCACCCCGCCGCCCGCGGACCGGTGCACGCGGATGGGTCGTGCGGAGTTCGTGTGTGCCGACATCCGTAACCCGCTCATCTCCAAGATCATCTCGCGCGCCTCGGTGGACACCGTGGTGCATGCGTCGCTGTCGGCCGACCCGACCTCCTCGGGTGGTCGGACGGCGATGAAGGAGATGAACGTGATCGGCACGATGCAGTTGCTCGCGGCATGCCAGCAGGCGTCGTCGGTGCGCCGGGTCGTCGTCACCTCGACGACCGCGGTGTACGGGTCCAGCTCGCGGGATCCGGCGCTGTTCGACGAGGCGATGACGCCGAAGGAGATGCCTTCGGGCGGCCACGCGAAGGACGCAGCGGAGATCGAGGGTTATCTTCGCGGCTTCGGGCGGCGCCGCCCGGACATCGACGTGACCGTGTTGCGCTTCGCGAACGTCATCGGGCCGCGCATCGAGACCGTGCTGACCCGTTACTTCGCGCTGCCGGTCGTCCCCACCGCGCTCGGCTTCGACGCGCGGGTGCAACTGCTGCACGAGCAGGACGCGCTGGCAGTGCTGGAGCGGGCCGCCGTCGAGAAGCTGCCCGGGGTGTTCAACGTGGCCGCCGCCGGGGTCCTGTGGGTGTCGCAGGCAATCCGTAGGGCCGGTCGGATGCCGTTGCCGATGCCCGGACCCGCCGTGGGCCTGGTGGCCCGCGCGCTGCGCTGCGCCCGGATCGTCGACCTCTCACCGGAGCAGCTGCGCTTCCTCGACTTCGGCCGGGTGGTGGACACCCGGCGGCTGCGTGTGGAGTTCGGTCTCACCCCCCGCTGGACCACCGAGCAGGCGTTCGACGACTACGTGCGCGGCCGGGGCCTGCGCCCGGTGGTCGGTCCCGTACGGGTCACCCCGCTCGAACGAGGTGCCCACGCACCCGTCCGGACGCTGCGATGACCGAGGCGGCGCGCGAGGACCTGTCGGCGTTCCTCCGGCGCCGATGCAGTGGTGGGTACCCGGTCGACGAGTTCGGCTTCGACCAGGACCTCACCGACAACCTGCTGCTGCCGGTGCTGCGCCCGCTTTACCAGAAGTGGTTCCGGGTGGAGACGATCGGCATGGACCACGTGCCTTCCGACAGCGGTGCGCTGGTGGTCGCCAACCACTCCGGGACATTGCCGCTCGACGCGCTGATGATCGGGCTCGCCCTGCACGACGACCATCCTGCCCACCGGCACCTGCGGGGGCTCGGCGCGGACCTGGTGTTCCGGTTGCCCGGGATCGGCTCGCTGGCCCGCAAGTCCGGATACACCCTGGCGTGCAGCCCGGACGCCGAGCGGTTGTTGCGCGCCGGCGAGCTGGTCGGGGTCTGGCCGGAGGGGTTCAAGGGTGTCGGCAAGCCATTCCGCGACCGCTACAAACTCCAACGCTTCGGTCGTGGAGGTTTCGTCTCGGCGGCGCTGCGCACCGGGGTACCGATCATCCCGTGCTCGGTCGTCGGAGCCGAGGAGATCTACCCGAAGATCGGCGACCTGAAGCCGCTGGCCCGGCTGTTCGGCGCGCCGTACTTCCCGGTGACGCCGCTGTTCCCGTTGCTCGGGCCGCTGGGTCTGGTCCCGTTGCCGTCGAAGTGGTACATCGAGTTCGGCGAGCCGATCCGCACCGACACCTATCTCCGGGCCGATGCCGAGGACCCGATGCTGGTGTTCAACCTGACCGACCAGGTTCGCGAGACCATCCAGCACACGCTGTACCGGCTGCTCAGTCAGCGGCGCAACGCGTTCCTCGGCTGAGTCACCCCCTGCGCCGCGGCCTTGGTCAGCGCCGCCGGTAGGCCAAGCCGGCGGCGACGGCCCCGGCCACCGCCCCCGCACCGAGTACCGACGGCACCCCGATCCGAGCGGCCCTGCGCCCGGTCCGGAAGTCGCGGATCTGCCACGACCGCTGTTTGGCCACCTCACGCAGGCCCGCGTCGGGGTTGACGGCCACTGCGGTACCGACCACGGACAACATCGGTACGTCGTTCATCGAGTCCGAGTAGGCGGCGCAGCGGTGCAGGTCGAGGCCCTCGGTGGCGGCCAGCGCCCGGACCGCGTGGGCCTTGGCGGGTCCGTGCAGGATCTCCCCGATGAGCCGACCGGTGTAGTACCCGTCGACGCTCTCCGCGACGGTACCCAGCGCCCCGGTGAGCCCGAGCCGGCGCGCGATGATCAGCGCGAGCTCCACCGGGGTCGCCGTGACGAGCCAGACCCGCTGCCCGGCGTCCAGGTGCAGCTGGGCCAGCGCGCGGGTGCCGGCCCAGATCCGGTCGGCCATCAACTCGTCGTAGATCTCCTCGCCGAGGGCGACGAACTCGGCCACCGGGCGCCCGGCGACGAACGACAGGGCGGCGTCGCGGTGCCCGGCGATGCCGATGTCGTCCTCGCGGCCCCCGATCCGGAACCGCAGCTGCTGCCAGGCGAAACCCACCAGGTCAGACGTGGTGAGGAACTTGCGCGCGGCGAGCCCACGGGCAAAGTGGAAGATCGACGCGCCGACCATCAATGTGTTGTCGACGTCGAAGAACGCGGCCGCGGTGAGGTCCGGGGGCGGCGCGTCGAGCGGGGTGGCCCCCTCGCCGGCTGCCACCGCGGCGGCAGCAGAGGCCTCGCCGGCGCGGCGGGCGGGATCGAGCTCGGTGCCGGGTCCAACCACTGCGGGTCCAACCACTGCGGGTCCAACCACGCCAGATCCAACCACCTCGGGCCTCCGGAAAAGGAGAGTCTCAGGACGCCACTCAGCCTACTGTGGCAACCCACCACTCCCACCTGATCCGACCATCCGACACTGTGGGACCACAACGCGCCAACGTGAGTCCCGATAGGCGCGTTGTGGTCCCACAGTGCGCTGCGGTCAGCCGATCGTGATGCCCGGTTGGCCCGGGATCAGCGGCGGTAGCTGGATCGGCGGCAGCAGTGGCACGGGCATCGGTACCGAGACCGGTTGGGGCTTCGCGCTGGTGCTGTTCGGCGCGGAGCCCGCGCCCGGCTCGGACGTGGGTCCGGTCAGGCCGCCGCTGACCGAACCCAGGCCCGACAGCAGCCCATCGTCCTTCGGTTGCGGCGACGGCGAGGTGGACGGCGAAGGAGCGCTCGAGCGGCTGTTGCGTTGGATGGTGGTCGAGCCCGCGGACGCCGATTTCTTGGCGCCTGAGGGCTGGGTCTGCTGGTCGGTGCCCGGCGTGCACGTCCCTTGCGCCGGCACCGGACCGAGGTCGTCGATGGCGCCGGAGCTGACCTCGGGGCATCCCGTCCGGAGCCGTAGTGCCTCGGTACGGCTCTGCAGCCGGTTCAGCAGCGCGAGGGACTGGTCGGCGTCGGCCACCATGGGGTCGGGCAGCGCGGAGCGCAGTGCCGCGAGCCGGGAAGACTGCTGCGCGGCCCAGGTACCCAGGTCACCGAGCCCGGCGCCACCGCTCTGCCTGCTGCTGGCGAGCAGCATTCGCGATCCCTCGCTCGTCGCGGCGTCGAACGCGTTCATGGCGGCCTTGAGCAGCTGCGGATCGGCGGCTGACGTGTGCTGCCGGCCGAGCAGTTGCTCGATCTCGCCGAGCCGGGTGGTGGCGAGGTCAAGCTGGCGGTGGGCCTTCGCCTCATCGCCGGACGTCATGGCCAGCG
Organism: Mycobacteriales bacterium; assembly: GCA_038254065.1. Taxonomy (GTDB): domain Bacteria; phylum Actinomycetota; class Actinomycetes; order Mycobacteriales; family Pseudonocardiaceae; genus Pseudonocardia. The sequence goes on along the minus strand of JBBSGM010000055.1, from coordinate 6,096 downwards.
CGACGGACTCGGTGGCCCGCTTGATGCCGTACAACGGATCGCCGGGTAGCGCGTCGCGCGAGACGAACGCACCGGTCCCGGCGAGGGCCACCAGCACGGCCAGCGCGGCGGTGCTGACGAGACCGGCCCGCCTGCGCATGCTCGGGGCGGTGGGACGCCGGGTGTTGCGCCCGGACCTCGACCGGTCGCTCGCTCCCGCGGGCATCTGGTGTCGGGCACGGCGGCTGCGCGGTACCTCCTCGGTGGCCGCCGCGGGTACCGAGGCCAGCGGGACGGTCGGATCGGTGGCTGCCGCTGCGGCGGCCCCGAAGCCGTGCTCCTCGGCCTGCTGTTCGGCCATCGCGGCGAACAGTCGCTGCCGCATCCGCGCCGTCGCCTCACGATCGGGCGACAGGGATGTGCGGCTACGGTCCAGTGCGGCCGCGAGCGCCAGCTCGTGCGCGAGCTCGTCGTCGGCGCCGAAGGGTGGTCCGAACCCCGCCGCGAAACGTTCTTCGTCTTTGCCCTGTCCCGCGGGCATGTTGGCCGTCCTCACTGCGTCCCCGCGCTGTTCCACAACACCGTGCTCTTCCGACGTTCACCCACACAACGAGCCGGCGCGCCATCGGTTACGGGCCAGGAACCGCTCACCGCATCGAGTTGTTGACTCGCCGCAAGTGTAACGACTTGGTATCCAGCGGCGAGGTGCGCGCTCATCTGAGACCATCCGGGAGTAGCTGGGCGAGGCGGCGCACCGCGCGATGTTGGAGGGCCTTGACGGCGCCCTCGTTGCGGTCCATCAGCTCGGCGGTCTCGGCGACCGACAGCCCCTGCAGGAACCGGTAGCGGATGCATTCCTGCTGGTCGGGGTTGAGCTTGGCGACGCAGCGCAGCAGCTCCGCGTTCGTCGCGTTGTCCAGCACTTGCTGCTCGGGGCCACCGGTGCTCGGGGAGAGCTCGATGATGTCCGACGTCGTGGACTCCAGCCGATACCGGCTGGACTTGACGTGGTCGAAGATCAGGTTGCGGGCGATGGTGACGAACCAGGCACCGATGTCGCGGCCCTGGTAGCTGACCGAACCGATCCGCCGGAGTGCCCGGACGAACGTCTCCTGGGTGATGTCCTCGGCGAGTGTGCGGTCGCCCATCCGGAACAGCACGTACCGGAACACGACCTCCTGGTAGCGGTCGAACAGCTCACTGAAGGCGGACATGTCACCGTCCTGGCTCGCCTTCACCAGCGCCCAGGAGCCACCGGCCTCGGCGCGGTCCGGGTCCGCGACGGGCTCGTCCGGCGGCTCGGCGGTCAGCGTTTGCTCCGCGGTACGGGGAGCGGGGCCAGGGGGAGCTGCGAGGGAAGGGGGAGCTGCGAGGGAAGCGGACGGACCGCCCACCGGCCCGTCGAGGACTCTCGGCCGCTGCCGCGGGAACGCCGGCAGTGCGCCGTTCCCGGAAGGCGGCGCGGCGCAGTGCTCGGCGCGCCGGGCGGTGGGCGGGGACAGCTCGACCTCGTCCGCCGGTGGGCGAACGGTCTCGGTGCGGAGCAGCCGCTGCGGTCGCATCGGGTGGGTCATGACTCCCGTCGGGCCCCGGGTCGAGGGTGCGCCGGGAAGGCCGACGGTGCGCTGGCGACAGGCTGCATGCCACTCCCTCGGGTGAGTCGACGCGTCGAACCGCGAGGCTCGGGCGTTAGGGCGTTCGTAGCGGCGGAGCATACGGCCGACCCGGAGGAGTCCGGACGCGCACCACCGCCCGCTACTGCCGCCGTCCGGTGAGCGGCCGGTTACCGGCGGTCAACGCGCTACTTCCGCTGCGTGTCCGTCCTCGTGTCGCGACGCGGGCACCGAGTGCCGGCGGCCGCGTCCCGCCCGGTCCGTGGGAGGCTCGGGTCGGCCGGCCCGTGGCCGGCGCGGTCGCTTCCGGCGGAGCACCGGCGGCGCGGGAAACATGGAGTGCCGATGTCCGAGGAACCCCGCAACCGGGTGACGGTGCTGACCCGCGCCGGCTGCTCGGCGTGCGCCGAGGCCGAGCGGGAGGTGGCCCGGATCTGCGCCGACACCGGGGTCGGCTGGACCGTCCTCGACGTGGACTCGGCGGTGGAGCTGCGCGCCGAGTACGGCGACCGGGTTCCGGTGATCATGGTGGACGGCCGGGAGCACGGGTTCTGGAAGGTGGCGGAGAAGCGGCTGCGCGCCGCCCTCGCGCGGTAGCGGCCCTCCACGAACCGCCTTCACCGAACCGGCAGTGCTCCGACGTGCGAAGATCCCATCGTGAGCACTACCGCAGCGCCCCCGCAGACCGCCCGTCCCGCCGCCCCGTTGTCGAGCATCCCGCGCGGCTTCGCCGCCCTCATCGGGTTGCTCTCCGTCGGGGTGGCGCTCGGGCTCGGACACCTCGTCGCCGGGCTGATCTCGCCGGCGTCGTCGCCGTACCTCGCGGTCGGCGACACGGTGATCCGGTTCTCCCCGCAGTCGGTGACCGAGTTCGCCAAGACGACCTTCGGCACGTCGGACAAGCCGATCCTGCTCGCCGGGATGGGGGTCGTCATCGCGCTGGTGGCGCTGGCGGCCGGGCTCGCGTCGAGACGCCGCCCGACACCGGGGCTGACCGTGGTCGTGGTGCTGGGCGTGCTCGGCTTCCTGGCGGTGGTCTACGCCCCGGTTTTCGCGCCGCTCGACCTGGTCGCCCCGGCCGTGTCGCTGATCGCCGGGGTCACCTCGTTTCGCTGGCTGCACTCGCTCGCGCTGCGGAGCTACACCAGAAGCCCCGCCGAGGGCACGCCGGTGACCCGGCGCAATGTCCTGATCGGCTCGTCGGCCGCGGTCGGCGTCGGGGCACTGGCCGCCGGCGTCGGCGGGGTGTTCCTCGGCGGTGGCGTCGGTGACTCCCGGGCCACGGTCACCGCCCGGCTGGCCGGGCTGACCGGGGTGGCCAAGGCACCGGCGATCCCGGCGGGCGTCGACTACGCACGTGAGCTCGGGACCACCCCGTTCCGCACCGCGAATGCCGACTTCTACCGGATCGACACGGCACTGCGCATCCCGACGCAGAGCGCCTCGGCATGGTCGTTGCGGATCCACGGCATGGTCGACAAGCCCCTCACCCTGACCTTCGACGACCTGATGCGCCGTCCCGTCGTCGAGAAGACGATCACCATGACGTGCGTGTCGAACGAGGTCGGCGGCCCGCTGATCTCCACGTCGAACTTCGTCGGGGTCTCGCTGCGCGACATCCTCCTCGAAGCAGGTGTGCAGCCCGGCGCCGAGCAGGTGTTCACCACGAGCATCGACGGCTGGACGGCGGGCACCCCGACGGACGTGATCATGGAGCCGGGCCGGGACGCGCTGCTCGCCTTCGGGATGAACGGTGAAGCGCTCCCGCCCGAGCACGGCTTCCCGGTGCGAATGGTGGTCCCGGGGCTGTACGGCTTCGTCTCGGCCACCAAGTGGATCACCGATATGGAGCTCACCACGTTCGACCGCAGGCAGTCCTTCTGGCTCAAGCGCGGTTGGGCGGAGAAGGCACCGATCAAGACCGAGTCCCGGATCGACACCCCGCGGGGCTTCGCGTCGTTGCGGCCCGGGAAGGTGGACGTGGCGGGGATCGCATGGTCGCAGCCCGTCGGCATCAGCAAGGTCGAGGTCCGGATGGACGGGGGGGCCTGGCAGACCGCCGAGCTGGCCACCGAGGTCTCGGGCAAGACCTGGCGGATGTGGCGGACCGTGTTCGACCTCAGTCCCGGCAGCCACACCGTGCAGTGCCGAGCGACCGACGCGAACGGCGTCACCCAGACCGAGGATCGCGCCGAGCCCATCCCGGACGGGGCATCCGGATGGCCTGCGACTATCTTCTCGGTGAGCTGACCGAGAACCGGTCACGCGTCCCGTTCGAAGGCTCCCCGCCGTCCGGTAGCGGTCCTCTATGGATGATCAACAGATGATCACCGAAGGACTGTGTCCGAACCGTTACGTTTTGTTACTGAACTACCTTTGGCGCGAAGCCGAAGACTTACCTGTCAGGTCCGGAACGACCGGACCGAGCTCGAGGAGGAACCACCCGTGCGAAAGATCCAGCGACTGGCTGCTGTCGGCGCGATGGCGGCTCTGACCGTCTCGTTGGCGGCCTGCGGCGGCGGCACCGCTTCCAGCGGCTCGAGCGCGTCCTCCAGCGCCCCCGCGTCCGCCCCCGCGTCCGCCTCCGCCCCCGCCAGCTCATCGGCTGCGGCCTCGGGCAGCGGCGTCACCACCAACGACCAGGTCTTCGGCGCCGCCTGCTCCAAGCTCCCCCAGGGCGACGATCCCGGCTCGCTGAAGAACATGGGCCCGGCGCCGGTGGCCAGTGCGGCCTCCACCAACCCGCTGTTGACCACTCTCGTCAAGGCGGTCAAGGCGGCCAACCTGGTCGACACGCTCAACTCGGCCCAGGCGCTCACCGTCTACGCCCCGGCTGACAGCGCGTTCGCGAAGATCCCCGCGGACAAGCTCAACGCGTTGCTGGCCGACCAGGCGGCGCTCAAGAACGTGCTCACCTACCACGTCTCCGGCACCCGCTACGACAAGGACGGCCTGCTCAAGGCCGGCCAGACCATGGAGCTCAACGGCGGCACCGTCAAGGTCTCCGGTAGTGGTGACAACGTCACCCTGACCGACGCCAGCGGTGCCACCGCCAACGTTGTCTGCGGCAACATCCCCACCAAGAACGCGACCGTATTCGTCATCGACACCGTGATGACGCCGGCCAAGGCCTGATCTCCGACCGCACCACACCGAACTCCCGGTGACCGCCTCCCGCGGTCACCGGGAGTTCTGCATGTGCCGGCGCGTCGTGGATGAGGGCAGATCCGGGCCACCTTCCAGGCACCTGAGCTGAACCGATCAGGAGATTGTTCACCCTCGCTGTGGAAGGCTGACCATCACAGATGCGGCGCAGAGGTGACGTCATCAGGCCGGTGCCGACCACGACCCTCGTGAACGGAGAGCCGTATGACCAGCGCGCAGATATCGCTGATCTCGTCATCGAGGTGACACTCTCCGCCACACACTTGAACCCGCTGATCCCCGTGGCGTCCACGCTTAACCGTGGAGATCACGGCATCGCCGCCGGCTACACCGCGCGTTGGCCTGGATCGTTGAGCCCCCGCGTCCGAGCCAGCAGCAGTCGACCTCCTGCGTATCCTACTGAGCATATAGGATCTCTCCCGGTGACGGAGCCTGGGATGGTGCTTATTCGGACGCCGTGTTGGACTGAGAGGAACGTTCCTTGGACACGCACTTAATCATCCGGCTTGACGAGCTGGACGCGGAGCCGGAGCAGCTGGAGCGGTCGTCGTCGGTGCTGCGCAGAGACCTGCTTCAGCTGGACGTTGACGACGTAATCCGCCGGGGCGGCGGCAGCGCCCCATCAGGGTCGCGCGGGATCGAAGTGACCGCGATTGGTGATCTGCTCGTGTCAATGAAGGGCTCGTTCGAGGTTGTCAAGCGAGTTGTCGACATTGTGCGGGTCTGGACCGCCCGGGGCACGGGCGACCATGCGCGCACTGCGGAGCTGACGCTCGGAGACAAGACGATCAGGCTAACCGGTGTCTCAAGCGAACAGCAGGACCGGATGATCGAGCAGTTCGTCCTGGCGCTTGCCCAGGAGTAAGCCGTGGGTGGGCAGCGGGTAGCGCTGGTGGTCGCGATCGACCAGTACGAGAACCTCGGCCTGAGCCGGCTGGTCGCCCCGGCCGCGGACGCCGAGGCGCTTGCCGGTGCGCTAGGTGATCCGGAACTCGGGGGGTTCGACGTCGAGACCCTGAGGAACGTCACTTCCTCGACCATCTGCGAACGCGTCGAGGACGTGCTGACTGAGCGCAAGCCGTCCGACCTGGTGGTGCTGCACTTCTCCTGCCACGGCCTCAAGGACGATGCCGGCGAGCTCTATCTGGCGGCCACGAACACCGTGCCCAGCAGGCTCTCATCGACCGCTGTCGACGCCGTGCTAGGGCGTGTCTGGTGGATCTTCCTTGGTTGGGGTGCGGAGCCAGATCTTGATGGAGGCGACGTCGACGGTGCCGCGGAAGACGAACTCGCGCTTGTCGGTGCGCATGGCCACCGCACGGAAGCCTTTGAGCCTGTT
>JBBSGM010000054.1:0-24908 GCA_038254065.1 Mycobacteriales bacterium | reverse complement strand
CCTTCAAGTGGAAGTTCACCCCGGCCGACCTCGACGACCACCTCGCCAGGATTGACCGACACCAACAGCAGACCACCGCCGACGCCATCCCACAGGCCGCGTGACCAACCCCCGACGAACTTACGGGCGCGACCACTAAGCGAAGTTCCTGGTCCAGGCCAACATCACCCTGCCCGAGGGCGCGTTCGAGGCGGCGAACTGAGTGACCTTCACCGCGCGGATCCAGAAGGACGGAGCCTTCGCCACCTTCGTGACCGTGCGTGGCTCCGCCGATCTCTTGGGGACGAGGCGACCCGTCAAGGTCGGCGGGACGATCGACGGCCACCCGTTCACCGCCACCCTCATGCCGTCGGGCAACGGTCCGTACCGGCTCCCCATCAAGGCGGCCTGTGCAAGCTCATCGGTAAGGATCAGGCCGGCGTCGAGGGGACGTTCCCGCCTCGAGCAGCGGCTCAGCTGAACCGCCCACGCATCCTCTCACCACCGCTCGCCATCAGGCCGGAGGCGCGAAGAACTCGAGCGCGAGGCCGTCCGGATCCTTGAAAGACAGCCCCGAGCCGTAATGCGCCTCGACGATGCCGCCGTGCGCAATGCCCAGCTCGTCCAGCCGGGACCGCCACTGTTCCAGCTCGTCACGGTTCGCGCAGCCAAATGCCACGTGATCGAGCCCAGGCCGGGTCGGAGTGAACGCACCGCCGTCGGGATCGGGGTGGGCATGGAGACCAAGGAGCATCCCACCGGCAAGGGGATAGGCCTTGTGGTAGTACGCGCCGGTGTCCTCGTCGAGCGCCGGGGCCACCCCGAGGAGACGTTCGTACCAGGCCGCACTTCGCTCGAGGTCGCTAACGGTAAGCGCAACATGCGTGATCGCGGGGAAGTCTGCCATGCCGCGATCATCTCAGATGCCACCACAGCCCGCACCACCTCCGCTGGCCACGCTCGCGTCCAAGCCGTGCTCGTCGACAAGGGCGCTGGTGGACCGTCGCCACCGTCACCCGCTGTGAACTGGGGTCCTACCGTGTCGTGGGATGAGCACCGTATCCTGTTCGACTGGTGCCGCCGTCCTGCTCGCCGGGGCCCGCGACGCACCACTCGACGCGCTCGAGGCACTGCAGGCGCACCGACCTCGGCTCTTCGCCGAGGTGAAACACGACCAGTGCCACCGGACGCCATGGAGCTGCGGTAGCCGGCCAGTGAGGTCGAGGCGCTGCGCCGCGGCGTGGACCTGCTCAATCGCCTGCTCCGGGCGCCTCGAGGACCTCATCGGCCCGGGCCGGATGGAGTCGCCACGCTGACCCGCCAGCTGGCGTCCACCCCCGCGCCGCGACGATCGTCCGCGGTTCACCGGAGATCGTCGCGTTGACCGGCCCTCCGTGGTCCACACCCGACGTCGCGACATTCGGCTGCCACCCATTCGGCGGCGGCCGCCTGTGTCGCGGTTGCCGGCCGGCATGATCGCAGCGGTTGGGGCACCGAGGGCCGGCCGTGGCGTCGGCAGAAGTGGTAACATCCTGAGCGTGTTGCCGTTTCTCACACTCCGTCCTCGCAATAGCTTCTGCGGGTAGGCAAGAGATCGACTGCAGCGGCGTGCGCACCCTCGATGAGGGCCAGCAAGGTGACCTACACAGTCGCCCCAGGGCGCCTTTGGCCTACCGGCCATCCGGCGTGCACACCCACTGAGCGTGCTTCGGCGGCGATCGCCGCCGGCTCGTACGATGGCGGGAAACCGTTGGCTCGACGTGGAGGACCACAACCTTCCACGCCTACGAAAATGCTTGGAGATCCGTCCATCACGTCTATTCACACGCCGCCGGCTACCGCGCCCGCGCGGCGCGGCAGCGAATTCGCGGAGTTGTCCCGCATTATCAGACAGCGTGGCCTGCTCGGGCGTCGGCGCGCTGACTACATTCGCAAGTTCGCGGTCAACGCAACGCTGACGGCTGCCGGTTGCACGGTTTTCGTCCTGCTCGGCTCGTCCTGGTGGCAGCTGTTGACGGCGGCGTTGCTCGCCGTGGCATTTGCCCAGCTGGCCTTCATCGGCCATGACGCCGGCCACAAGCAGATCTTCCGTGGCAAGCGCGCCAACGACGTCGTCGGATACCTGCACGGCGCACTGGTGGGCCTGAGCTTCGACTGGTGGGTCGGCAAACACAACCGTCACCACGCCAACCCGAACCAGGAGGACGAAGACCCGGACATCGACATCCCGCTGTTGGCATTCACCGGCGAGCAGGCCGCTGCCAAGCGCGGTTTCGTGCGTTGGACGACGAAGTACCAGGCGTTCTTGTTCTTCCCGTTACTACTGCTCCAGGGCCTCAGCCTCCACATCGCCAGCGTCCAGGCGATCTTCCGACGTGAGGTCAGAGCCAGCCGGCTGGAGGCGACGCTGCTGGTGGCGCATATCGGCGGTTACCTCACTGCGGTGTTCTTGGTTCTCTCCCCGTTGCAGGGAATAGTATTCATCGCGGTGCACCAAGGTCTGTGGGGTGTCTACATGGGCTGCTCGTTCGCTCCGAACCACAAAGGCATGCTGACGCTGTCCGCCGACGAGAAGCTGGACTTCTTGCACAAGCAGGTGCTCACGTCCCGTAACGTCCGCGGTGGCCGGATCACCGATTTTGCGCTGGGTGGGCTGAACTACCAGATCGAGCATCACCTGTTCCCCAACATGCCGCGGGCGAACCTTCGCCACGCTCAACCCCTCGTTCACGAGTTCTGCATACGCCGCGGCATCCCCTACAGCCAGACCAGCGCGTTCGGCTCGTATGCCGAGGTGCTCCGCCACCTGCACGCCCTCGGCGCACCACTACGGTCCGCCGTCCAGGTCCCCGCGTGAGCACGGCGTCTGTGCCGCCAGGCTGGGATCCCCACCGATACCAGGAACAACGACACGACAAGGACCGTCCCATCACCCCTTCGACGACCTCCCGGGACGAGCACGCCCACACCCCGGCCCATCCCGTCCTGTTCAGTCACCGCCCGCACGAGCCGGCCGATCGCTACCGGTCCGCGGCTCCCGATGAGCTGGACACGACGCGGTTCCTGCGCACCCCCTTCTCCACCTCGTCCAGCGAACGCGAGCACCCGAAAGACTGACCGGATCAGAGCACTGCCGCTCGGCGTGTCCTCCCGGTCGGAGTCGCCGATGAGATCCCTGGTCACGACACAGTGGGCCCGCCGGCCGGTCGGGCCTTTTCGCGGTGGTCGGGGTGGCGCTCCTGGCTCGCGACCACGGCGGCCAGTGCGGTGGTGATCGGCACCGACGCGACGAGCCCGATGCTGCCGACCAGGGTTCGGACGACCTCGGCGGCAACCTCCTGCGTGGTCAGCACCTGACCGATGCTGCGCGCTGACACGCTGAACAGCAGCAACAGCGGCAACGATGCGCCCGCATACGCCAGTACCAGGGTGTTCACTGCGGAGGAGACGTGGTCGCGGCCGATCCGCATCGCCGAGGCGAACAGCTCCCGCGCGCCCAGCCCGGGGTTGGCCCGGCGCAGCTCCCATACGGCGCTGGTCTGGGTGACCGTGACGTCGTCGAGCACGCCGAGCGCGCCGATCACGACACCGGCCAGCAACAGCCCGCGCGCGTCGACGCCGGTACCGAGGGCGGCGATGAGACCGGCGGTCTGGTCGTCGAGACCGGTGAGCCGCGCCGCGACGGAGAAACCGGCGCTGAGCCCCCCGATCAGACCGAGCGATGCCAGCGTGCCCAGCACGGCTGTCGAGGTGCGGGCCGAGACGCCGTGGGTGAGATAAAGCACCACGAACATGATCACGCAAGCCCCGACGACCGCCACCGCGAGCGGATCACGGCCGCTGATGATCGCGGGTAGCACGAAGAGGAGAAGCACCATGAAGCTGAGGAGGAGCGCCACCAGCGCGGCCAGGCCGCGCCAGCGCCCGAGCGCCAGCACGGCCACGGCGAACAGCACGGCCAGCCAGACCAGCGCACCGGAGCGCTGGTAGTCCAGGACCTGGTAGGAGCCCGGGTCGAGAGGGTTGGTCCCGGACCAGCCCACGACGATCTCGTCACCGACGGTGAACCGGGCCGTCGACGGCTCGACCGGGACGAGCTGGACCAGCTCACGCCCGGGCAGCGGCCCGTCCTCCATTCGCAGGGTCAGCTCCACGCACCCGCCACCGCCCGAGCCGCGCGAGCAGCCCGTCGACCTCGCCCCGACGACCTGCGCATTGATCGACTGTTGGGCTGCTGTCGGGGTGGGGGGCGGCGGCCCGCCCACGGGGCGGAGCAGCACGAGTCCGACGAGCGCGGCCAGCGCGCACGGGACGAGCAGCACAGCGATGAGCAACCGCACCGGGCGGCCGGCGGCCGGGGCGGGACTGTGGCCGTGCCCGTGCCCGTGCGTGGGGCGGGCGACGGATTCGCCAGGAGCGGGCGGGTGGCCGGGCTCAACCGGGACCGGAGTGGCGGTACGGCTCTCAGGCCGGATCGGCGGCTGGTCGCGCCCGGACGTCGGCGGGTCCGAGCGACCCTGCCCGTCCCGGTGTCGCCCGGGCCGTACTGCGGGCGCGATCGGTTCGTCGGGATCTCGTGGGGACACGCAGGCATCCTGCCAACCGTGCGCCCGGTCGAGTTCCCCGAGCCTGTGGTACCAGGGCGGGGGGTCCGGCCGGGAACGCATCCCGTGCGTGCAACAAGGAAGGGCGATCCCGACCGGACCCATCGCCGGCTGCTGGACCTTCCCCGGACCAACGGCCCGCGACACCGACCTGCGAAGGAGAATCAGGCCAGCGGCACGCATCCGGTACAACGAGACGTCGGTCGGGAGGTCTCACCCGCTCACCCGTCCGGGTTCTGGCCCGACGTCGGTCCCGGTCGACCCGCCGTGTCGCGCGTCCGGAGTGCACGGGCGGTGTGATCGCCGTGAGTGTGTGCTCATGGCGGTCGGACTACCATGAGCGCACACTCACGCGGATCATCCGGTCGAAGCTGCCCCCGCGGTCGGGTCCATGTGCAGGATCTCCCAGAGGTGCCCGTCGAGGTCCTGGAAACTCCTTCCGTACATGAAGCCCTGGTCGTTCGTGTCGTTCGAGGGCGGGCCGCCCGACGTGAGGGCCTCGTCGACCAGCTCGTCGACCCGCTTCCTGCTGTCGACGCCGAGTGCCAGAATCGCCTCCGTGCCCTTCGATCGACCTGCCGAGGTCCTTCTTGGCGTCAGCGGGCGAGGTGTCCGACCAGATCCTTGGCCTGCGGCCAACGGCGCCGCGCGACCAGGCCGAGCACAACCCCCAGCAGGGCACTGTCAGGTTGTCATTCGCCGTCATCGTTTTCTTCCCTTCTGATGGGACCACTCAGGTGGACCGGACCCACAGTGGGAAATCACCGGCCGGAACCGCGACCGCTTCCGGCGCGGTCCCGACGCGTGAGGTTGTGCGGGCCGGCTGCGGGTGCGCGCCGCGGCGGAGCAGGCGGGATCGCTAGCGACGGGGCCTGGCGAACCAGGCGTAGGTCCCGGGCAGGAGCATCGCGACCGTCGCGGCGGCGGCCACGGCCAGGCCGAGGAGCTGCACGATCCTGCTCGCCGGGCTGAGGACGTGGACCGCGAGGAGCAGGTGCAGTGCAGCCAGCGCTGTGAGCAGGATCAGCGCCGCTCGGGCGCCCCCACGCCCGGATCGCAGGCCTGCGGCGAAAATGGCCTGGAGGAGCGCGATGAGGATGGCGCTGCCGATGAGGATGACAGTGGTCGAGGTGACCCCCCGGTCCTGCGCGGCCCGGGTCGCATCCGGTGAGGCCCGCGCGATGACGACCAGCACCGCGGAGCGGAACTCGTCGAGGTTCAACAGCGCCCACGCAGCGCCCACCAGGCCCAGCGCAGCGGCGACCCACCACAGGACGCTGGCAGTCGTGACGGTCGCCGGACGGTGGGCGGCCCGCGCTATCGGGCCAGGCTGGAAGTCGAGCTTCGGCCGCGCCGGGGGCCGGGCGGGATACGGCTCCGAGCCTCGATTCGGATCCGTCACGATGATCACGTTACCGCTGGCGACCCGTTGGGGCTACTCGTCGGAGATGGGCTCAGTTCAGGCACTGGCGGGCGTGCCGGTGCCGGTGCCGGTGGGTGGGGTAGTGCTGTTGCTGGTTGGGGTGGTGTTGGTGGGTGGTGCGGTGGTGGTGCTGGTGGGTGGTGTGGTGGTGGTGCTGGTGGGTGGTGTGGTTGTGGTGGTGGTGCTGGTGGGTGGTGTGGTGGTGCCGGCAGGTGGTGGTGTGGTGGTGGTGCCGGCAGGTGGTGGTGTGGTGGTGGTGCCGGCAGGTGGTGTGGTGGTGCCGGCAGGTGGTGTGGTGGTGCCGGCAGGTGGTGCGGTGGTGGTGGGGGGTGTACCGGTGTCGGTGGGCGGGGTGCCTGTGCTGCCCGGCGACGTGCGGCCGGTCGGGCCCCCCGTGGTCGGCCCTTGGGGGGTCTCGGTCCCACCACTCGCGGCGGGGTTGGTCGAGACAGCGGGGGTTGCCGGCGATGCACCGGCGGCACCGGTGGACTCGGTGCGCGCCGCGGGCTGGAACGCCGCGGCCACCGCGGCCGGCCGTTGCGGGCCCGGGAGGGTGGTCGCCGTGCGGGTGGTTCCGGTCCACGGGTCGATCCCGGAGGTGCCCGCGCCCGAGTCCGCCAGCACGGGATCAGCGGCGGCCTGGTTGCCGGGCGTGGTGATCCCGGCGAGCGGGCCGACTCCGGTGGCCGTCGTCACGGCCAGTCCGAGCGTGGACACGACGGCGAGCGCGGCCGCAACGAGAAGGGTCCGGCCATAACGTCGGGGTTCCGGCGCGGGTTCGACGAATACCGGGCCGAGCTCCTGGCGCGGGTTCGGCGGCGGCCCGTCCAGCAGCTCGCCCGGGTGGTCCGGCACCAGGGCCACCATCGCGGCCGCGTCCGGTTCGACCGGGCCACGGGCGGAGAGTGCCGCGCCGGTCGCGATGACTGCCTTCGGGTCCGCGTCGACGGCGATCGAGCGCCCGAGCTCGGCGGACACGAGCTGCGCGACCAGGGGGATCCGGGAGGACCCACCGACCAGTAGTACCGCGTCGAGCGCGTCGGTGCTCACGCCGGAGCCGACGATTGCCCGTTGCAGCGCCTCGATCGTCTCCGCGACGGCGGGCCGGATCATGTCCTCGAACTCCGTGCGGCCCAGCCGGACCTGGGTGTGGATACCGGGCAGCATCACCGGGATCATGACCTCGGTGTCCGCGGAAAGGGCCTCCTTGGCGGCGGTGCATTCGCGCCGCAGCCCGGCCACCGCGCTCTGCACCGCGGGCTCCGCCGGGTCCAGCTCCTGCCAGGCCTCGCCGATCGCGTCGCGCACGTGCTCGAAGACCGCCTCGTCGAAGTCGACGCCGCCGAGGCGCTCGATCCCGATCGGCCGGCCCAGCATCTCGAACCCGCCGCCGACCAGCTTGCGGACCACGGCCGCGTCGAAGGTGCCGCCGCCGAGGTCGTAGATCCCGACCACCGCGCCGGGTTCGACGCGTTCGGTGCTCGCGTAGCCGATCGCTGCGGCCTGCGGCTCGGAGAGGAACTCCACGTCGTCAAGACCCTGCGCGACGAGCGCATCGGCCAGCGCGGTCTGCTTGTGCGGCCCCCACTCGGCCGGGTGGGTCAACGCGATCCGGCTCGCCGGGCCACCCTCACGCTCAGCGACCTGCGCCACCATCCAGGCCACGAAACGGGCCGCGATCTCGTCGGCCGGGACCGGCCGGCCGCCGACCACGACGGGTGTGCCGTCGCCAATCCGGCGCTTGAACTCCCGCGCGACCCGGCGGGGGTCGGTCACCGCCCGGCGCACGGCCGCGTCGCCCGAGACGAGCGAACCGTCGGGCGCCAGGAAGACGACCGACGCCACCGGCGCGGACATGCCGCCGAGCGGCACGACCTCGGGCTTGTCCACGCCGCGACACACGGCGGCGACCGAGTACGTCGTCCCGAGGTCGATGCCCAACTGGTACTGCGCCTGCGGCATGGCATTCTCCCGTGCAGAGATCATTCGGACAGCCCGCGGGCTGCCCGTCCTGGTCCCTTGTCGTCGGGCGGAGATCGCTCGTTAGCGAATGACACCGCAGTAACACGATCGGACGAATCACTGTGACCGTGCTCAACCGGCCTGGCGCGGTAGCAGAGTCAAGGGTTGAGGTGGTCCGCTCCCGGCTACCAGACTGCCATGGGCAGCGGGCCGGAGAGCGGGGATGGGTTCGGATGACATGGCGGTGGCGTGCGCTCAGGCTGGCGGCACTGGTCTGTGCCATTGTCCTGACGGGTGGCTGCGCATCCAGCGCGGATGAGCCGCCGGTGCCCACGATCAGCGGGTCGAAGGACGCCCGGGGTCATGATCCATGCATGCTGCTCACGGCCGAGCAGGCCGGCGGGTTCGGTCTCGCCGGGCCCGGCCAGGCGAGCCGTGCCCAGGAGGGCCCGCGCTGCGCGTGGCGCGGCCCCGGAGGTGCCACCTTGACTCTGACCCTCTACACCGACGGCGGGGGGCTGGGCACCCTCGCGGCGAACAGCGAGCCGACCACCACCCGGGTGCGGATCGCCGGCTACCCCGCGCTGGAGACGTTCACCGGCCACGGCGAGTTCTGCCAGTACGACGTGGGGGTCGCTGCCAACCAGGTCGTCACGGCGGCCGCGCAGGCCATGGCGCCGGACTCGTGCACCGCGCTGCAGGCGCAGCTCCCGACCATCCTGGGGAACCTGCCCGCCGCAGGTGGCTGACCCGATCGCACCGGCCCGCGACCGCGTTACCGGTTTGCGCACAGTCGAGGGGACCCGCACCGTCATTGGGGGAGCAACCCCCTGATCCCCCCCATCCGGACGCGGGCTTTACCCCGATGATCTAGCCGCCACGGCTCTCTAGCCTTCGTTGTGCACCGCCGGTTCCGGCTGTGACGAGCAGGAGCTCGAGGACGTACTCGAAAGGTGTTCCCCATGTCTACAACCCCGGCCGATCTCTCCGGCAAGGTCGACAACGCAGTCACCAGCATCGCAACCGGCCAGACCACGCCAGACCACGCCGCGGCGCTGTTCGTCGGTAATGGCGCCAACAACACGACTCCTGGCGCGAACGGCGGTGACGCCGGCATCTTCGTGGGTAACGGCGGTAATGGCGCTGCCGGTGCCGCTGGCACCACCACCACGCCCGGAGGCAATGGCGGCAACGGCGGGGACGGCGGCTTCTTCGTCGGTAACGGCGGCGCCGGCGGAAACGGCGGAAACGATCTTACCGGCGCTCACACCGTCGGCGGCAACGGTGGCACCGGCGGCGACGCCGGCCTCGTCGGTAACGGCGGCCAGGGCGGCAACGGTGGGAACGCCGCCGGGGTGAACCCGGCCGGCGACGCGAGCGGTGTGGGCGGCAACGGTGGCGCCGGCGGCAACGCCTTCATCGGGAACGCCGGCTCCGGTGGCAGTGGTGGTAGTGGGTCCGCTGTGGGTACCGATGATGCCGTTGCTGTGGGTGGCCACGGTGGCACCGGCGGCGACACGGTTCTCGGGGATGCCGGCTCCGGTGGCCACGGCGGTGTCGCTGTCGGCATCGGCGTGACCGGTGACGGCGTCGGTGTGGGTGGCGACGGTGGCGCCGGTGGCGCCGGGATCGTAGGCGGTCACGGTGGTGACGGTGGCGCCGCTGTCGGTTTCAGCGTCCTCGGCCACGGTGTCGGTGTGGGTGGCGACGGTGGCGCCGGTGGATTCGGCGTCATCGGTGGCGACGGTGGTGCCGGTGGAGTCGGTGTCGGCGCGGGCGGCGAGACCTCCGTCGGTGTGGGTGGCAACGGCGGCAACGGCGGCTTCGGCGTGATCGACGGTGGCGCTGGTGGCGCCGCCGGCGACGGCGTGGGCTTCAGCGTCTTCGGTGACGCCGTCGGCGCCGGTGGTCACGGTGGCACCGGTGGCCAGGGCCTCTTTGGGGACGGGGGCGCCGGCGGCGCCGGCGGCCACGGTGCCGCCGCGAGCGTCTTCGGCAATGCCTTCGGTATCGGTGGTCCCGGTGGCGCCGGTGGTGACGGTCTGGTCGATGGTGGCGCCGGTGGCGCCGGTGGCCACGGCAATGCCTTCAGTGTCTTCGGCGCCGGTGTCGGTGTGGGTGGCGCCGGTGGTGGCGGGGGCGAGGGCGTCTTCGGTGACGGGGGTGCGGGCGGTGCCGGTGGTGACGGTGCCGGCGCGAGCGTCTTCGGCAATGCCTTCGGTATCGGTGGTCCTGGTGGCGCCGGTGGCGAAAGCCTGTTCGATGATGGTGGTGCCGGTGGCGCCGGTGGTGCCGGCTCCGCCTTCAGCGTCTTCGGCGCCGCTGTCGGCGCCGGTGGTGCCGGTGGCGCCGGCGGCGACAGCGTCCTCGGCTTCTTCGGTGACGGTGGCGACGGTGGCCTCGGCAGCGCCTTCAGCGTCTTCGGCGACACGTTCATGATCGATGGCGCCGACGGCCTCGACGGCATGTTCGCCATCTGAGCCCAGCCTCCACCTCTCACCTGCCTGACCACGGCCGAGGGCGGCTCACAACGCCGTCCTCGGCCGTGGCCTTCGACCTGTCAGACACGCTCTACGCTGGTCACGCGGGCCGATGCCCCGGCTCCCACGTGGGGGCCGGGGCCATCGCGCGTGCGGCCATCACCGAGGAGGAGGAGCTGTGGCGCCACCGGTACCGGTCCAGGCCGTGGACTTCGCGCTGGCCACGATCGAGCGCTACGGCCGGCGCGACCTCGAGGCCCGGCTACGCCAGGCCCGCCACCGGCTGCTCGACGAGCAGGTCAGGGTGCTGGTGGTCGGGGAGTTCAAGCAGGGCAAGAGCCTGCTGGTGAACGGTCTGGTGAGCGCTCCGGTCTGCCCGGTCTACGACGACATCGCGACCGCAGTGCCCACCGTCGTGCGCTACGGCGCGACCCCGCAGGTCACCCTGGTGCGGATGGCCGGTGGAGCAGTCCCGGGCGGGGACGGCTCCGAGCTGCGCTCCGAACCCGTCGAGGTACCGATCGAGGAGCTCGCCGACCACGTCGCGGGGCACGTGTCGGAGTCCGGTAACCCGGGCAACCGGCAGCGGCTGTCCGCCGTGGAGGTGGCGATCCCGCGCGACGTCCTGGCCGGCGGGCTGGTGGTGGTCGACACCCCCGGCGTCGGCGGCCTCAACTCCGTGCACGGCGCGGCCACCATGGCTGCGCTGCCGACCGCGGACGCGGTGCTGCTCGTGTCCGATGCGTCGCAGGAGTACACGGCACCCGAGCTGGAGTTCCTCCGCCAGGCCGTGATGCTCTGCCCCAACGTCGCCTGCGTGCTCACCAAGACCGACCTGTACCCGGAGTGGCGCCGGATCGCCGAGCTGGACCAGGCGCACCTGAAGGCCGCCCGCCTCGACACCGAACTGCTGGCCGTGTCGGGTGTGGTGCGCTGGCAGGCGGTGCTCACCGGCGACGCGGAGCTGGACGGCGAGTCCGGGTTCCCGGCGCTGGAGCGCTTCCTGCGTGAGCGGGTCGTCGGGCAGGCCGATCTGCTGGCCCGGCGCTCGACCGTGCTCGACGTCGTCGCGGTCACCGACCAGCTGCGCGGCAGCCTGCGCGCCGAGCAGCAGGCCCAGCAGGACCCGCGCAGTGTCCGGGAGCTGATCGGCCGACTCACCGAGGCACAGCACAACGCGGCCGCGTTGAAGGAGCGGTCGGCGCGTTGGCAGCACACGCTCAACGACGGCATCGGCGATCTCAACGCCGACATCGACCACGACCTGCGGGACCGGATGCGCGAGATCATCCGGTTGGCGGAGGACGAGATCACCGAGGGTGGCGACCCCACGAAGACCTGGGAGCAGATCTCGGCCTGGGTGGAGCAGCAGGTTGCCACGGCAACCTCGACCAACTTCGTCTGGGCCACCCAGCGGGCGCGCTGGCTGGCCCAGCAGGTCGCCGGGCATTTCGCCGAGGACCGCGAGGCGATCCTGCCCGTGCTGCGCACGGAGTCCTCCGACGCGCTGAGTGCGGTGCGGCCGATGGTGATCCGGGAGAACGAGCCGTGGGGCATCGGACAGAAGGCCCTGACCGCGGTGCGTGGCTCCTACATGGGCGTGCTGATGTTCGGGATGATGAGCACGATGGTCGGGTTGAGCCTGGTCAACCCGTTCTCGCTCGCGGCGGGTGTGCTGCTGGGTGGCAAGACGATCAGTGATGAGAAGCGGCGCGTGGTGGCCCGCCGGCAGAACGAGGCCAGGACGTCGGTCCGCCGTTACGTCGATGACGTGATCTTCCAGGTCGGCAAGGACTCTCGGGACATGCTCCGGGTGGTGCAGCGAGACCTGCGCGACCACTTCACCGCACAGGCCGACCAGATGAACCGGTCACTGCAGGAGGCGCTGCGCGCGACCGAGAAGTCGGTCAACGCCTCCAAGGCGGAGCGGGAGCGCAGGCTCACCGAGATCGCCGGTGAGCTGGAGCGCCTCACGACGCTGCAGCAGCAGGTGCGTACGCTGGTGCCGAGCGCCATCCAGGCCGCGGCCCAGAAGAACCCTACGCAGAAGGACGCTCCCAGGAACGACCCGGGGAAGGCGACGGCGATCTCGGCTTCATGAACGATCATGGACGGCTCTGTGCCGAGGTCCGAGGTGTACTCGAACGTGCCGTGCACGCCTACGGTGACCGACCGGAGACCAGGGAACGGCTGTGCGGGCAGCTCGAGCGGCTCGACGGACCCCTGCGGATCGCGATCGCCGGCAAGGTCAAGGCGGGCAAGTCCACCCTGCTCAACGCCCTGGTGGGCGAGCAGATCGCGCCCACGGACGCCGGTGAGTGCACCAGGGTGGTGACCTGGTACCGCGACGGGCACAGCCCCCGGATGCTGATGTACCCCCGCGGTCGCCCGCCGGTCGGAATACCGGTGGACCGGCGCGACGGGGCGCTGGTGATCGACCTGCAGGGGTTGCCGGCGCAGGACCTGGACCGGTTGGTGGTCGACTGGCCGTCGCAGAGCCTGCGGACCGCGACCCTGATCGACACCCCGGGGATCGCCTCGCTCTCCGCCGGGGTCGCGCGGCGCACCGTGCGGTTCCTGAACCCGGAGGACGACACCCCCACCGAGGCCGACGCGGTGCTCTACCTGATGCGCCACCTGCACGCCTGCGACGCCGAGTTCCTGGCGGCGTTCCGCGACCAGGGGGTGGCCAGGGCGGCGTCGGTGAACACGGTCGCGGTGATCTCGCGGGCCGACGAGATCGGCGGTGGCCGGGTCGACGCGATGGAGTCGGCCCGCGCGGTGGCCGCCCGCTACCGCCAGGAGCCTGTGCTGCGCGGGCTGTGCCAGAACGTGGTCGCGGTCGCCGGCCTGCTCGCCCAGACCGCACGCACGCTGCGGCACACGGAGTTCGTCGGGCTGACCCGGCTCGCGGCCGCATCCCGCGAGGAGCTGGAGGCGGCGCTGCTCACCGCCGACCGGTTCGTCGCCGCCGACGGCCCGCTCGCCCGCGCGGTCCCCGATCTGCCAGCGGCGCAGCGCCGCGCGCTGCTCGCCCGGTTCGGCGTGTTCGGCCTGCGGGTGTCGACGGCCCTGATCCGCGAGCGTGGTGCCGATCCGGCCGAGCTGGCGGCCGAGCTGCTGCGGTGCAGCGGCCTGGACGAGCTGCAGGCCGTGCTGCACCACCAGTTCGCGCAGCGCCGCGACGTGCTCAAGGCCCGTTCCGCGCTGTTGGCGCTGGACGGCGTGCTGCGCGACGTGCCGTGCGCGCAGTCCGGCCCGCTGACCGCGGCGGTGGAACGGATCTTTGCGGACGCGCACGAGTTCGCCGAGCTGCGGTTGCTCAGCGCGTTGCGCTCGGGTTCGGTCGCGCTGCCCCGGGCGCTGGTCGGCGAGGCCGAGCGGCTGCTCGGGGACGCCGGCGCCGCCCCCGCGGTGCGGCTCGGCCTGCCCGCCGAGACGGCTCCCGGCGAGCGGCGGGTGGCGGCGCTCGAGGCACTGGTGCGTTGGCAGGACCACGCCGAGAACCCGATGCTGGGCCGGGCCGCCGCCGACGCCTGCCGCGCGGTGGTACGCACCTGCGAGGGACTGCTCAGCCACGGTTGACCCAGCCACGGTTGACTCAGCCACGGTTGACCCAGCCACGGTTGACGCCGGCGAGGTCAGCTCGCCGCCGTCCTGCTCTCCGCCAGCACCGACCGGAGCCGATCGAACAGCTCCTTGCGCGTGTTGACGTCGAGGCGCCGCCGGATCCGGGCCACGTGGTGCTCCACGGTCTTGCCGGAGATGTAGAGCCGCTGCCCGATCTGGTTGTAGGTCAGCCCGGCGAGGATCAGCTCACCGATCTCCAGCTCCCGCTCGCTGAGCACCGACGGGTCCGCGTCGTCGGGCCCGCCGGCGGGCACCGGGGACACCGCCGGGGTGGACTCTACCGTGGACAACCGGGGTACTGGGTGCTGGTCGTGCTGGTTTTCGGACGGTGGTTCGGCGCCGTCCGCATATCCGGACACCGGGCCCGGGACGGTGTCCGCGGCGGTAGCGGTCGGGCTGAAGGTGCGGGCGCAGGCATGCAGCAGGGTCACCGCCCGGCGGTCGACGCTGACCGCCGCGGCCTGCCCGGCCAACTGGGCCGCCTCCCAGCTCAGCCCGACGTCGTTGAGCCTGCGGGCCGCGGCCACGACCACGTCGGCGTCGACGGCACCGGAGCTCACCTGCAGCCAGCTCTGCGCGGCGTCCGCCAGGGCGCCGGCGAACGGCCCTGCCGAACGTGCCGTGGCCAACGCCTCGGCGTGCCGCACGGCCTCCTCGGGTGGCCCGGCGGCGAGCGCGGCGTGCAGCCGCGACCAGCGGAGCGGGACCGCCCAGAGCGCGGGGTCACCCAGTAGCTCGAGCAGCGCCTCGGCCTCGGCCAGCTGGGACGCGACCCAGTCCTGCTCGCCGAGGAGCGCGGCGCCCGCGGTGAGCTCACCCAGTGGCAGCAGCGTGTAGAGGTCGGTCGGGTATGCCACCAGTGCACCGCGGGCCCTCGCCCAGGTGGCGGTCAGCGCGGCCGCGTCGTTGCACCGCCGGGCCAGGCCCATCCCCAGCGCGGCGGCGAACAGCTCGTCGCGCGGTTCGAGCCGGATACCACTTCGCGCGGCACGAGCCAGGACGCCGCGGACCGCCCCGAGCCGGCCACGGGCGAGCTCGAGCCAGCCGTGCAGCAACAGGTGTCGGGGCTGCGCGGCGCGGCCCCCGTGCTGGCCCGCCGCGGCCCGGCGCAACGCGTCGTCGGCGAGGGCGAACTCCCCGCACTGCACGGCGACCAGCGCGGTCAGCGCGGCCGGGGTGTCGGGCAGCAGCACGGTCGCCGCGACCGGCTCGAGCAGACTCGCGGCCCTGACCAGGTGCGACAACGCGGCCGGCGCCGGTCCGGCGACGCTCGCCAGCATCCCCTGGGCCATCAGGGTGGCCGCCCCGGCCTGCAGGGTGGCCGGCCCGCCGGCGGTGTCCACCGCCTTGTCCAGTACGGCCTTGGCGTCGTCGAGGGCGCCGGTGCCCACCAGGGCGGGCACGGCCAGCACGGCCTGGGCGGGTGACAGGCAGCGGTGCAGGTCGGCGCTGCGGGCCAGCAGGCCGCGGTGGGCCAGCACAGCGGCCACGGTGGCGACGGCCTGCTCGCGATCGGGTGCCGTCGGGTCGTCGATGACCTGGTCGGCCAGCCGGAGTGCCTGGTCGAGGTCGCCGGCCAGGGCCACCGCACGGGACCGGCGGCCGGCAACCTCCCGCGGCGCCCGACCCGCCTCGACCGAACCGGCCAGCAGCTCCGCGGCCAGCGCCGGGGACTGCCCGGCTGCCTCGCCCGCCGCGGCGTCGAGGACCCTGGCCACCTGGGCGCCACTCGCTCCGGTACCCAGCAGCCGGCGGCCCGCTGCCAGCACGGAGCCGCCGCGGTCGAGCTCGATCCCGGCCAGCTGCCGCTGCAGCTCGCGGCTGCGCAGCATCGGCATCAGCCGCAGGAACAGGCTGCCCACGAACGGGATCAGTTCACCGGCGTCGGTGACCAGGCCGGTGGCCCTGGCGGCCTCCACGGTCGAGGTCAGGCCGGCGGTTTCGGTACCGAGCAGCGCGGCGAGCAGGTCGGCGTCCAGCGCGGCGCCGACGGCCATCGCCTCCAGCAGCCGGTACACGTCGGGCTCGAGCGCGTCGACCCGGTGCCGCAGCCGCTCGGCCAGGGTTGCCGAGACGGTGATCTGCTGCGGCTTGTGGAACTCGGTGGGGCGGCGGGGGTCGAACCGGCCGCTGTCCCGGAGTGCCTGGGTGACCAGGTCGACCAACGCGGGCAGTCCACCGGACTGCGCGTGGACCAGGTCGACCAGGCCCGCGGGCGGTTCGCAGCCCAGGTTCGCGCTGACCCTGGCGGCAACCGCCGCCGCGTCGAGGTGGCTCACCACCACGGTGACCCGGCGCCGGGCGACGGCGGCGGTGAGCGCGGCCAACGAGCTGGGACGCGGCCAGGGCCGGTAGCCGAGGACCAATCGGACCGGCTCGGCCTCGGCGAAGGCGCGCAGAGTGTCGAGGAAGGCTGCGTCGAGCCGGTGCGCATCGTCCACGAGCACGGCCTTGCCGGGGTCCAGCCGGTCGATCGGGACGGGCCGGTCACCACCGGCCCGGATCAGCACGATCCCGGCGTTCTCGTACTCGCGGGCAACCGCGTCGAGCAAGGCGGTCTTGCCGGTTCCACCGGGGCCGATGACGGCCGCGACGAGCGGGGCGCCGGGATCGGTCGCGATGCGGCGGAGGACCGCGGCGATCGCGGGCACCCGGTCGGCCACGGCCGCACCGGACGAGATCCTGACCGCCACGCTGGGCCCCCTGTCGACGACACCTCTCGTTCACCCACTTGTCGATCCGGTCGTGCCGAGTGTTAGCTGGTGGTACACGATTGGATGACGTGGGGCGCGGCAGGTGGGACAGTGACCGGCGTGACTGGTGCGACGGCGGCCCGGACGCCGGCGGCTGAGCGGACGTTCTTCGGTCAGCCCAGGACGTTGGCCAACCTCTTCGGCGTCGAGCTGTGGGAGCGGTTCTCGTTCTACGGCATGCAGGGAATCCTGCTGATCTACCTGTACTACACCGCTGCCCAGGGCGGTCTCGGGATCAGCCAGGACACCGCGACCAGCATCGTCGGGGCGTACGGCGGCCTGGTGTACCTCTCGACGATCCTGGGCGCCTGGCTCGCCGACCGGCTGCTCGGCGCCGAGCGCACGCTGTTCTACAGCGCGGTGCTGGTGCTGCTCGGCCACCTCTCGCTCGCGGTGCTCCCGGGCCTGCCCGGAGTCGGGGTCGGGCTGGTGTTGATCGCCGTCGGCAGTGGCGGGGTCAAGGCCAACGCCACCTCGCTGGTCGGCACGCTGTACGCCGAGGGCGACGAGCGGCGCGACGCCGGCTTCTCGTTGTTCTACCTTGGCATCAACCTCGGCGCGCTCGTCGGGCCGCTGCTCACCGGGCTGCTACAGCAGAACGTCGGCTTCCACTACGGCTTCGGCCTGGCAGCGGTCGGGATGGCCTTCGGGCTCGTCCAGTACACCCGGGGCCGCGCCCGGCTGCCCGCCGGGTCCGGCGTCGTCCCGAACCCGCTACCGGCCGCCCGGCGACCGTTGGCGGTCGGTGTCGGGGCCGGCGCCCTCGTCGTGGTCGTCGTGCTGGCGGTGTCCGGGGTACTGAGCGCAGCCCGGCTCGCCTCGATCGTCGTCGTGCTCAGCGCCGTCGCAGCCGTGGCCTACTTCGCGCTCATCCTCGGCAGCAGCCGGATCACCGCGGTCGAGCGCCGCCGGGTGCTGTCGTTCATCCCGATGTTCGTCGCGAGTGCCGCCTTCTGGTCGCTGTACCAGCAGCAGTTCACGGTCGTCACGATCTACTCCGATCAGCGTCTCGACCGCACGATCTTCGGCTGGCAGCTGCCGGTGTCGTTCGTGCAGTCCATCAACCCGATCTTCATCATCCTGCTGGCCGGCGCGTTCGCCGCGCTGTGGACCGCGCTCGGCCCTCGCCAGCCCAGCACCCCGATCAAGTTCGCGGCCGGCACCGCCGTGATGGGCGTGGCGTTCCTGCTCTTCCTGCCGATGGCGGGCGGGGGGCCCAACAGCGCCCCGTTGCTCGGGCTGATCGGCGTCCTGCTGGTCTTCACGATCGCGGAGCTGCTGCTCTCGCCGGTCGGGCTCTCGCTCTCCACCAAGCTGGCGCCGCGGGCGTTCCGCACCCAGATGGTGGCGCTGTTCTTCCTGTCGATCGCGCTGGGCACGGCGGCGTCCGGGGCGCTCGCAAAGTTCTACAGCCCCGACCACGAGCGGGCCTACTTCGGCATCCTCGGGACGTCGGCGATCGTGCTCGGACTCGCCCTGGCCGTGCTGAGCCCGTTCATCCGCCGGTTGATGAGCGGGGTGCGGTAATCCACCCGGTTGGTGATCGCCGGAAGTGTGCACTCATGGTCTTTGCGTAGGAATTCCCGGCCCGGCCCGGTGTCCGACGATGCCTGATAATGGGGTCGGCGTTCGAGAGCGGGGTGGCGGATGCGTGCGATGCACGTGCTCAGGCTGGTCGTGCATGCCCGGACCCGGCAACCTGTGCTGCTGCTCGGTGAGGTCGACGGCGACCGCTGTCTCCCGGTGTTCCTGCGGCCCGCCCAGGCCGAGGTGATCGCCTTTGGACCGCGCGGGGACCAGGATGGCGGACTCACCCAGGACATCATCGGGCCGGTGGTGCGCGGCCTGGGCCGCAGCCTGGAGTCGGTCGAGATCACCGAGCTGCGCGACAGCGTCTTCCATGCCGACCTGGTGTTCGACCAGGACACCCGAATTTCGGTGCGGCCCAGCGACGCACTGGCCGTGGCGGTACGCGACGAGCTGCCGATCGGCGTCGCCGACAGGATCCTCGACGAGGTCGGCCAGCCCACCGCGGAGCTGTTCCCGTACGGCACCGACGCCCCGCCCGCCCAGCAGTTGGCGGAGTTCCGGCAGTTCATCGACGAGGTGTCCCCGACGATTTCGCAAACCCGGCCGACTAGCAGCGGAAGATCACCGCGAGCTGCGCGAGAGCGTTCTTTGATCAACATCGACGCGCCTCTCGCGCCGATCCTCCGCGCTACCCGGGATCGACGATCGTCACCATCCGGGCCAGCGACGGTCGGGCCGGGGTGGAGCCGAAGCCGAACCGGACCGGTGGGTGCACCCGGGTCAGCGAACCGCAGTCGCGGTCGTCCCAGCTGACCTGCGCCTCGGTGATCCGGTGCAGGTCGAGCGCTGCGTACCACTCGCGGCGCCCGCCACCCGCCGTGCCGCGGGTCCGGACCCCGGGCACGACCACCCGCGCGATCGGGTCGACGACCGTCAGCCACCGTCGGTCCGTCGCCAGCCGGCGGGGCACCGCACGCAGCAGCAGGCCGAGCGGGCCGCGGCGCCCGATCCGGAACGTGCACCGCAGCGGCCCGGCCGTGACGCGCCAGCAGGTCCCGCAGACGGCGGAGTCGACGAGCCCCAGCAGCACCTCGTCGAACCGGTAGGTGGCGGCGACGAACTCGGCGATCCCGGGGTCCGGCGCGAGCAGCATCCGGTGGCCACCGCGGTGCTCGACCATGACGTCGGTGAACGCGCCCAGCGGCGAGTGCTCCCACCGGCCGACCACGACGCGCAACCCGGCGCTCGTGCCGAGCCCGGCGATCCAACCTTCGAAGCGAACCGGATCAACGGGCACGACGCCCAAAGCTGCCACCCGACCGGGACGCCGACCCGCCGGCAGGGGCGGCAGTCACAGCCTGCGGGCGTTGTGGAACGGCATCCGGGACAGGTCCGACAGCTTCACCGGTTGCCCAGAGGTGGTCGCGTTGATGACCTGGCCGTTGCCGGCGTAGATGCCGACGTGGCTCACGGGCGAGTAGAAGAACACCAGGTCACCGGGCCGCAGCTGGTCGCCGCTGACCGCAGTGCCCATCGTCGACAGCGCCGACGACGAGTGCGGCAGGCTCATCCCGACCTGCTTGAACGCCCAGAGCACCAGCCCGGAGCAGTCGAAAGCGCTCGGTCCGGCCGCGCCCCAGCGGTAGGGCTTACCCAGCTGGGTCATGGCGGCCAGCAGCGCGGCGGCGCCCGTGCTGCTCGCGGCGGGGGCGGCAGCCGCAGGTGCCGTGTGCGGCGCCTGGGGACGTGTGGTCGCGCGGGCCGGGGCGGCGGCGACCGGGGGCGCATCGTCCGCTGTCCGGTCGGGCCTGGTCAGGACCGCCGACGTGGTCGCAGCCCGGCTCGCGGCGGCCAGCCGGGTGGCGTCGGTGCGCTGGAGTGACGCCGGCAGAGCCTGGGTCAGCTGCGTGACATCGGCCCGGTCCCAGGTCGGCACCGGTGTCCCGAAAGCGCTGTCGACCTGCACCGGTCCGGTCATCGGATGGGTCGTCGGCCCGGCCGGCGCCGACTCGGCGGCCAGCCGGAGGGGCTGGGTCACCGGCTCCGCGGCGGGCGCCACGACGGAGGCGCCGGTGACCGCCACGACGGCCGCCGACGCGCCGAGCACCGTCGCCGAGACCGCCGCATAGACCCCCTGCGGGGGCACCGGCGCCGGCGCGCTCGTGAGCAGCGGGCGGCGTGGGCGGACAAGGTCGCGGTGATCGCTCGGGACACGGGTGGGCGGGGCGTGGTGCCGCGGGCCGGCGCCGCGCGGTGACCGGTCACCGCTGCCGAGGTCCACGATCAGGTCGGCCGCGAGCCGGATGGGGGAGCGATACCGCAGCGGCGGGACGCGGCGCTGTGCGCGATGGGTGGCCATACCGTCCTCGGCGTCCGGCGGGCCCGCAGCACAGCGGCCCCGCTCCCACCCGTGACCAACGGACGCCAGGGGGAATGTCGGCGGGCGGGAGCGGACGAGCCGACCAGGCGCACCGGCAAGCGTGAACGCCGACCAGCAGGCATGACCGTAATCGGACCGTGACCCTGACCGGGAGGGGCCGACGCACCCTTGCGGTGACCGGCCGCCAACAGACGCCCAAGAACCGGCGGAGTTGCCCCCACTGCGACGACGCAGCCCCCGCCGTCGACGAGCGGTCGCTCGCAGCGCAGGCTCCGCACCGCAGGTAGGAGCCACAGTGCTGTTGGAGCGGCCCCCACAACAGCAGTGTGGCTCCTACCTGCGGTCAGGGGGTGGGACTACGCGGCTGCGGTCTCGGTGGCTGGGGCGAACTGGGTTCGGTGCAGCTCGGCGTAGCGGCCAGCGGCGCCGAGCAGCTGCTCGTGAGTGCCGCGCTCCACGATCTGCCCGGCCTCGACCACCACGATGACGTCCGCGGCCCGGATCGTGGACAGCCGGTGGGCGATGACGATCGCCGTCCGTCCGGCGAGCGCCTCGGTGAGCGCGGCCTGCACGGACGCCTCCGAGGTCGAGTCCAGGTGCGCGGTCGCCTCGTCGAGCAGCAGGACCCGCGGCCGGGCCAGCAGCACCCTGGCGATGGTCAGCCGCTGCCGCTCGCCGCCGGAGAGCCGGTAGCCCCGCTCGCCGACCACGGTGTCCAGGCCGTCGGGCAGCGCGTCGACGAGCTCACCGAGCCGGGCCCGGTGCAGCACGTCGATGAGCTCGTCCTCGGTGGCTGACGGGCGGGCCAGCAGCAGGTTCGCCCGGATCGTCTCGTGGAACAGGTGCCCGTCCTGGGTGACCATGCCGACGGTGGCGCGCACCGAGTCGGCGGTCAGCTCGCGGACGTCCACACCGGACAGCCGCACCGCACCCGCGTCCACGTCGTAGAGCCGCGGCACCAGCGCGGCGATCGTCGACTTCCCGGCCCCCGACGTCCCGACGATCGCCACCAGCTGCCCCGGCTCGGCCCGGAACGACACCCCGTGCAGCACCTCGACGCCACCCCGGGTGTCCAGCGCGGCCACCTCCTCCAGCGAGGCCAGCGACACCCGGTCGGCCGAGGGGTAGCCGAACCGGACATGGTCGAACTCCACCGACACCGGTCCGTCGGGCACCGCCCTGGCGTCCGGCGCGTCGACGATCAGCGGCGCCAGGTCGAGCACCTCGAACACCCGGTCGAAGCTGACCAACGCGCTCATCACCTCGACCCGAGCCCCGGCCAGCGCGGTCAGCGGGGCGTAGAGCCGGGTGAGCAGCAACGCGAGCGTGACGACGTCGCCGGGCTCGAGCGTGCCGCGCAGCGCGTAGAACCCGCCGAGGCCATAGACCAGGGCCAGCGCGAGCGCCGAGACCAGGGTCAGCGCGGTGATGAACACCCACTGCACCATCGCGCTGCGCACGCCGATGTCGCGCACCCGCCTGGCCCGCGCGGCGAACTCGGCGGACTCGTCGGCGGGGCGGCCGAACAGCTTGATCAGGGTGGCGCCCGGCGCGGAGAACCGTTCGGTCATCTGGGTGCTCATCGCGGCGTTGTGGTCGGCGCCCTCGCGCTGAAGCTGGGCCAGCCGCCCGCCCATCCGGCGGGCGGGCACCACGAACACCGGCAGCAGCAGCAGCGCGAGCAGGGTGACCTGCCAGGAGATCCCGAGCATCACCACCAGCGTCAGCACGAGGGTCACCACGTTGCCGACGACGCCGGAGAGGGTGTCGCTGAACGCGCGCTGCGCCCCGATCACGTCGTTGTTGAGCCTGCTGACCAACGCGCCGGTGCGGGTGCGGGTGAAGAACGCCACCGGCATCCGCTGCACGTGGTCGAACACCGCGGTCCGGAGCTGGAGGATCAGTCCCTCGCCGATACCCGCGGAGAGCCATCGGGTGACCAGGCCCAGCCCGGCCTCGGCCACCGCGATCAGCGCGATGAGCACCGCCAGCCCGGTGACGACGCCGATCTCGGCGCGCCCCACGATGGCGTCGACGACCCGTCCGGCCAGCACCGGGGTGACCACCGCCAGCACCGCACCGGCCACGCTGAGCACCAGGAACACCGCGAGACGGCGGCGGTGCGGGTGGGCGAACCGGACGATGCGACGGGCGGTGTCCGCGGAGAACCCGGCCGCTCCCGGCTGGGCGGTGCTCGCGCTGCGAAGCGCCAGGTAGACGCTGATGTCCATGCTCATGCCCGGACGATATGACCTGAACCTCCGTTGAGGGCAAGCGCTTTAAGCCCCAAGTCGTGTCCGACGCCCTCGCCCGCGCCGCCCCCGCCGCTCAGTACCTCCAGCGCAGGCCGGCGAGCACCTCGTCCAGGTCGCGGTCGGCTGCGGCCGCGGCGTCGGAGCGGCGTACCGCGAGGAACGCCCCGAGCAGGTCCGCACCCAGCACCCCGGCGATCCGCGGGTTGGCGGTGAGCGCCGCCTCCTGCTCGGTCTGCGTGCCAGGCAGTGGCGCGATCCCGCGCTCGGCCCGCTCGACATCGGACCAGCCACCCGGATCGGACTGCACCGGTGGCGGCGGGGCGAGCCTGTCGGCCACCCCGGCGGCGCCGGCGGCGAGCAGCACGGCCAGCGCCAGGTACGGGTTGGCCGAGGCGTCGGAGGTCTTGAGCTCGACGTTGGCGTGGCCGGCGCCGAGCAGCGCCGAGCCCGGGACGTAGCGCAGCGGCGCCTCCCGGTTCTCCACCCCCCAGAAGGCGTAGGCGCCCGCGAAGAAGCCGGGGCGCAGCCGGGCCAGCGAACCGGGGCTGGGCGCGGTGACCGCGGCCACCGCGGGCAGGTCGCGCAGCAGCCCGGCGAGATAGCCTGCGCCCTCGGTGCCGGGACCTTCCGGCCCGCCGGCCAGCAGGTTCGCCCCGTCGCGCCACAGCGAGGTGTGCACGTGCCAGCCGTTGCCCGCCGACGACGTCGAGGGCAGCGGGGCGAAGCTGCACCGCAACCCGTGCGCGCGGGCCGCGGCGCGCACCGTCTGGCGGGCCAGCAGCTGCTGGTCGGCCGCGGTCAGCGGGTCGGTGGCGGCGAGCGAGAGCTCCACCTGCGCGGGCCCGTACTCAGCATGCAACTGGCCAAGCGCCACACCGTTGGCGGCGCAGTCGCGCAGCACCGCGGCGACGAACTCGTCGATCGCGGTGAGCGCGGCCGGACCGTAGGCGGGGCCGGTGTGCGCCGGGGTGGGCGGGTCGGCGCAGTCGTCGAGGTAGACGCCGAACTCCAGCTCGTAGCCGGCCCGCGCGGACAGCCCGACCTCGGCCAGCCGGTCGACCTGCCGGGCGAGCACGCCGCGCTGGTCATACGGCCACGGTTGCCCGTCGGCGCGGACCTGGCGGCCCGGCGCCCAGGCCAGCGCGGGCTGCCCGGCCAGCGCGACGAGGCCGTCGAGCTCGGGGATGAGCCGGACGTCACCCGAGGGCGTGCTCAGACCCGGGTGCGCGAACGTGATCGCGTCGGAGCTGTCGAATACCGCGAACAGCGTGGTCACCCCCACCCCGGTGACCGCGACCTCGGGCAGCGCCGCGACCGGCACCGTCCGCGAGCGCGGGATGCCGTTGTTGTCGGCCCAGCTGATCGTCACCCCGGCGACCCCGGCATCGATGAGCTTGCGGGCCAGCGCCCCGGCGCGGGAGCGGAGATCGTGTTCGGGCGACGCGGTCGGCATGGCGTCCTCTCTTGCGGTCGCGGTCGTGCCGACCAGCATGGGCGCAGGCGGCGGACCGGGTCCAGTCTCCGCGGTGCTGCCAACCGTCACGAACGGCACTCCTGCTCGATAGGTCGAATCCAAGGGGTGACACGTTTTGCTATGCGCCGGGATGGGCGGGCGCCGGGCGCGGGCTCTGACCCGACACGTATCTCGTGGGTCACCTCGACCCGGAGGGGTCGGGTCCGCACGTGGAGCGGCATGAGGGGTTGCCGACCCGTCGGTACCCTCGCAGGCAACATCCGTCGACAGGAAGTGTCACCCATGCCTGACATGCCGACCCACGGGCGTTTCAAGATCATTGATCATGCGATGACCTTGAGAATCTTGAATGGCCGGTGCATGCAGCGGGTCGCCCAGCGGGTCGTTTCGGTGACGTCACGGCGTCCCCGGAGGTGGATCGCGCCGACCGCAAGATTT
>JBBSGM010000053.1:0-25477 GCA_038254065.1 Mycobacteriales bacterium | reverse complement strand
CGATCTTCGACAATCGCATTCTGCCTGGTCAGGTGCACCTCTCCCGCGATCTACGTCCGTTTCAGGCCCAGCGCGTCCCACCTCGGTGAAAGACGGAGGTTGGCCCTCGCCGTTCATGACGACCGGGATGACCGCAGCGTTGCAGGCGAGCATCCGCAATGCCTCGGGGGTCAGCGTGCCACCGAAGTCGAGCATCGCGGCCCGGGCGCGTGCCTCGAGGTCCGCAAGGCTGATCACGATGTTGAGGTGCGGTCGGTGCCCGCCGCATTCGGGGACGCAGTCGGCGTGGTCGAGAACGTAGCCGCACACCTCGGCCAGCGCCGCACCCTGGCGGGTGGCGGTGCTGCGGTCGTCCTCGGCGGTGAGTGGCGTGGATGTGGCGTCGAGGACGGTGGCGATGGCGTCGAACATCGCGGCGTCGTCGAACCGGCCCTTGATCGAGCCGCCGGGGCGGCCGCGGTGGCGGGTCAGGTTCAGCTCGTTGACCTGCGGTGGCGGGGTGTCATCCGGGACCGGGCCGTCGTCGTCCAGGGTGTCGACCAGGGCGGTGCCATAGGCCAGCAACTCGGTGGGAGTGTAGAGGGTGGCTTTGCCGGCCAGGTCGTCCTCGGCGCCCGCCCACACCTCAGGGCTGAGCCGGGCCGCGGCGGGGGTGTCCAGGACGCGGGCGATGATTTCGATGTGGCGCAGCCCGATCCCTCCGGCCGCGAACACCTGCGCGGTGGCGGCCAACCGCGCGGGCGCGACGGTGCCGTCGAGCCCGATCCGCGGACACACCCACTCGGCGGCCACGACGCGACGACGAGCCGCACACCTTTCCCAGCCCAGCAAGTCGGCCAGCGCCGCAGCGGGGCTCTGGTAGCCGCGTTCGGTGAACACTCCGCGGCGGGACAGCGTGGCGACGGTGGTGACTGCGAGCCGGTCGGTGCACCGGGCCACGCCCGCACACATTGTCAGTACCGACAGCAACTCGTCATCGGAAGCGCCCGGACCCGCGCAAGCACCCCACGCGCTCATCGCCTTTTCGAGGAGGCGGTGCGCGCCGGTGAGCGGGGATTCGGCCACCGGAACATTCTCTCGTCCGGCACCGACAGTTTTGGCCTCCGCGGCGCCTCCCGGAGAAAAAACTCGACAAAAACTTATCGGTGCCAGCGGGCGGACGGCCGAGCGGATTGTTCAGGTCGGCCGCAGGCCCTGCGTCGCGTATTCCCCTTGATCAGCGGCCGGGGAGGCGTGGGCCGCGGTGAACGCGGTTACAGCTGCCGCAATGCCGATCAACGCGGATCCGGTCGACGCGGATCCGGCCAACGCGGATCCGGTCGACGCGGTCCGGTCAATGCGGACCCCGCCAACGCGGGCCCAGTCCTCGCGGGCTCGATCACCGGCGGGCAGGACCACTATCGGGCCCGCTCACCCAGCGGTGCCCGCCACGGCCCGTCCTATCGAACGTCGGTCAGCGTGCGCTGCCGGCGTCCTCCGGCGGCCCGGCCTCAGCGGGTCGCCGTGCGGCACCAGGTCCTCGGTCTGCTCGCCGTCCTCGGCGACCCCGCGCGGCTCGGTCTCGGCCCATTCCTCGCGGTGCCCGCCGGCACTGCCGAGTCGGCCACTCAACTCGGCGGCCAGCTCGTCGTCGACCCGCGCGCCGTGCTTGTCACTCCCGCGTTCCATGCGTGCTCCCTTCGTCGTCTGGTTCCCCGTGCTCGTCGTCGGGCCCGGGCTCCGGCTCCATCGCGTTGCTCATGTCGTCGGCCTGATCGTGCGGATGCACCGCCGACCGGTCCGGGGACGACCCGGCCCCGGCGTCCGCTGGCTGCTCGGTCATGCCCACTTCTGGCTGCTCGGTCATGCCACTTCGAGTACCCGCACCCGACGCACCGGACACGTCGGGTTGGACCGGGACAGGTACGGGAAGGCCGCGGCATGAGCACCTCCGGCAGTTCTGGCCGCCCACGGGTCGTCGTGGTCGGCGGCGGGTTCGCCGGCTTCTACGCCGCGCGCACCCTGTCCCGCATCCTGGGCGGTGCCGCCGAGATCGTGCTGCTCAACCCCACCGACTACTTCCTCCACCTGCCGTTGCTGCCCTGGTGGCGGTCGGGATCCTGGACCCACGCACGATGTCGGTGCCACTGGCCGCCGCGCTGCCCGGGGTCGCGGTCCGGCTCGCCGAGGTCGACGAGATCGACCTGGTCGGGCGGACGGTCGGCTGAACCGATCCGGAGGGCGGGCGCGGGCGGCTCGGCTGCGACCGGCTGGTGCTGGCCGTGGGCAGCGTCAACAAGCTGCTGTCGATCCCGGGCGTCGCCGAGTACGCGCACGGTCTCCGCGGGCTGCCCGAGGCGCTGTACCTGCGGGACCACCTCACCCAGCAGATCGAGCTCGCAGCGAACGCGGACAGCGCGGCGGAACGGGCAGCGCGGTGCACCTTCGTCGTCGTCGGGCCGGCCACACCGGCACCGAAGCCGCGGCCCATGGCCCGACGTGCACCGCAACGCTGGCCCGCAGCCACGGCGCGCTGCGCGGGCAGCCGATCCGCTGGCTGCTGCTCGACCTGGCCCCGCGGGTGCTTCCCGATCTCGACCAGCGGCTGTCCCGGACCGCCGACGCCGTGCTGCGCGAGCGCGGCGTGGAGGTGCGGACCAGCCAGTCGATCGAGCTCGCCACGACCGACGGAGTCCGGCTCACCACCGGTGGAGGTGCCGACCCGGTCGCTGATCTGGTGCGTCGGGGTGCGGCCCGACCCGCCGGTCGAACATTTCGGGCTGCCGACGCGCAAGGGACGCCTGTGCGTCGACGAGTACCTGGCCGTCCCCGGCCACTCCGAGGTGCTCGCCTGCGGGGACGCGGTCGCGGTACCGGATGTGACCCGGCCGGGCGAGCCGACCGCGATGACCGCCCAGCACGCGGTCCGGCAGGGCAGGCTGGCCGGGCGCAACACCGCGGCGGCGCTCGGGCACGGCGTCCGGCGCGGGTACCGGCATCACGACCTCGGCTTCGTCGTCGACCTCGGCGCCGGCACCGCGGCGGCCAACCCGCTGGCGGTACCGCTGTCCGGGCTGCCGGCCAACGCGATCATGCGCGGGTACCACCTGGCGGTGGTGTAGCCCGTTCCGGCCGGGGTACGTCGCCGGCATGGCGAAACCCCCGGCTCAGCAGCAGCAACCGCCCGGCGAGACCGGGGCGATGCAGCCCCGCCCGCGTGACGAGATGACCGGTTACGTCGGCAGCGGGCTGCTGGCCGGCAAGGTCGCGGTGGTCACCGGCGGCGACTCCGGGATCGGCCGGGCGGTGTGCGCCGCGTTCGCCGCGGAGGGCGCCGATGTCGCGCTCGCCTACCTCACCGAGGACGCCGACGCCGAGCACACCGCCGGGCTGGTCCAGGATCGCGGGCGGCGTGCCCTACTGCTGCGCGGAGACCTGGCCGACGCCACGCACTGCCGCGAGGTGGTGGCGCGCACCGTCGAGGAGTTCGGCAGGCTCGACGTGCTGGTCAACAACATCGCGACGCAGGAACCGGTGGACGCGCCCGAGGAGATCTCCGACGAGCGCTGGCTACGCACCTTCGAGGTGAACATCCACAGCTTCTGGTGGATGACCACGGCCGCGCTACCGCACCTGCGGTCCGGCTCGTCCATCGTCAACACCGGCTCGGTGAATGGGCTGCGCGGTAACAAGTCGCTGATCGACTACTCCGCGACGAAGGGCGCGGTGCACGCGCTGACCTTCTCGCTGGCCCAGGCGCTGACCGACCGCGGGATCCGGGTCAACTGTGTCGCGCCCGGTCCGGTGTGGACCCCGTTGATCCCGTCCACGATGCCCCCGGAGAAGGTCGAGTCGTTCGGCGCGCAGACGCCGCTGGGTCGAGCCGCGGACCCCGACGAGATCGCGCCGTCCTACGTGTTCTTCGCCGCCGACCGGCTCTCGTCCTACTACACCGGCGAGGTTCTCGCCCCGACCGGCGGGGAGACACTCCCCGGCTGAGCGGGCGGACCGTCCGGCGCTGAGCGCGCGCATGATCGGACCTGCCGCGGGGTAGGTCCGGGACGGCCGACACACCGCCGGCCCGGCGAGGAGACGGAGGAGCCGTGCCGCAGAGCGACACCGCGCCGAAGAGCGTGACCGTGCTGGGAACCGGCATCATGGGCGCCGGGATGGCCCGCAACCTGGTCGCGGCCGGGCTGGACGTGCGGGTGTGGAACCGCAGCCCGGAGAAGGCGCGCCCGCTCACCGAAGCCGGGGCGACCGTCGCGGAGGACCTGGTGGCGGCGGTGGCCGGCGCCGACGTCGTCGTCACGATGCTGTTCGATGTCGACGCGGTCGCCGACGTCATGGCCGACGCGCTGCCCGTGATGGGGCCGGACGCGGTGTGGGTGCAGACCGGCACCGTCGGCCTTGCCGGTACCCGGCGGTTGGCCGGGCTCGCCGAGCGGCACGGCTGCGGGTTCGTCGACGCACCGGTGCTGGGCACCCGGAAACCTGCCGAGGACGGCACGCTCACCGTGCTGGTCGGGGGACCGCAGCGGCTGCGGGTGGCCGTCACCCCGGTGTTCGACGCGATCGGGGCGAAGACCGTGTGGGTGGGGGAGGAGCCCGGCGACGGGCACCGGCTCAAGCTGGTCGCGAACTCGTGGGTGCTGTCGGTCGTCGGGGCGACGGCGCAGGCGGTGGCCCTGGCCCGCGGCCTCGGGCTGGACCCGCAGCAGTTCCTCGACGCCATCGCGGGCGGCCCGTTGGACTGCGCCTATACCCAGCTCAAGGGCAAGGTGATGATCGCGGAGGAGTTCCCGCCCGCGTTCACCCTCGGCGGCGCGGTCAAGGACACCGCGCTCATCGCGGACGCGATGGGCGAGGCGGGTACCGACGATGCGTTGATGCGCGTGCTGCACCAGGAGTTCGTCACCGCGGCCGCCGCCGGCCACGAGCACGAGGACATGGCCGCGGTGCTGCACGCGTTCCGGCGCTGAGGAGCCGCTGATGACCGCCGAGCCGCCCGACACCACCGACCTCGCAACGCTGCGCCGCGGCCGGGTGCACCGGGTGTGAGCTGCACCGCGACGCCGAGCAGACGGTGTTCGGGCTCGGACCCACGTCGGCCTGGCTGATGCTGGTGGGCGAGCAGCCCGGCGACCAGGAGGACCGGGAGGGCGAGCCGTTCGTCGGCCCGGCGGGACGGCTGCTGGACCGCGCGCTGGCGAGGCCGGCATCGAC
Organism: Mycobacteriales bacterium; assembly: GCA_038254065.1. Taxonomy (GTDB): domain Bacteria; phylum Actinomycetota; class Actinomycetes; order Mycobacteriales; family Pseudonocardiaceae; genus Pseudonocardia. Next base: position 20,272 of record JBBSGM010000053.1, on the reverse strand, counting down.
CGGGACGGCGTGTACGTCACCAATGCGGTGAAGCATTTCCGTTTCGAGCTGCGCGGCACGCGGCGCATCCACCAGAAGCCGACGGTCACGCAGATCCGGGCCTGCCGGCCCTGGCTCGACGCGGAGCTGCGGACGGTCCGGCCCGCCGTGCTCGGCACGCTCGGCGCGACCGCGGCCCAGGCGCTGCTCGGCCGTACGTTCCGGCTGACCGAGCACCGCAGCGAGGTTCTGACCTGGGAGGGGTACGAGCTGGTCGCGACGCTGCACCCGGCGGCGGTGCTGCGAGCCCCGGACGAGGACGCGCGCGCCGAGGCGTTCGCCGGCCTGGTCGCCGACCTGCGGGTGCTCGCCGCGCTGGCCCGGTAGTGCGGGAGGACATGGCGAGCCGAGCGCGCGGGCCGCGGCGGCCGACCGGAGTTCGCCGGACACCGACCCGGGGTTCGTGGGACGCCGGCCGGGATTCGCGGGACGCCGGTGAGGGTAACTCGGCGGGTGATGAGAGGGGGCACCATGAGTGAGGATCGACCGGACCGGCGGACCCGGGCGGACTACGAGCGCGGGCTGCCCGGCTACCACGACCCGACCGCGGGCTTCGGCGGTTCGCAGCCTGCGCGCAGTGCGCTGACCTTGCGTGCCGCGCTGGCCGCCTTCGGGCTGGTGGTCTGCGGAGTCGGTGCCGCGTTCGCCTTCACGATCGCCTTCACCGCGTTCGGGGTGGTGCTGGTCGTACTGGCCGTGGTCGCGCTGGTCGACCTGGCCTGGGTGCTGTACCGCAAGTCCCGTGGGGAGCCCGGGTGAGCGGCCGCCGCACCGGAGACATCGCTGTCCCCGACGCGAGCACCGCAACGACGCGCACTTCTGCTGGTCCTCGCAGATGCCGCGGGTCTGCGAGGACACCACAAGCCATGGCGGGAAGTACGGAGACGTCCGGACCAAGAGGAGCCGTACGGGGGTGGCTCGCTGAGGAGGTCTGCCCGGTCGAGCTGCGTGATGACAGCAACTCGGTGAGGCTCTGCTGGTGCGTTGGCGCGAGCGAGAAGCTTGTTGAGACGTGGCGAGCCCGCGCCGCCCGTTCCCACCCGCTGCCGATCACCGAGCCCTTCGACGTCATCGCCGATCGCCTGACGCTCATAGACGATCAAAAGCAGGTCGACCAGCGGCTGCGTACAGCGACAGTGCCGGCGATGCCGCGTTTCGACGGCGCGACCCGGTGGCGTACTTCTGGGGAACGTGACTATGCATACCGCTCGAGTACTGTACCGGTGCACGGCGCGCTCGCAACGATCACCACAGCCGACGTGCCGGCGGCAGGTGACCGGCGAGACGTGCCGTAGCGCCATTGGCTCGTCTACCTGACGGCCCTGGCCCCGCAGCTCCGCGACGACGAGACCGAGGTACTCCGCGGTCCAGGTGCTGATCGCGTTGGTGGCGATGGTCAGACACCGGGCCTGCTCGGTCTGCTCGTGCAGGTGCCGGCGGCGTACGGCGCCTTCGTGGGCATAGAACACGTCGCCGCGCGGCGCGTGCGGGCAGCCTTCCCCGGACCGCCTCGAACAGCCGCTGTACCTGGTCGGGCGACTCCGGGACCAGGTAGACAAAACCCGGTCGGACCTGGCAACGGGTGAAGCTCACCGAGACGGCGGGATGACCGCGACGATGCGGGCGCACGCGTCGATGACCGACGGATCCAGCTCATCGGCGCGCACGAACGGGTACAGCACCGTCAGATGCGCGGGGAGGCCCTCGCGCACGGTATGCGGGTAGCGGGCTGCGACCGCTGCCAGCAGCGGGTCAACAGCAGGGATCGGCAGCACCAGCGCGGTCGGTCCTGGCCGAAACACGCGATCGTGATATCACGCCAGCAAGGTGGACGGCCACCGATCAACGCTCGATCACGGCTTCGGCTTCGATCTCGACCTTCCAGCGGGCATCGAGCAGGCTGGCCACCACGACCATCGTGGCCGCGGGCCGGACGTCGTCGTACACCTCGCCGTGGACCTCGCCGACCGCCTCGGCGTCGGCGAGGTCCACGAGCAGCACGCGGGAGCGCACGACGTCGGCGAATGTGGCGCCGGCCTCGACGAGCGCTGCGCCGATGATCTCGAAGCAGCGCCGTGCCTGCGCAGTGGCGTCGGTCGGGCAGGAGCCGTCAGGCCATACCGGTGCGGTGCCCGACACCAGCACCCGATCGCCGACCCGCACGGCCCGGGAGAACCCGATGGTCTGCTCGAACGGGGATCCGGATGCGACCAACCGGCGTTGCTGCACGCCACCGAGCATCGCGGCTCGAGCCGAACCGATCAAGACCGCAGACGCACCGGCGTGGGGTCGTCGTTCCCGCGACATACCGGGGTCTGCTCGCCAGACCCTGGGGATTCTCCCGATCCGGCCAGGGGTCCCTCGTCCATACCGTCGCTGCCGTGACGACGACCGAATGCGCCATCCGGACCACCACCTGGGACAGTCACCAAACCGACCTGGCGGGGCTCGTCGAGGGAGCCAGGTCCGGTTGCCCGACGAGTTGGCGCGAGATCGTGGACCGGTACGACAACGGCCTGCAGCAGTCGGCCAGGGCCCACCGACTCGACCCCGCCACCGCGGCCGACGTCGTGCAGCAGACCTGGTTGGCCGCGGTCACCCACATCGAGGCGCTGCGCGACGCCGAGGCGCTCGGGGGCTGGCTGCATGCCATCCTGCGCCGCACGTGCCTGCGGGTGATCAACCTGCGCCGGACGGAAGCTCCGAGTGCAGACGACGGCAACTCCACCGAGTCGCCGCGGAACGGCTGGAGCGCCATGATGCACACCGAGACGCGGTCGCCCGAGGAGGAGGTACTCCGGGGTGAGCAGCGGATGCTGGTGCGGACCGCGCGGCACCGCCTCTCACACCGCGACCAGGACCTGCTCGTGCTCCTCATGGAAGAGCCACGGCGGCCCTATGCCGAGATCTCGCGCCGCCTCGGGATGCCCGTCGGAAGCATCGGTCCCACCCGGAACAGGTGTCTTGACAAGCTGCGACGAGAGCTCGCCACGCTGGGCGTGCGCGGCGGGTAGTGCGCCGGAAGGCGTCGCTTCCCGCCTCCGCCCCCCGCGTAGGCTTCGGCCATGCTGGTCGGCCGGGACGTCGAGCGTGCGCGGCTCCGGATCATGCTGGCCAATGCCGTCAAGGGCGATCCCGGAGCCCTGGTCATCCGCGGTGACCCCGGCATGGGGAAGACCCGCCTCCTGCACGCCGCTGCCGACGGTGCGAATGACCTGCGGGTCATCCGCGTCAACGGGCACGAAGCCGAGACCGACATCCCGTACGCCGCCTTGTCCATGCTTCTCGGGCCACTCGTCGACGGGTTTCCAGGGCTGTCCGACGCACAGGCGTCGGCGCTGCGGGGTGCTCTCGACCTGGGTCGTGCCGTACACGGTGACCGGCTCGCCGTGGCGGCCGCCACGCTGACCCTGCTGGCGAACTCGGCGGACGACCGGCCGCTGTTCATCGCGGTGGACGACGCACACCTGCTCGATCTCCCCTCGCTCGAAGCACTGGTCTTCTCGATCCGCCGCATGCGGGCCGAACGCATCGCGGTCGCGCTCACGGCTCGCTCGACCGTCGATGTCGCGCCGGCCGCGGAGCGGTGGCTGACCGCACTGCCGGAGGTGCCGCTGAGCGGCCTGAACCTCGCGGCGGCGAGGCAGCTGCTGGCCGGTCGGGGCCCGCTGCCGAGAACGATGTGGGAGGCTACCGGCGGCAACCCGCTCGCCCTGCTGGACCTGCCGACCACCGGCGCCCCGATGCTGCCCGGGGAGCCCGTGCAGCTCAGCACCCGGCTCGTCCGCGCCTACGAGCAGCGGATGGCCGGCCTGTCCGAGAACGTCCGTGACGCCGTACTGCTGCTCGCGGTGGCCGGCTCCGCGGACGACGCGGTGGACGACGCGCTGGCCCAGCAGGGCCTCGATCGCCACGACCTGGACGTGGCCGAGGATGCGGGTCTGCTCGTGCAGGACACCAGTGGTATCCGCTTCCGGCACCCGCTCGTCCGCAGCGCCGTCTACCAGGCGGCCGTTCCGGGCCGCAAGCGTGCGGCCCACCAGGCACTGGCTGCGGTCTACGGACGGCGGCGCAGCCCGGGAGCGGCGGAGCGGCGCGCGTTCCATCTCGCGGCCGCGACGCCGGGTGCTGACGAGGACGTCGCTGCCCAGCTCGCGGCCGCGGCCGGGCAGGCCTCCGGCCGGCAGAGCCACCTCACCGCACTGGCACTGTTCGAACGGGCGGCTCGCCTGAGCCCGGTCGGTCCGGCGCGCACGCAACGGCTCCTGCAGGCGGCGTTGACGAGCCAGGCCGCCGGGATGGTCGCCGCCGCCGCGCCGCTGCTCGACCTGGCGCTGGCCGAGACGGACGACGAGAACTTGGTCATCACCGTGCGCCACCTGCAGTGCCGCATCCAGATGTGGAGCGGTCAACCGGTGGAGGCCCGCGACGAGCTCCTCGCCCTGGCCGACCGGACCGAGGTCGCCGAACCCACGTGGTCGGCCTTCATGCGCAGCCAGGCGGCCGTGGTGAGCACCATGCTCGGTGATCAGCGGCTGGCCGGGGACATGGCGCGCCGCGCGGTCCGTCTCGTGCGGGACCTGCCAGTGGCGACTCGCCTGCCGGCGGTGCTGGTCGAGGCGCTCACCCTGGCCATCGACGGTGAGCGGGAGGCGGCGCGCACCCGGCTCGCCTGGTGTGAGGAGCACCTGACGGAGTACGACCCGCTGTCGATCGACCAGCTCCTGGTCATCGCCGCGAACGCCTACGCGTCGGTGGAGGAGCCGGTGTCGGCGCGGCGGTGGCTCGAGTTCGCCGTCCGGACGACGCGGTCCGCTGGCGCCGTCGGTCTGCTGCCCTTCCAGCTGTCATGGCTGGCGAGTGCCTGCTGGCGCGACGGCGACTGGGCGGCGGGCCTGGCGCACGCGCACGCTGCGGTGAGCCTCGCCGAGGAGACCGGCTGGTCCACCGAACTGCCGAACGCCCTGGTCATCCTGGCCACCCTCGAAGCGACCCTCGGCAATGCGGCCGGCTGTCGCGAGCATGCCACCAGGGCGGCCGAGCTGGGGTCCCGGTCCGGAGTGCGGATCATCGAGGCCCGGGCGGCGCGAGCCCTGGGTCTGCTCGAGCTGGGCGAGGGTCGGCCGGGACCGGCGGCCGAACACCTCTGCGTCTTCGCCGAGTTCGCCTACGCGCACCGGCTCGGCGATCCAGTGCTGCTCAGCTGGGCGGGTGACCTCGTCGAGGCGCACGTCCGGGCGGGGAACCCACGGCGCGCTGAGCGTGCCTTCGAGGTGCTGGGCCAGGAGGCCGCGACGAGCGGCCGACCGACCGAACGCGCCGTCGCCGCCCGCTGCCGGGGCCTGCTCCATGCCGATGACGAGCAGGGGTACGACGCCTTCGTCGAGGCCCTGCGGTGGCACGAGCAGGCGCGACAGCCGTTCGAGCAGGCCCGCAGCCAGCTCTGCCTCGGTGAGTTCCTGCGTCGTCGTCGCCGCCCGACGCAGGCCAGGGAGGTGCTCGCCGATGCGCTGGGCACGTTCACCCGGCTCGGGGCGCGACCGTGGGCGGAGCGGTCCGAGGCCGAGCTGCGCGCCACCGGACTCGCGTCACGACCTCGTGGGCAACGCTCGACGGCGCCGCTCACCCCGCAGGAGCTCCAGGTCGCGCTGGTCGTCGGCGACGGAGCCACCAACGCGGAGGCTGCCGCCCAGCTGTTCCTCTCCGCGAAGACGATCGAGTTCCACCTGTCGAACGTCTATCGGAAGCTCGGGATCCGGTCGCGCGCCCAGCTCGTCCGCACGATCCTCGACGGTGGCTCCGGGCCGCTGGGCGGCGGCGAGATCCGCGACGATCAGCCGCTCGCGGCCAGATGAGACCGCTGGGCGGGGTCGAAGTACTTCGCGAGGTCAGCCGGGGCGATCTGGTCCGAGCAGCGGTCGAAGACGCTGCCGGTGCGTTCCAGCGCGTGGGCGACGAGGCTGGAGCACACGTACTGACCGTCGATGAAGAACGTGAGCTTGCTGCCCGTGAGCAGTGCCAAGGCGATACTCACGACGGTCAGCGGTCCGTACTTCGCATGCTGGCCCAGCGCGTATCGGGCGAAGCCGACCACCTCGGCGCGGTCCTCGTCCGAGGCCGTGATGCGGAAGATCGAGTAGGTCTTTCCGGTGTACCTGTCAAGCGCGGACTCCTGGACCCCGGTCCCCACGGCCTCGATCAGGGTGCCGGCACCGTCCACGATCAGGGCGGCGTGCGTCCAGTCCACGTACTTGCGGTCGGCCCCGTGGATCCGGATCCGCTGACCGAGCCTGATCAGCCGGCTCCGCACGCCGGTCCCCTTGACGAGGATGAAGTCTCCCGGGTCGAACTCGGTCGCGGCCACCCCTGGCGGGCAGTACTGCGGAAGAAGGGGGGCCCCGGGCTCAGCGGTGGAGAATTCCGGACGTGTCACGTTCGCTCCCGGTGGGGTGGGTGGGGATACCGGATTCGCCGTCTCTGCAGTCCAGCCGGACGGCTCCTTCGGTGAACCTTCGTCGGAAGAGGAGAGGAGCCCGAGACGGCAGAGATACCCAGGTGGCCGGACCGCGAAGAACTTCACCCGATAGGTTTCGTAAGTTGTAACGCACAGTAGTAGTTGTGACGGAGAGTAGGAGTTCGGGGATCCGAGGTTTGAGCGCACCCCGGGACGGCGACAACTCGGCTGGGAGACGGGAGCGCTGGATGAGACGAGTGCACGTGGTGCTGTCGTGAACATCCTGCTGTGGCATGTGCACGGATCCTGGACGACGGCGTTCGTCCAGGGTGCACACCGCTACCTGCTGCCCAGGCTGCCCGAACGGGGCGCCTGGGGCGGGGGTCGGCCCGCCGCCTGGGACTGGCCCGCCGACGCGGTGGAGGTCACCCCGGAGCAGCTGGCCGATTCCGACGTCGACGTCGTGGTGCTGCAGCGCCCCGAGGAACTCGAGCTGGTGGCGCGGTGGCTGCGCCGGGTTCCCGGCCGGGACGTCCCGGCCGTGTACCTGGAGCACAACGCTCCGCGCGGGGCCGCCGCCACGAGCCGGCATCCGGTGGCCGACCGCCACGACCTGACCCTGGTGCACGTCACCCACTTCAACGCGCTGATGTGGGACGCGGGATGCACCCGCGGCACTGTCGTCCAGCACGGCGTCGTGGACCCCGGAAACCACTACACCGGGCGGCTCCCGGCGGCCGCGGTGGTGGTCAACGAGCCGCTGCGGCGCAACCGGGTCACCGGTACCGACCTGCTGGCCCGGTTCGCCGAGGCCGCTCCGCTGGACGTGTTCGGGATGGGCACCGACGGCCTCGGCACCGCACTGGGGCACCCCGAGCGCATCCGCGGGCGCGGCGACCTGCCGCAGGACCGGATGCACAGCGCGCTGGCCCGGCGCCGGCTCTACCTGCATCCGGTGCGCTGGACCTCGCTCGGGCTGTCCCTGGTCGAGGCGATGCACCTGGGGATGCCGGTGGTGTCGCTGGCCACCACCGAGGCGGCGGCCGCCGTGCCACCCGAGGCCGGGATGTGCAGCAACGACCTGGACCGGCTGCTCGCCGGGGTCCGCGAGCTGCTCGCCGACCCCGCACTGGCACGCAGTCGCGGGGCTGCCGCCCGCGCGCACGCGTTGGCGAACTACGGACTCGATCGCTTTCTGGACGACTGGGACGAGGTGCTCGAGACCGCTGTCGACGACCTGGCCGGCCGGCGGGGAACGGCCCGATCCACCGCCACCGCAGGACGGAGCTGACCCCGTGCACATCGCCATGGTGTCCGAACATGCCAGCCCGCTGAACCCGCCGGGGGGCCCCGACGCCGGCGGGCAGAACGTGCACGTCGACCAGCTCAGCCGGGCGCTGGGCGCCGCGGGACACCAGGTGACGGTGTGGACCCGCCGGGACGCCCCCGACGTCCCCGACCGCGTGTCGCTCGCGCCCGGCGTGGTCGTCCGGCAGGTGCCGATGGGGCCCGCCCGGCCGGTACCGAAGGACCGGCTGGTGCCCCACCTCCCGGCGTTCGCCCAGGCGCTCAAGCAGGCCTGGACCGACGATCCGCCACACCTGGTGCATGCGCACTTCTGGATGTCCGGGCTCGCCGCCCTGTCCGCCGCGGACGATCTGGCCCTTCCGGTCGTGCAGACCTTCCATGCGCTCGGCCACGTCAAACGCCGCCATCAGGGGGCCGAGGACCCGAGCCCGAAGGGGCGGATCCGCGCGGAACGGGTCGTCGCCACCCGCTGCGACCTGGTGCTGGCCACCTGCTCCGACGAGGTCCTCGAGCTCGTCGCGATGGGTGTGTCGCGGCGGCGGATCAGCGTCGTGCCGTGCGGGGTGGACACCGAGCTGTTCGACCCGCTGGGGCCCGCCCGGCCCCGCGGCGACCGACCGCGGCTGCTCACGGTGGGCAGGCTGGTGCGCCGCAAGGGCATCGACGAGACCATCGACGCGCTGCGGGTGGTGCCGAGTGCCGAGCTGCTCGTCGCGGGCGGGTCGCCGCCCGGTGAGCTCGGGTCGGACCCGGACGTTGCCCGGTTGCGGAAGCGTGCTCGGCTGGCCGGGGTGGCCGACCGGGTGCAGTTCGTCGGCGCGGTGCCCCGGGCCGAGATGCCCGCACTGATCCGCTCGGCCGACGCCGTGCTGTGCGTGCCCTGGTACGAGCCGTTCGGGATGGTCCCGCTGGAGGCGATGGCCTGCGGGCGGGCGGTCGTGGCCAGTGCCGTCGGCGGGATGACCGACACCGTCGTCGACCAGGTCACCGGGCTGCACGTGCCGCCCCGACGGCCCGCGGTGCTCGCGACCGCGCTGCGGGAGCTGCTCGCGACGCCGGCGATGCTGGAGGCGTTCGGCATCGCGGGACGAGATCGCGCGCTGGCCCGGTACGGCTGGAACCGGATCGCCGCGGCCACCGCTGAGATCTACGAGCAGGTGGTGGCGGCGCGCGCCGGACAGGACGTGCCGGTCAGCAGACCGATGGCGGGGGTCAGACGATGACGCGGGCACCCGCGGTGGCCGACCCCGTTGCGCTGCTCGACGGGCACGTGGACCGGCTGGCGGCGGTGCTGCCCGCGCTGCGGACCGCCTGCGGCACGCTGGCGCGCTGGGGTCAGGTACTCGCCGAACGGTTCGACACCGGCGGGCGACTGCTCGTGGCGGGCAACGGCGGCAGCGCCGCGGAGGCCCAGCACCTCACCGCCGAGCTGGTCGGCCGGTTCGACCGGGACCGCGCACCGCTGTCGGCGATCGCGCTGCACGCCGACACCTCCAGCCTCACCGCCATCGGCAACGACTTCGGTTTCGCCGAGGTGTACGCCCGGCAGGTCTACGCGCACGCCCGGCCCGGGGACGTCGTCCTGCTGCTGTCCACCAGCGGTGGCAGCCCGAACCTGCTCGCGGCGGCCGGCGCCGCGCGGCGTTGCCACGCCGAGTGCTGGGCGCTCACCGGACCGCGGCCCAACCCGCTCGCGACGGCGTGCACCGACGCGGTATGCCTGCCGGGCGACTCCGCGACGGTGCAGGAGGCACACCTCGTCGCCGTACACCTGATCTGCCGGGCCGTCGAGCAGGAGCTTGCCGGCGCCGCGGAGCTCGTCCGGGTGCTGCCCCGCGCCGTCTCCTGACCGCTGACCGTCCTGCCCCGATCAGTCCTGTCCCCGATCAGCCCGACCGAGGGAGCCCCCGTGACCAGCATCGTTGAGCCCGCCCCGCCGCCCGTGGTCGGGTCGGCCGGTCCCGAGGAGTGTCCTCACGGCCGACCCACCGGCCGGCCTTCCCGCAGGCTGGGCACCGTCCTGGTCACCGGCGCCGCATCCGGGCTGGGTCGGGCGGTCGCCGGCGCCGTCGCCGCGGCCGGTGGGCACCCGCTGCTGCTCGACCGCGTCGACCCCCGAGCCGGCGCCGGGCCCGACCTCGCCGACGCCCCCACCGCCCTGGCCGACCTCGCCGATGCCCGCAGCGCCGAACGGGCCGTCGCCGACCTGGCCGCGCGGGCGGGCGGGCTGGACGCCGTCGTCACCGCGGCGGGCACCGACCGTTGCGGCCGGCTGGCGGACGTGCCGGGCACGGAGTGGGACCGGGTGCTGCTGGTCAACCTGCTCGGCACCGCCGCGGTCATCCGCGCCGCGCTGCCCGCGCTGCGCGAGCGCCACGGCCGGATCGTCACCGTCGCCTCCACCTTGGGGTTGCGCGCGCTGTCCGACGCCAGCGCCTACTGCGCGTCGAAGTTCGGGGTGGTCGGGCTGAGCCGCGCGCTCGCGGTCGAGCTGGCCGGCGAGGTAGGGCTGACCATGTTGATCCCCGGTGGGATGGACACCGCCTTCTTCGACGGCCGCGCCGAGCAGTACCGGCCGGGCCCGGACGCCGCGCTCAACGATCCCCGCGACGTGGCGCAGGCCGTGCTGTTCGCGCTCACCCGGCCTGAGGGCTGCGAGGTGCGGGAGCTGGTGGTCTGCCCCGCGACCGAGCCGTCCTGGCCATGATGCGTCCCTCGGTGGCGCCGGCCGTCGCCGCATCGCTGGCCGGTGAGATCGCCGTGCGCCGGCCGCGGGTCCTGGTGCTCGGCGACGCCCTGCTCGACAGCTGGCTCTCCGGGCCCGCCTACCGGCTCGGCCGCGACGCACCGGTCCCGGTCGTCGAGCTGGCGTCCACCCGGCATGCCCCCGGCGGGGCGGCGAACGTGGCGGCCAACCTCGCCGCGCTGGGCGCCGACGTGGAGCTGCTCGCGGTGCTCGGCGACGACCAGGAGGCGGCGACGCTGCGGCTGCTGCTCGCCGGCTACGGCGTGGGCACCGAGCGGTGCCCGGCCGACCCGGGGCGACCGACCCCGGCCAAACGGCGGGTGTCCACGGCGGGGCAGCCGCTGGCGCGCTTCGACGTGACCCCGGATCGTCCGCCGCTGGCGCGGTCCGGTGCGGCGCTGGTCGGCGCGCTGGCGGAGCTGGTCGGCGGGGTCGATGCGGTCGTCGTCGCCGATTACGGCCTCGGCACGCTCGACGCCGGGCTGCGGGCCCGGCTCGCGCAGTTGCGGCCGCGGATCCCGTTGCTGGTGGTGGACGCGCACGCGCTCGCGCTGTGGGCCGCGGTGGGTGTCGACGCGGTCACCCCGAGCGCGGCCGAGGCCGCCGCGCTGCTCGGCGTCGCGGTTCCGGCCCGCGACCGGGTGGGCTGGGGGACGGCCCGGCACCGCGAGCTCGTCGCGGCCGCGGGGGGCGCCGACGTGTTGCTCACCCTGGACGTCGACGGCGCCGTGCGGCTGCCGGCCGCCGGGGACCCGGTGCACCGGCCCGCCGCGGCGCCCGCCCCCGAGGCGCACGCCTGCGGGGCCGGCGACACCTTCGTCGCCGGCTACACCGCAGCGCTCGCGGCGGGCGCTGCGCCGACCGCCGCGCTGGTGCTGGCCCAGGCCGGCGCGGACGCGGTGGTTCGGCATCCGGGCACCACGGTGTGCAGCACCGGTGCGCTGACCGCCCGGCTGGCCGCCGCGGACCGCGGCCGGGTGCTCGCGCACCGCGACCTGCTCGCCGTGCTCGGTGAGCACCGCGGAGCCGGGCACCGGGTGGTGTTCACCAACGGCTGCTTCGACGTGCTGCACCGCGGCCACGTCACCTACCTGCGCCAGGCCCGCGAGCTCGGCGATGTCCTCGTCGTCGCGCTGAACAGCGACGACAGCGTGGCCCGGCTCAAGGGCCCGGCGCGCCCGGTGAACCCGCTGGTCGACCGGGCCGGGGTGGTCGGCGCGCTCGACGCCGTCGACCTCGTCACCGCATTCGACACCGACAGCCCGGTCGAGCTGCTCGAGCTCGTGCGCCCCGACGTGTACTGCAAGGGCGGCGACTACACCCCGCAGATGCTGCCCGAGACCCCGGTGGTGCAGCGGCTCGGCGGCGAGGTGCGGATCCTCGACTACCTGTCCGACCATTCCACCAGCGCCATCGTGTCCCGGATCCGGCTGGCGCAGCCATGACCCCCCTTCCCGCGAGTCGGGGTATCTGTGCGACCGAGTCGCGCCCGATGTGCGACGACCACAGCCCGATGTGCGACAACCACAGCGGGCTGGACATCCTGGTCCCCACCCGCAACCGGCCCGTCGAGCTGGCCACCACGCTGGCCGGGCTCGCCGCCCAGGACCACCCGTTCGGCCTGCTCGTCAGCGACCAGTCCGACGCCGAGCCGTCCTATGCGACCCCGGCGGCCCGGGCCATGCTGCGGGTGCTGCGCCTCGCCGGGCATCCGGTCCGCGCCGGGCGGCACCTGCCGCGGCGTGGGCTCGCCGAACACCGCGCCGCGCTGCTGGCCGGCTCCACGACCCGGTACGTGCTGTACTGCGACGACGACGTCTGGCTGGAACCGGGCACGGTGGCCCGGCTGCACGAGGCGATCACCGTGCTGGGCTGCGGCCTGGTCGGGGCCGCGGTGCAGGGGCTGTCCTACGCCGAGGACCACCGGCCCGCCGAGCTGGTGCCGTTCGAGCGGTGGCCGGGACGCCCGGAGCCCGAACGGGTCGAGCCCGGCACGCGCGCGTGGGACCGGTGGACCCTGCACAACGCCGCCAACCCGCTGCATCTCGCCCAGCGTCACGTCGGCCCCGCGGAGCGCTGGGTCGCGTACAAGATCGCTTGGGTCGGCGGCTGCGTGCTCTACGACCGCCGCGCGCTCGACGCCGTCGGCGGGTTCGACTTCTGGCGCGGGTTGCCCGTGACGCACTGCGGCGAGGACGTCCTGGTGCAGCAGCGGGTGCTGGAACGCTTCGGGGGGGCCGGGGTCCTGCCCTCCGGGGCGGTGCACCTGGAGTCACCCACCACGGCGCCGGACCGGTCGGTCCAAGCCCGCGACGTGGTCGGGATGGCGCTGCGGTGAACGAGTTCACGAGCCGGTCCTCAGCGGTGCACGAGGGTGCGGGCGAGTCATCGGTACGGCTCCGCCCGATCGTCGTCATCGGTGACGCACTGCTCGACCTCGACGTCGAGGGCCACACCGACCGGATGTGCCCGGACGCCCCCGCCCCGGTGCTCGACGTGACCGGCGAGACCGCGCGACCCGGCGGCGCCGGGCTGGCCGCCGCCCTCGCCGCCGTCGCCGCCCCGGTCACCCTGGTCACGGCCCTGGGCACCGACCGGTCCGCGGATCGCCTGCGTGAGCTGCTGGAACGCACCGGGACCGTCCTCGCGGGTCCGGCCGCGGGCGGCACCCCGGTGAAGTGCCGCTGGCGGGCGGGCGGGCGGACCCTGCTGCGCACCGACCGCGGCGACGCCACGCCGGGGCCGGGGTTCGCCGAGGTGGTCGGCCCGGGGCTGGCCGCCGCGCTTGCCGGCGCGGCCGCCGTCCTGGTCGCCGACTACGGCCGCGGCGTCGCCGCCGACCCGAGCGTCCGCTCCGCGCTGGGCGCGGCGGTGCGTTGCGGAGTGCCGGTGGTGTGGGATCCGCACCCCCGGGGGCCCGCGCCGATACCGGGGGTGACCGTGGCGACACCCAACCATGGCGAGGCGCGGTCGGCGGTCGAGGCGTGGGCTGCGGCCGGGGCGTGGGCTGCGGCCGGGGCGCCGGCCGCAGCAGCGCCGGCTGGCGCGGCGGGACTGGCCGGCGCACTGCTGCCGGTCTGGGGGTGCCGGGCGGTGACGGTGACTCTCGGCGGGGCCGGGGCCGTCGTCGCCCACCGGGACGGCCGCTGTGTCGAGGTGCCTGCCACCCCCTGTCCACCACCCATCGATCCGTGCGGGGCCGGCGACGCGTTCGCCGCGCGGCTGGCGGTGCTGCTCGCCGGTGGGATGGGGGTGGGTGAAGCCGTGGTGGGCGCGGTCGCCGCCGCGTCCCGGTACGTCGCCTGCGGCGGCGGCGCAGCGGTGCGCTGGAACGGCACGGTCTGGACGCAGCCCGAACCGCTCCCGAACAGTGATCATGGGCGGGGCCACTCCGGACCGTTCGCCACGGTGTATGCCGCCGACGACCTGGCCGCCGCGGTCGAGGAAGCCGCGATCGGCCAGGCCTGATCGTCTCCGGAGGCGATCGAGGCGCACCGGACGTCCGACGCGCACGAGCCGGGCCGGAGCAAGGTCACGGTCAACCCGGTGGCCTGACGGAGCGTCCTGCGTTCACTGGTGGAAAGCGGGCGCTCACTGGTAGGAGACGAAGACGGGGGCCGTCGGACCGACGGCCAGAGTCTGCGCCGGGGTGAACATCGGGCGGTCCTGGTGGTAGAAGTTCTTCCAGCCCCACGGGAGGGCTGCGGGCGCCCCGACGTGCAGCCGGTTCCAGGTCTCGAACTTCTCGCCGGGGGTGCCGAAGCCATCCGCGTGCAGCAATACCGCAAGATCGTCACGCCCGAGGTCGAGCGCGTCGCGATCGGTGATCATCTCGGTGCGGAACTGATGCAGCATCAGCAGCTTCTGCGGAAGGTGCTGGTCCCGGGTGAGCCCGGCCAGCCAGTCGACCACCGTGTTCACCTCGGCCGCGGTGACCGAGCCGATCTGGACCCGATGCACCTGGTGGGGGCCGAGCCGCCATTCCGGGTCGAGCGCCAGCCCGACGTTGGGCGCCGTCAGCAGCTCGGCGTAGCGCTTGGCCTGGGTGAGGAAGTCGGTGCGGCCCGGCTGCAGGTCGAGCGCGACGTATATCCCTGCGTCGCGGGCTGCGTCCACCCACGGCCGCAGATCCTCGACGCTCGATTCTGCCGAGTAGTCGCCGTCCGGGCCGGGAGCGGAGTCGGCGACCGTGGCGATGATCTCGAAGGCGGGCACGACCGGCTCGCCGACCAGCGACTGGTAGTCCCGCGCGAGCGCCTCGGCCCGGCGCACCGAGCCCGCGAGATCCTGCTCGCCCAGCGCGCCAAGGGCCGGCGCGCCGGGGTGGCCGTACAGCGCGACCATCAGCCTGCCCGGGAAGAGCACCTGCCCGCCGCCGGGCAGCTGTGCCCCGTGTGCCGCAACAGCAAGCCGCGCAGTCAGCTGGGCGGCCGGCCCGAACGCGGCGCCCAGTGCGACGACGTGCGTGGGCATCGCACCGGCCAGGGCCGCGCCGAGCACCACGTCCCGCCGGGGGTCGGGACCCGCCACCGGCCGGACCTCGGCACCCGCCGATCGGGCGGTCGCGGCGGCCGCGCGTTGGGCCGGCTCGTCGAGTACCAGCACGACGACGGATCGGTTTCGGGGCGCCCCGGCCGGGGGGTTGGCCGGCGGGTCGGCCGGGTCGTGCACGGTGACCCCCGCCCCCGCCGCGCGCGCCCAGCCGGCCGCCGCGCCGGCCGCGACGACGTCGGTGGTACCGAGCCTGCGCAGCTCGGCGCCCAGCGCGGTGCTGCTGGTGCCCGACGCGTCCGGCGGGGTGAGTAGCAGCGGCGCCCCGAGGCCGGTCGCGGTCCTCGCGGCACCGTCCTGCCCGGCCGGGTCCCCGTCGGCGGCCAGCACGACCACCGGGGCGGCGGTGAAGAAGGTTCGGCTGGTCGTCAGCGCGAGCTCGGCGGGAGTGGTGGCGTCGAGCACGGTGACCGCGTCCACCGGGCTGCGCAGCTCCGGTGGGCGGGCTGCCGGTGGCGGTGCCGGCCGGGTCGTACAGCCGGCCAGCACCAGCACCACCCCCAGCACGATCACGGGCCGCAGCGCCCGCCGGGACCACGCCGGCCCGGCCCCCAGGATCCACACCGCGCTCACAGTAGGCGCGAGTGCGGGCCGCCCCGGCCGCCGGCCGGCCGGGCGGGTTCCGCCGAACCGTCAGCACGAGCACGGCGACGTCCGCCGGCGTCGACCACCACCTCGGCGACGGCGGGGATCACGAGCTCGGCGAGCTGGGTCCAGGAGCTGATGACGCCCGACACCCCGGCCCGGCGCAGCGCCTCGACTCGCTCGGCGCGCTCGCCGTCGGGCACGAACATGACGTTGCCAACCGTCGGGAAACCCGCAGCCACGGCCGACTGTGCTCCGGGCACCGAGTCCTCGACAGCCAATCCCTGGCGCCCCCGGCAGCCCAGCCGACGGCCCGCGAAGACGTAGACCGCCGGGTCGGGCTTGCCGGTGGGCACCGGAAGGGAGTCCTCGGCGCTGTACCGGCGGGCGGCCGGGATCAGCGGCGCCAGGTCGGTCGCGATGAAGCATGCCTCGAGCCGGGCCGTGGCGCTGCTGCTCACCGCGGCCAACGTCAGGAGCGGATGGAGCCGCCGGAGCGGTTCGAGTACGTCGGGGTCGGGCCGGAGCACCCTTGCGAGGTGGGCGCTGACCCGCCGCTGCTCCTCGATGACCCAGTGCTCGAGGGCTTCGGGGGTGAGAACGGGACGCTCACCGGTGGTCGCGGTCAGCGCCAGGGGGTGTCGGGCGGCGAGTGAGGGGCCGACCGGCACCCCGTGCTCCACGCACAGATCGACTGCGGTCGTCCGGAAGTTCTTGCCGGTCCTACCCTTCCGCAGCTCCTCGGGAGTGAAGCTCATCGACACGCCGAAAGCGGCGAGGAACGCGTTGGTGACCTCCGCCGACGCCGCGAACGCCGGTTCCTCCGAGGGGAACAGGTTGCCGTCCGCGTCGCACAACAGGACCCGCAGGTCCGACAGGTCGACGTCGTGGAACTGCAGCATCACCGGGCTTCTCCTGCCCGGAGTGACCAGGGAACACGCGGCCGGCGGTGGCTCACGCGGCCATCGACAGGCCGGCACAAAGGTGGTCGCGGATCGTGCTCACCAGACCATGCACCTGCAGGTCACGCAGTGCCCACTCGAGCACGGTGACGAACTCCGGGTCGTCGCCGAGCTCGCCGAAGATCGAGCGCTCACCCAGCAGGGGACGCGGGTCGTTCCCGCCGGCGAGGGCCAGCGGATGCAGCACGTCCTTGCGGGCGTCCGTGATGTCGATCGGCACGCCGTCGAGGTCCTGCCCGCGGAGGTAGCAGAACCAGCCGGCGACCGCGAGGGTGAGCAGCATCGCCGACCGTCCCTGCCGGCGGGCGTCGACCAAGGAGGGCAGGAGGTAGGCCGGCATCTTGACCGAACCCCGGCTGCACAGGCGCGACAGCCCGTCGCCGATCCACGGGTTCGCGAACCGCTCCAGCAGGATGCGTTGGTAGGCGTCCACGTCGATCCCCGGCACCGCGGGGAGCAACGGGGCGATGTCCTCGCGCAGCAGACTCGTGAGATAGTCGGCGAGGACCGGGTCGGCCATGGCCTCGCTGGTCGTGCGATGGCCCGCCAGGCAGCCCAGATACCCCAGCGCGCTGTGGCCGGCGTTGAGCAGCCGGGTCTTCATCAGCTTGTAGGGCGCGACGTCGTCGACGAACTGCACCCCGACCTGCTCCAACGGCGGCCGCCCGGTGCAGAAGTCGTCCTCCACCACCCACTGGGAGAACGGTTCGGTGATCACTGGCCAGCGGTCCTCGACGCCGAACCGCTCGGCCACCAGGTCGCGCGCGCGATCGTCGGTCTCGGGTGTGATGCGGTCCACCATGCTGGCGGGAAAGGATGCGCTCGACTCGATCCAGCCGGCGAGCTCCCGATCGCGCAGCCGGGCGAACCCGACCACGGCGGCGCGGGCGGCGGCGCCGTTATCAGTCACGTTGTCGCAGGACAGGACGGTGAAGGCGGGCAGGCCGGCCCGGCGGCGCCGGTCCAGCGCCTGGACCAGGTAGCCGACTGCCGTGCCGGGGGCGCCGGGACGGGCGAGGTCGGCGAGCACGCCCGGGTCGTCCGCGCGGAAGCTCCCGGCGTGGTCGAGATGGTAGCCCGCGCCGGTGATCGTCAACGTGACGATCCGGGTGCGCCGGTCAGCGAGGACGTCGAGTACCGCTCGCGGATCGTCGGGCGCGAACAAATATCTGATCATGGATCCGACGATCCGGGCAGTATCCCCCCCACCGCCGCGTTCGACCACCGTGAACAGCTGGTCCTGCGGGCACAGGGCGTCGCGCATCGCGGGGGAGCGCAGCCCGACACCGACCTCCCCCCACCCGGTGTGACCCAGTCGGGCCAGGTCGTCGAGATACACCGCCTGGTGGGCCCGGTGGAACCCACCGACCCCGAGGTGGACGACCGCGGGGGTCAACCTCGCCCGGTCGAAGGTGGGCACATCGACCTGCCCGGCGAACGCGGGCAGGGCGCGCTGGGTGAGTGGTCGGCGGACGGGACTGTCCGCACGCAGCGTCTCCGGCATGGTGGTTCCCCTCGAGTTCTGATGAGCGGACCGAACCACCGCTGATCGATCTTGTCGGACATGAACATTTACCCTCGCTGCGGTGATCGAAACACAACCGGCGACTAGATGCGCGGTAAACGGGGTATACAGCACTTCTGGCCGCCCGCGGAGAGGTGTCGAATGAAGATCGTCTACAACAGCTTCGGGGGCCGGTACTCGGACAACCCCCGAGCCGTCCACGAGGTGCTGGCCGGCCGCTCCGACCGGGACCTCAGCCATGTGTGGCTGGCCGATCGACGACACGGGCACGGCTTCCCGGCCGGGGTCGACACCGTGGCGGTCGGCAGCCGGGGGTGCCGGGATGCGCTGGAGACTGCTGACGTGGTGGTGTCGAACACCCATATCGAGCTGGACTGGGAGAAGGCCCCGGGAGCGGTGTACCTGCAGACCTGGCACGGTACGCCGCTCAAGCACATCCATTTTCACTCGCTGTGGGCGCCGCCGGGGCGGGTGGAGTACCTGACTCAGGATGTGCGGCGCTGGGACCATCTGCTCTCACCCAACCACGCCAGCACCGAACTGCTGCGTGACGCGTTCGGGTTCCTCGGCGAGGTGGCCGAGACCGGGTATCCCCGCAACGACATCCTCACCGCACCGCACCGCGGTGCGGTGCGTTCCCGGGTCCGCCGCGAGCTCGGTGTCCCGGACGGCGCGACGGTGGTGCTGTACACCCCGACCTGGCGCGACGACGTGGTGGACGAGAACGGGAACCAGGACTTCGCCCTGCACCTGGACCCGGCGGAGTTCGCCGAACGCCTCGGCGAGGACCACGTCCTGCTGCTGCGGTTGCACCCCCTGATCTCCGGTTGGCTGGGGCGGGTCGACGGGCGATGCGTCCGGGACGTGTCCGCACACCCCGACATCAGCGACCTCTACCTCGCCGCAGACGTCATGGTCACCGACTACTCCTCGACGATGTTCGACTTCGCCGTCACCGGTAAACCACTGCTGTTCTACACTTACGATCTCGCGCACTATCGCGACACGCTGCGCGGCTTCTACTTCGATCTCGACCTGCACGCGCCCGGACCGCTGTTGCAGACGAGCCGGCAGGTGATCGACGCCCTCGCCGATCTGGAGTCGGTCCAGGCGGACTACCGGGACGCCTACGCGCGTTTTCGGGAACTGTTCTGCCACCTCGAGGACGGCCGCGCGACCGAACGGGTGCTCGACCGGTTCTTCCCGGCCGACCGGCGCCTCGCGCCGGCGACGGGATCGGCGAGCCGGTCATGAACCAGGTCCAGGCCGTCATCCTGGCCGCCGGCATGGGCACCCGGTTGGGGCGCCCGCTGCCCAAGCCCCTCACTCCTCTCCAGGACGGGCGCTGCATCCTGGAACAGCAGATCGACAACCTGCGCGCCGGGTTCGGTCGCACGGTGCCCATCACCGCCGTCGTGGGGTTCCGGGCCGACGTGGTCATGGCGGCGACCCCCGACCTGCTGTTCGCCTACAACCCGGACTACGAACGCACCAACACCTCCAAGAGCCTGCTGCGGGGGCTCACCACCAGCCGGCCGGGCGGGGTGTTGTGGCTCAACGGGGACGTCGTCTTCGATCCGCGGATTCTGGATCACGTGCTGCCCCGACTGGACGCCGACGAGAGCTTCGTGTGCGTCAACACCGCCGCGGTCGGTGCGGAAGAGGTCAAGTACACCCTCGACGCGCACGGATACGTCCAGGAACTGTCCAAGACGGTGCCGGCCGGCCTGGGGGAGGCCGTCGGGATCAACTACGTGGCGAGCGCGGACAAACCGGCTCTGGTGGAGCAGTTGCGCCGGTGCGCCGACATGGACTACTTCGAGCGGGGCATCGAGACCGCGATCGCGCACCATGGGCTGCGGGTCCACGCCGTGGACATCACTCGCTTCGCCGCGGTGGAGGTCGACTTCGAGGACGACCTGGTGCGGGCCAACCAGATCCACTGGCCGGCCGCCGCCGCGAGCTAGGGCGTGTCTGCGGGATCTTGATGTTCGGGTGCGGTAGATCTTGCTCATGCATGCTCGTCATGATCTGACTGATGTTGAGTGGGCGCGTCTGGAGCCGTTGTTGCCGGATCGCACGCCGTGTCGGGGTGGGCGGTG
>JBBSGM010000052.1:0-25651 GCA_038254065.1 Mycobacteriales bacterium | reverse complement strand
TGTACAAGCTCGCCACGCTTTAGGTCATAGACAATTACAAGATCCAACACCAGTCGACACGCCGAGAAACCGCAGCTCAGCACCTCGACCGCGTCATCGTTCCAGACTCAAGATCCAACTAACCGGGAAACTCGGGCTAGCATCGCGGTCGTGCACAAGGTCCCGACCTCGCACCGCAACATCCGGGTGATCGACCCGGACCAGGTGTGCGACGCCACCGCGGTGCTCGCCGACAGCGAGCAGCTGCAGCACTCCGCGACCGTGCTCGACGCCCTCGGCGAGGTGAGCCGGCTGAGCATCCTGCTCGCCCTGCACCACGCGGGCGACCTGTGCGTGTCCGACCTCGCCGTCGCGGTCGGGATGAGCGACAGTGCCGTCTCGCACGCGCTGCGGCTGCTGCGCGCGCACGGGCTGGTCACCGCGCACCGGGAGGGCAGGCTGGTGCGCTACCGGACCGCGGGCGGCCTGGCCCATCGGCTGCTCGAGGTGGTCTCGGCGGAGGCCGTGGCGCCGGTACCGTTGCACGTGCACGGGTACGCCGACCCCGCCGAGCCCGTTGACGGGTCCGGGTGAGGTCGGGTCAGTCGGAGCCGATGCCCAGCAGGCGGGCACCCAGGCGGCGTTCGCGACCACCCCCACCACACTTCGAGCACAGCCGAAACGTCTTGGTGTAGAAGGTGCCGTACCTGCGCCGAGTGCCGTTGCACGTTCGGCAGTGGGTATACGGGTGCAGCATCAGCGAGACCAGATAGCCGGCCACCAGCACCACGACGATGAGCGCAACCGACCCGCCCGCTCCGCCTCCGGACGCCGCCTGCTCGGCGGCCGCCGCCATCCAGCTCGTCGTCATGGGCCCGTCCCCCGTGATTCTCCCGCCGGCACCCGGTGACCAGGTCCGTCACCGGTCTATCGATGCGAGGGCCGAAAATGTGACGGTCCGGACCACAGGGGAGAGGCGGCCGCGGACCACTCGGCCGGCTCGGATCGGCGGTTGACGGGCGCGAACCGCCGCCGGGTGACACGATGGTCTCGGAGGTGGTGTGGTGTCTGAGCCGCAGCGTGGTCCCGAGCCGGTGCTCATCACGGACGCGCCGATGTCGTACGAGGAGGAGCTCGCGGCTCGCAAGCGCCGCTACAAGATCATGATGGGGCTGCGGGTGCCCTGCATGGTCCTGGCCGCGGTGTTCTACCAGATCCCGTGGATCGCGGTGACACTGCTCGTGGTGTCCATCCCGCTGCCGTGGATGGCGGTGCTCATCGCGAACGACCGGCTGCCCAGGAAGGCCGAGCAGCCCCACCGCTACCGGCCCGGGCGGCGTGAGCTCGAGTCCCGCCCGCACCCCGTCATCGAGAACTGAGCCGGAACGGACGGGGGAGCTGCCGGTTGTGGGTACGTGCGGCATCATGGACGACATGGCGACCCAGGTGCTGCCCGATGTCGAGACCCGCCCCGAGGGCACCGACAGGACGGGCTCAGACGAGCCGAAGATGTTCCACTACGTGAAGAAGAACAAGATCGCGGAGAGCGCGGTGCTCGGCAACATGGTCGTGGCGCTGTGCGGTGAGACCTTCCCCGTGACCAGGTCACCCAAGCCCGGCTCGCCGGTGTGCCCGGACTGCAAGAAGATCTACGAGTCGCTGCCGCCCGGGGGCGATGGGGGCTGACACGCTCCTGTCCATTGGCGTCGTCGCTCCCGTACCGCCGCAATGTCGTCCAGGTGGCGGAACGCAGGGCGGCGGGTCACCGCTGCCTCGTCGATCTCCACCGGCTCAGTGTGGCAGGTCGGGCTCCGCGAGGAACCTGTCGATCACCGGTGCGAGCTCGGCCGCCTCGGTGAGCAGGGCGAGGTGTCCGCCGGCATGGACGTGGCACCGGGACCGCGGGATGCCACGTTTCATGATCCTGAGGTTGACCTCGGGGACCAGCGGGTCGTCGTCGCCGCCGATGACCAGTGTCGGGTGGCGGATCAGGCGCAGCAACGGCAGGCTGGTCCAGCCCGTCGCGGCGAGCAGCTGGTAGTAGTAGCCGCGCATCGGGCCGTCCCGGCTGTAGGCGTGCAACACACGGGCGGCGCGTTCGGGATGCGTGCGCATCGTGCCGCCGTAGATCTCGCCCGCGATCCGGCGGGTGTATGCGGGGTCGCGGTGCCGGCGCGGAGTGAGCATTTTTGCGAGGACGCGCGGCCGGGCGGGCACCATGAGCGAGCCGGTTCCGGTCGCGACGAGCACCAGGCGCCGGGTGAGCCTGCGCTGGGTGATCGCGAACTGCTGGGCGAGCGCGCCGCCCCAGGAGAAGCCCAACACGTCGACCTCACGGTGGCCCAGCTGCCGCACCAGCGAGCCGACCAGCGGCGCAAACGTCGACAGGTGGTAGGGCAGCACCGGGCGCGGGGAACCGCCGAGCCCGGGCATGTCGAAGCGGATCACCTCCAGCTCCGGCGGCAGCTCGTCGACGAAAGGCTGTAGCAGCTCGCAGCAGGCACCGATCCCGTTCATCAGCAGCAGCGGCGTCCGGGTCGGCCCGGTGCCGGGGACCGCGCGCCGGACCGACACCCGCAGCGTGCGGCCGCGGACGGAGACCTCGAGCTCCTCGTCGGTCGGCCGGGGGTGAGGCCTGGCGGTCATCGCTTCAGCTCTTCCTTCGCCGCATCCGGGCAGGAGGGTCAGCATGGGTGGAGCGCCCGGTCCGGGCAACTCGAGGATCACCCGCTCGGGAGCGGGAGCGGGTCAGAACGGGCGGCCGGTCGGCTCGGGCTACCCTGATCGCCGCCCGCTCGGTGATGCCACCCGCTGCGACCGCGCCGGGCTCCGTCGGGCCCCGCGTTGTCGGATAGGCCCCTCCTACCAGGGAGTTGTGTGTCGCAGGCCCTCGAGACCGGTCCGTCCGGACGTCCGCTGCGTGCCTGGCAGCGCAGCGCCCTGGCCCGCTATCTCGCCGCAACGCCGCGCGACTTCCTCGCCGTCGCGACGCCGGGCGCCGGGAAGACGGCGTTCGCCCTGCGGGTGGCCGCGGAGCTGCTCGCGGACCGCACGGTCCAGGCAGTGACGGTGGTGACCCCGACCGAGCACCTGAAGCACCAGTGGGCGGACGCCGCGGCGACGGCCGGAATCGCGCTCGACCCGGAGTTCCGCAACTCCGCTGGCGCCACGTCGTCGGACTACACCGGGATCGCCGTGACCTACGCCGGCGTGGCCGCGCACCCGGTACTGCACCGGGCCCGCACCGACAACCGCCGCACCCTCGTCGTCCTCGACGAGGTTCATCACGCCGGCGACGCCCGGTCCTGGGGCGACGCGGTCAAGGACGCCTTCGACCCGGCCGTGCGCAGGCTCACCCTGACCGGCACGCCGTTTCGCAGCGACGACAACCCGATCCCGTTCGTCGACTACCTGCCCGACGCCGACGGCGCACTGCGCAGCCGGGCCGACCACTCCTACGGCTACGCCGAGGCACTCGCCGACGGCGTCGTCCGCCCGGTGGTCTTCCTGGCCTACTCGGGTGTGTCGAGCTGGCGGACCAGTGCCGGAGAGGAGTTCACCGCCCGGCTCGGCGAGCCGCTGACCGCCGAGCAGACGGCGCGGGCCTGGCGCACCGCGCTGGACCCGGGCGGTGAGTGGATCCCCGCCGTGCTCGCCGCCGCCGACACCCGGCTGTCCGGGCACCGGGCCGGCGGGATGCCCGACGCCGGGGGCCTGGTCATCGCCTCCGACCAGACCACGGCGCGGGCGTACGCGGCGATCCTGGAGCGGGTGAGCGGGACTTCTCCGGTGGTCGTGCTCTCCGACGAGGCCGGGGCCTCGGCGCGGATCGGGCGGTTCGCCGGCTCCGACGAGCGGTGGATGGTCGCGGTCCGGATGGTGTCCGAGGGCGTCGACGTGCCGCGGTTCGCGGTCGGGGTGTACGCCACCAGCGCGTCGACGCCGTTGTTTTTCGCCCAGGCCGTCGGCCGCTTCGTCCGGTCCCGCCGTCCCGGGGAGACCGCGTCGGTGTTCGTGCCCAGTGTGCCGGTGCTGCTCGGGCTGGCCAGCGAGCTGGAGGCGCAGCGCGACCACGTGCTCGGCGCGCCGCACCGGCCGGTGGAGGGGTGGAACGACGAGGAGCTGGCCGCCGCCCAGCGTAGCCAGGACGAGCCGGGGGAGGACGAGAAGTCGTTCACCGCGCTGCACGCCGAGGCCGAGCTCGACCAGCTCATC
Source organism: Mycobacteriales bacterium (assembly GCA_038254065.1). GTDB lineage: Bacteria > Actinomycetota > Actinomycetes > Mycobacteriales > Pseudonocardiaceae > Pseudonocardia. The sequence goes on along the minus strand of JBBSGM010000052.1, from coordinate 21,457 downwards.
TACGAGGGCACCTCGTTCAGTGCCGACGAGCAGGACTACCTCGGTCTGCCCGGCCTGCTCGAGCCCGAGCAGGTGCGAACCCTGCTCACCCGGCGCCAGCAGGAGTGGCTGTCCCGCGGAGCCGCGGGCCGGACCGGTGCACCGACGGCCCTGGCCACCTCCGCGGAGCGCCTACCGCCGTCGGTGCGCGAGCCGTCGGTGCGCGAACGGTTGCAGGGGCTGCGCAAGGAGCTCAACGCGCTCGTCGCGATGTACCACCACCGCACGAACAAGCCGCACGGCGCAATCCACAGCGAGCTGCGTCGCAGCTGCGGCGGCCCGGTGACGGCGATGGCGACCATCGAACAGCTGGAGGAGCGAGTCGCCACCCTGCGCTCCTGGCGCTGACCCCACGCTCCCGCGCGTCGCGGCCCTCACCCCGCGAGTCGGGGTATCCATGCGACCGAGTCGGGCGATCCGAGCGACACCCGTCGCCCATCCGCGGTCGGCCCGTGGGTGAAGATGCGGGCAGGGCGGGAACCGTGTGGTTCCCGCCCTGCCCAGGGTGCTCGATGCGGCCGGCGCGCCCGCCGGCCCCGGTCAAGCGCCGGACTGCACGTCGACTTCCATCTCGCGGAGCTTGTCGGCGTGTGCCCTCGCGTGGTGCCCACAGAACAGCAGCTCGCCGCCGGACGGCAGTACGGCGCGGACCTTGGCGGCCGCCCCGCAGCGATCACAGCGGTCAGCGACGGTCAACTCGGGCCGGATCAGGGTTCCGGGCTGCATAGCGGTCTCCCTCCGTCTCGGCACCGGTTCCCCGGTGCCGTTGGCTGTGACGACCGCTTCCGCGGTGCGCCCACTCTTGCAGACGTACAGCACCCCTGCACGTGTTCCCGGTACGCGTCGCGACGGCCGTCCCGTTCGGCCGGTGCCGGTCGTGGAACCGTCGCTGCGGTGACGAACCAGTGACATCCGCAGATTCAGTTGACTACGCATGAATGATGCGTGTCCGGCCAGCGCCACCGCAAGGTGGCAGTCGTCCACGTTCATCGAGTGATAGCTACTGTGAGTAGTCATTTGTTCTATCCAGTTGTCCTGGCCAGTGTACCCGACCGGGTTCCGATCCCTGGGCTGTTCGTCGTCCGGGCCACCCCGATGTACGTCGGGCCGCTCTCGCGGTCGGACTGTTCGATCGTGTGTCGCCTGCCGTGGCGGCGGTGTTACGGCTGAGCGGGGCAGTGCTCGTGCTACTGGCGTGGCGGCGTCCCGGCTGCGATGGGTGGTGCGGCCCGCGGTTCGCGCGGACGGCTGCGCTCGGGCTCGCGACCGCAGCCGCGCTGATGAACCTGGCGTTCCACGCGGCCATCGCCCGGCTGCCGCTGGGTACCGCGGTGGCGGTGGAGCTCTGTGAACCGATCGCGGTTACGGCACCCGCCGCGCGCCGCCCGCCGTGACGTAGCGGTGGTCGTACTGAAGGCCGTCGGGGTCGTCCTCATCGCGGATGTGCACTGGTCACACAAGCACATCCGGCCTCTTGTGAGGCAGTCGCGGCCACCGCGATGTGGGTCCATTACATCCTGCTGGCCGTGGGGGTCGACGGCATGGCCGTCGGCTTCGCGGTGGCCGCCGTGGTGTTGTCGACCCTGCTGCTGCTCCGCGGGCCGCGCGAGCTCTCGCTGCTCGCGCATCCGGTCGTCGTGCTGCTCGGCGCCGGGATCGGGGTGCTGCCCAGTGTGGTGCCCCACGTGCGCGACCGAGTGGTGCTTCACCGCGTCGGGCAGGCGCGGTTCGCGGTGCTGCTCGCCCTGCTGCCGACCACCGCCACGGTGATCGGGTCGGTGGTGCTGGACCAGCAGCCGGGGGGCCTGGAGGCGCTCGGGATCGCGGGGTGGTGCTCGCGGTCACGCTGCGGTCGAGCGATGGCGACGGCGCGGGGACTGGACCCGGTAGGCTCCGAGAGGCCACCGCTCACTTTGAGTAACCACCGTTCCGGTAACGTTATCAATTCTGTAACGCAGGAGGTCGACCCGCTGGCCTGCCGTGCACAGCGGGTCGGGCTCCGTTCGGCGCAGTAGGCGGTCGTCCGGGCCCCGCCGGCCCGCTCCACTGGTTGACTCGGCCGGCAGACGACGGCGTCCGCCGGGAAGGACGGTGAAGGTGCCGATGACCGACTCCGCGCTGATCGGGCTCGCGCTGCAGGTCGGCCGTACGCCGGCGGCGAACCTGGACGTCGCGGCGATGCTGGCCGGAGCGTGTATGGCGTTACCGGCGGCGCTCGGCGTGGCGGGCGCCGTCGTTGTCGTGACCGAGCCGCCGGACCCGCTCTCCAGCGGGGTCTTCGGCTCCGACGCCGCCGCCCGCCGCTTGGGAGAACGTCAACACCGGGCCGACGCCGGGCCGCTGCTCGACGCTGCCCGTGGAGGTCGGGTCGTGGTGACCGCCGACCTGACCCGCACCGGCCCACCAGAGGTCGCCGTCGTGGCCGCGGAGACCGGGCTGACCAGCTCCGTCGCCGTCCCGCTGCTCGTCGAAGGGCGCCCTGCCGGTGGGTTGCAGCTGCTCGGGACCCGGCACCGGCCGGTCGCAGCCGGACACGTCGGCGCCGTCCGCCCGCTGGTCGACGTCCTGGGTGCCCGGCTCAGCGACGGCCGCGCCTTCCGCCGACTGTCCGGCGCGACTGCGCGGACGATAGCCCACCTGGAGAGCGCGGTACCGATCGAGCAGGCCACCGGAGTGCTTGCCGAGCGCTACGGCACCGACGTCGAGGAGTCGTCCCGGTTCCTGCACAGCCTGGCCCGCAATGCGCGCATCACGCTCGCCGAGATGGCGTCCGGTGTGGTGGGCGGCACCCCGCGGCCCACCGAAGTGCCCGCGCCGTGCAACCCGGACCGACTCCTCGTCGAGCTGACCGCCCAGCGCGTCGCGGACCATCCGAGCGGGCGCCACGAGCTGCGTACCACCCGCGCCGCCGACCCACCGGTAGGAACCCCCCGGCACCGTCTCGACATGTCGTGAGCGAATGATCGCCGCCCGCGGCCAGCGCGATGCCGTCGCGCAGCACGGCGGCGAACCACAGCGCCGCCAGGTGCTCCGGCGCGCCGAGGTCGGTGAAGCGCTCGGCCATCGGTGAGGTTGGAGAGGGTCTCGTCGACGTCGAAGACGATCACGGCAGGTCGGCTCATGGGGGTGATCGTGGCAGCTTCGGCCGGTTACCGTGCACCGGAGCGGAAGGGGTGAGCGGTGGGTCTGGTGACGGTGGTCGGGATCGGCGCCGACGGCTGGGGCGGACTTTCCACCGAGGCGCGGGAGGCGGTGACGTCGGCCGAGGTGCTGCTCGGCGGCGACCGCCAGCTCGATCTGGTGCCCATCGCCGTCACCGCCGCGGAGCGGGTCGCGTGGCCCTCGCCGATGCTGCCCGCGCTGCCCGGGCTGTTCGAGCGGTTCGCCGACCGCACAGTCTGCGCGCTCGCCAGCGGGGATCCGATGTTCTTCGGGCTCGGCGCGACGCTGGCCCGGGTGCTCGGCCCGGACCGACTGCGCGTGCTGGTGGCGCCGTCGTCGGTGGCGCTGGCATGCGCGCGGCTGGGCTGGGCCGTCGAGGACGTCGAGGTGGTGAGCGTGGTCGGGCGCCCGCTGGCCGGGGTGCGCCGGGTGCTGGCGGACGGGCGCCGGGTGCTGGTGCTGTCCAGCGGTGCCGACTCGCCCGGCCGAATCGCGGCGCTGGTCACCGACACCGGGTACGGGCGCAGCGCGTTGACGGTGCTGGAGCAGCTCGGTGGACCTGGCGAGCGTCGCGTCGACGGGACGGCGCAGGGCTGGGCGCACCCGCCCGGCGACGCGCTCAACGTGGTCGCCGTGACGGGTGCGGCCGCGCCGGGAACGCGACTACTGGGCGAGGTGGCGGGACTGCCCGACGAGGCGTACGACCACGACGGGCAGCTCACCAAACGCGAGGTGCGCGCGGTGACGCTGGCCCACCTCGCGCCCCGGCCCGGTGAGCTGCTCTGGGACGTCGGAGCGGGTGCGGGCAGCGTGGCGATCGAGTGGCTGCGGGCGCACCGGTCCTGCCGGGCGGTCGCGGTGGAGTCCCGTCCGGACCGGGTCGCAGCGATCGGGCGCAACGCGTCCCGGCTGGGCGTTCCCGGGCTGCAGGTCGTGACCGGCCGGGCGCCCGCCGCGCTGGCCGGTCTGCCGGTGCCGGACGCGGCCTTCATCGGCGGCGGGGTGACGGGCGAGGGTGTGCTGGACGCGTGCCTTGCGGCGCTGCCCGTGGGCGGCAGACTGGTCGCGAACGCGGTGACGGTGGAGGCCGAGGCGGTGCTCGCGGACGGCTACGCGCGGCTCGGCGGCTCGCTGGTGCGGCTGTCGGTGGTGCGGGCGGCGCCGGTGGGCGGGTTCACCGGCTGGCGGGCGGCGATGCCGGTGACGATCTGGAGCGTGAGCAGGCGATGACCGGGTGGACCGCGGTGGAGCGAGCAGCATGACCGTGCATTTCATCGGGGCCGGGCCGGGCGCGCCGGACCTCCTGACGCTCCGCGGGCGCGACCTGATCACGGTGTCTCCGGTGTGCCTCTACGCCGGCAGCCTGGTGCCGCCGGAGCTGCTGGGGTTCTGCCCGCCGGACGCCCGGAAGATTGACACCGCGATGCTGACGCTGGACGAGATCGTCGAGCAGATGCTCCGGGCGCACTCCCAGGGCCTCGATGTCGCCCGGCTGGTCTCGGGGGATCCGGCGGTGTTCTCCGCGATGGCCGAGCAGATGCGCCGCCTCGACGCCGCGGGCGTCCCCTACGACGTCTGCCCCGGCGTGCCCGCGTACGCCGCCGCGGCGGCCGCACTGCGCCGCGAGCTGACCGTCCCGACCGTGGCACAGACCGTGACGCTGACCCGCATCGCGGCGCGGGCGACGCCGATGCCGGCGGGGGAGAGCCTGGTCGCACTGGGCACCGCGGGGGGGACGCTGGTGCTGCACCTGGCCGTGCACCGGATCGACGAGGCCGTCAAGGAGCTGACGGGCAGCTACGGCCCGGACTGCCCGGCCGCGGTCGTCGCATACGCCAGCCGCGCACACGAGGTCGTGCTGCGCGGGCGGCTCGCCGACATCGCCGGGCTGGTGCACGAGGCCGGTGTCCAGCGGACGGCCGTGGTGATCGTCGGGCCAGCGCTGGCAGCCGAGCAGTTCCCCGACAGCCACCTCTACTCCGACACCCGATGCCGGTCCTGACCCGGCTGCTGATCCTCGGCGGAACGGGAGAGGCCCGGCGGCTGGCCACCGCGCTGGCCGGCGAGCCAGGGTGCCGCGTCGTCTCGTCCCTCGCGGGGCGGGTGCGGGTACCCGTGCTGCCGCCGGGGGACGTGCGGATCGGCGGCTTCGGCGGGGCCGACGGTCTGGCGCGATGGTTGCGGGACAAGGTGATCGACGCCGTCGTCGACGCCACGCACCCGTTCGCGGCCCGGATGACGGCGAACGCCGCGACGGCGTGTGCGGCCGCCGGGGTCCCGTTGCTGGTGCTGCGCCGCCCCGGCTGGACCGCGGTGCCGGGTGACGACTGGCGTCGGGTCGGCTCGTTGCCCGCGGCGGCTGCGCTGCTTCCGTCGCTGGGGCGGCGGGTGTTCGTGACCACCGGCCGCCGCGACCTCGCCGCGTTCGCCGGGCTGGCCGACCTGTGGTTCCTGGTGCGCTCGGTCGATCCCCCGGAAGGCCTTGTGCCGCAACGGATGCAGCTGCTGCTCGACCGCGGCCCGTTCGCTCTGGACGGTGAGCGGGCGCTGCTGCGTGAGCACCGCGTCGACGTGCTGGTGACCAGGGACAGCGGCGGGACGATGACCGCGGCCAAGCTCACCGCGGCCCGCGAGGGGGCGATTCCGGTGGTGATGGTCGAGCGGCCGACGGTGCCGCCGCGGGTGGCGGTGGTGACGACGGTCGACGAGGCGGCGCGCTGGGCGGTCAGACCTCCGTGACCGACGGCCACGGATCGGTCCCCGGATGTCCCGGACCACTCGCACGAATACCCCGACTCACGCACCTGAATACCCCGACTCGCGGGGGATCAGGGGGTGACTCGCGGGGGATCAGGGGGTGTAGTGCCGCGGGGTGAACACGGCGACGCCGCCGGGGCTCCCGGCGCGCTGCGTCGCCCGGGTCGTCGAGGATCCGATGATCAGCAGTGTGCGCATGTCGACGTCGTCGGGGTCGAGGTCGGCGAGTCGCACCACCGCGACCCGCTCACCCGCGCCGCCGACGTCGCGGCCCAGGACGACCGGGGTGTCCGGGTCGCGGATCTCCAGCAGCAGCTCACGGGCCGCGCCGACCTGCCAGGGCCGCGCCTTCGAGCGCGGGTTGTAGATCGCGATCGCGAGGTCGGCGCGGGCGACGGCGGTGAGCCGCGCGGCGATCACGGTCCAGGGCTTGAGCCGGTCGGACAGCGAGATCGTCGCGAAGTCATGACCCAGCGGCGCGCCGGCGGCGGCTGCGACAGCCTGCGCCGCGGTGAGCCCGGGCAGCACCCGCACCGGCACGTCGGAGTACTTGTCCTGGCCGGCGACCTCCAGGACGGCGCTCGCCATCGCGAACACCCCGGGGTCGCCCGCCGAGACGACCACCACGCTGCGTCCGGATGCCGCGAGGTCGAGCGCGTGGGCGGCCCGGTCGGCTTCGGCCCGGTTGTCGCTGGGGTGCCGGGTCTGTCGCGGGTTGGGCGGGACCCGGTCGAGGTAGGGGCCGTAGCCGACGAGGTCGTCGGCCACGGCAAGTGCGGCGCCGACCTGCGGGGTGAGCCAGTCCCGCCCGGCCGGCCCGGTGCCGACCACCACGACCTCGCCGACACCCGTCGTCGCCGGCGCCTCCGGAGAACGTGCGCTCAGAGCTGTGCCGGCAGCGCTGCGGACACGTTCGACCCTCCCGGGGCCGCTCGGCAACAGCGCGAGAGCGAAGTAGGGCACCGAGGCGGGGTCGATGTCGGCGAGCCGGCCGGTGCGCTGCCCGTCCATCGTGGCGCGTTCGACGTAGTCGGCCTCATCGATCCGCCCGGCGTCGACGAACGCGCCGCGCACCGCGGCGAAGGTGCGCCCGAGCTTCAGGACCGCGGCCGAGTCGGTGGTGCGCAGCCGCTCCGCGAGCTCGGCGCGGGGCAGCGTGCCGGGCAGCACGGTGAGGATCTCGTCGCGCTCGACGAGCGGGCGGCCCAGCGCGGCGGAGGCGGCGCTGAGGGAGGTGACACCGGGGACGACCTCGGTGGGGTAGCGGTGCGCGAGCCGCTTGTGCATGTGCATGTAGGAGCCGTAGAACAGCGGGTCGCCCTCGGCGAGCACCACCACGTCACGACCGGCATCGAGGTGCGCGGCGAGCCGCTCGGCGGCCTCGGCGTAGAACTCGTCGATCGCGCCCTGGTAACCACCGGCGTGATCGGTGGCCTCGGTGGTGACCGGGTAGACCAGCACCTCCTCGATCTGGCCGTCGCGTAGATGCGGTTGCGCGATGCGCCGGGCGATCGAGCGCCCGTGCCGCGCGCAGTGGTAGGCGACGACGTCGGCCGCGGCGATCAGTCGCGCGGCCTTGATCGTGGTGAGGTCGGGGTCACCGGGGCCTAGCCCCACCCCGTAGAGCCTGCCGGTCATCTCACTCCCGCTCGTCGGCCAGCGCGTTGACCGCGGCGGCGGTGATCGCCGAGCCGCCGCGGCGGCCGTGCACGACGAGGTGCTCGACGTCGGTCCGGGCGGCCAGGACCGCCTTGGCCTCGGCGGCACCGATGAACCCGACCGGGATGCCGAGAACGACCGCCGGGCGGGGCGCCCCGGCGTCGATCATGTGCAGCAGGTGGAACAGTGCGGTCGGCGCGTTGCCGATGGCGACGACCGCGCCGTCGAGGTGGTCACGCCACAGCTCGAGAGCGGCCGCGGAACGGGTGGTGCCGAGCTCCGCGGCCAGCGCCGGGACGCGCTCGTCGCGCAGCGTGCAGACGACCTCGTTGCCGGCGGGCAGCCTGCTGCGGGTGATGCCGGCGGCGACCATCATCGCGTCACACAGGATCGGGGCGCCGGCCTGCAGCGCGGCGCGGCCCTTCTCGGCGACACCGGGGGAGAACCCGAGGTCGGCGGCCAGGTCGACCTGCCCGCACGCGTGGATCATCCGGACCACCAGGTACGCGACCTCGGGCGGCAACCCGGACAGGTCCGCCTCGGCGCGGATGGTGGCAAAGGACCGCCGGTAGATCTCGGCACCGTCGCGGAGGTAGTCGGTGCTCACGGCCTGTCCCGCAGGGACGGCAGCCACGTCCCGTCGACCTGGTACCCGCCACCCTCGACGGCGACGACGTCGGTGTGCACGCCGCGGGGTGCACCGCAGCGCCGGGCGCAGCCCGCGACGTGCACCCGCCGCCCGTGCTCGAGGCCGCCGGCGGCCTCGATCAGGGCACAGGCGTCGGCCCGGACGTCGGCCAGCGCAGTGGCGCAGCCGGGGCGCCCCACGCAGGCGCTGACCCGGAGCGCGGGGTCGTGCGGGTCGACGAGGAGGCCGGCACCGGCGAGCCGGGCGAGCGCGTCGGCCGGGTTGCCGACGGGCTCCGGCAGCAGCACGGTCCGCCACGGCGTTACCAGGGCGGCCGGGGCAAGCTGGGCGAGACGGCGCAGCTGCGCGGCCGAGAGCTCGCCCAGCAGTGGCGCCGCGCCGACCGCGGTGCCGCCGTCGGAGCGGGGAACCGGGCCGACGAGCGGAGCCGGCACCGATGGGCTCGCGTCCCCGGCGCCGGCATGGTGATCGTCGTTCGGGCAGCGGGCGTCGCGCACATCGCGGCTTTCGCCGCCGAAACGGTGATTACCGCCCAGGACAGCGGCGATCCGCCCGGCCGCGGCCGGCAGCTCGTGCACCCGCCACGCCGTGCCGCCCTCCGCCGCACGCAACGCGAGGAACACCTCCGCGGCGCGCAGCAGCACGTCCACCGCAGCGCCCAGCGGAACCCGGAGCCCGGTGCCGGACCCGGCGACCAGCAGCGTGCCGGTGCTCCGGTCGCCCGCCCGCCAGCACAGATCCGCGCCCTCGCCCGCCACGTCGCCCCGCCCGTCGTCGAGCGCGAAGAGGAACCGGCCCGGCAGCCCGGCGAGCGCCGGCCGCGCACACAGTTGGCGGTCGAGCTCGGCCGCGAGCCCGCGCACGTCGGCCAGCCCGCCGGCCACCCCGCTCAGCGGAGAGGCGAGGATGTTGCGCACCCGCTCGTGGTCGGGTGCGGGCAGCAGCTCGGCCGCGCTGAGCCGGCGGCCCAGGTCGGGGTCGGCCCGGTCGAGGCCGCGGAGCTGGATGTTGCCGCGCGAGGTCAGGTGGACCGCACCGTCGCCGAGCTCGACGGCACAACCGGCCAGCACCTCCAGCTGCGCCGAGGTCAGCACACCACCGGGCAGTCGCACCCGGGCCAACGCGCCGTCAGCGGCGTCGTGCGGGGCGAAGACGCCGGGGCACGCGTCGACGCGAGCACGGGCCGGAGCTGGCACCGGCTCACTGTAGACACCGCGGGACTCCCGGAGTGGCTGGTGCGGCAGCGAGGCGTCGGTCACTGCCCGCTTCTTTGTACGGTGGGGGTCCTCGTCGACCTATGGCTCTGCGTACCAGGACGCAGCACCGGGGCCAGGCCCACGTGCTACCGCTGCGGCCGCTCTCGCGAAACGGGAGATCACCCGCATGGGACCGCGAGGGTCATCTGCCGCCCGGCACTGATGCGTATCGATACGCAGAGCCATAGCTTCGGCCGACGGGATGTCCCACCCACCAACCCGTGAGCATCGGCAGCACCCGGCTTGACGTGCGGCACACCCGTTGCGGAGAGTGGGGCCACAAATCCACATGGCGAGCGGGTTCAGGAAGCCGGTGCGAGTCCGGCGCGGTCCCGCCACTGTCACCGGGGAGCGGACCCCGTCGACGGCCACGGGAGCGCCGAGCGCCCGGAAGGCCGGGGCGAGCACCGATCCGGGAGCCAGGACACTGCCCCGTTCGCCCATTCCGACCCGGGACGCGGATCCCGAGGAAGGTTCGCCATGCGCCGCGCCGCCCGCCGGGGGTCCTCCCGGTGATCCTGCTGCTGTCCACCTCGGACACCGACCTGCTCTCGGCCCGCGCGTCCGGCGCGGACTTCGGGCTGGCCAACCCGGCCCGACTACCCCTCGACGACCTGCCCGGACTGCTCGCGGTCGCCGACGTCGTGATCGTCCGGATCCTCGGGGGGCGCCGGTACTGGGAGGGCGGCCTCGACGCCGTGCTCCGGTCCGGGCGACCGGTCGTCGCGCTGGGTGGGGAGCAGGCCCCGGACGCCGAGATGATGGAGCTGTCCACCGTTGCGGCGGGTGTCGCCGCGCAGGCGCACAGCTATCTCGCGCAGGGCGGACCGGCGAACCTCGGCCGGCTGCACGGGTTCCTCTCCGACACCCTGTTGCTCACCGGCGAGGGGTTCGCGCCGCCGGCCGAGCTGCCGTCCTGGGGCGTGCCGGCGCGGGACGCCCGGGATGTCGACGGGCCGATCGTGGCCGTCCTCTACTACCGGGCTCAGCAGCTCGCCGGGAACACCACCTACGTCGAGGCGCTGTGCACCGCGATCGAGGACGCCGGCGCGCGCCCGCTGCCGGTGTACTGCGCCTCGCTGCGCCAGGCGCCACCGGCGCTGCTGGAGACGCTCCGGGCCGCCGACGCGATGGTCGTCACCGTGCTCGCGGCGGGCGGCACCCGGCCGGCGTCGGCGGGCGCCGGTGGGGACGACGAGGCCTGGGACGTCGCGGAGCTCGCCGCGCTCGACGTCCCGATCCTGCAGGGCCTGTGCCTAACGAGCAGTCGGGCCGACTGGGCGGCGAACGACGCCGGGCTGACCCCGCTCGACGCCGCCACCCAGGTTGCCGTCCCGGAGTTCGACGGCCGGCTGATCACGGTGCCGTTCTCGTTCAAGGAGATCGACGCCGACGGGCTTTCGGTCTATGTCCCGGACCCCGAACGCGCCGCCCGCGTCGCCGGGATCGCCGTGCGGCACGCCCGGCTGCGGCGCATCGCTGCCCGGGACCGACGCATCGTGCTGATGCTGTCCGCCTACCCGACCAAGCACTCCCGGATCGGCAACGCGGTCGGCCTGGACACCCCGGCCAGCGCGGTCGCGGTGCTGCGCGCCATGCGGGATGCCGGTTATGAGATCGGCGAGCTTCCTGGGGTGGACGCGCAGGACGGCGACGCGCTCATCCATGCGCTCATCGCCGCGGGCGGCCAGGACCCCGACTGGCTCACCGAGGAGCAGCTCGAAGGAAATCCCGTGCGGATCTCCGCCGCGCGCTACGGCGAATGGTTCGCCGCGCTCCCGGACGATCTGCGGGCGGGCGTCGAGGCGCACTGGGGGGCGCCGCCCGGGGAGCTGTACGTCGACCGCTCGCAGGATCGCGCCGGCGAGATCGTCGTCGCCGCGCTGCGCGCCGGGAACGTCGTGCTCATGGTGCAGCCGCCGCGCGGCTTCGGCGAGAAGCCGGTCGCGATCTACCACGATCCCGACCTGCCGCCGTCGCACCACTACCTCGCCGCGTACCGCTGGCTCGCCGCACCGCGCTGTGACGGCGGGTTCGGCGCCGACGCCGTCGTCCACCTGGGCAAGCACGGCAACCTGGAGTGGTTGCCGGGCAAGACGCTGGGCATGAGCGCGTCCTGCGGCACCGACGCCGCGCTCGGCGACCTGCCGCTGATCTACCCGTTCCTGGTCAACGACCCGGGGGAGGGCACCCAGGCCAAGCGCCGGGCGCATGCCACGCTCGTCGACCATCTGATCCCGCCGATGGCCCGCGCCGAGAGCTACGGCGACATCTCCCGGCTCGAGCAACTCCTCGACGAGCACGCGAACATCGCCGCACTCGACCCGGCGAAGCTGCCCGCGATCCGCCAGCAGATCTGGACCCTGATGCAGGCGGCCAAGCTCGACCACGACCTCGGGCTCACCGCGCGCCCGCACGAGGCCGAGTTCGACGACTTCCTGTTGCACGTCGACGGCTGGCTGTGCGAGATCAAGGACGTGCAGATCCGCGACGGGCTGCACGTGCTCGGCGTCGCGCCCACCGGCACGGCCCGGGTCGACCTGGTGCTCGCGATGCTGCGGGCACGCCAGATCTGGGGCGGCGAGCAGAGTGTGCCGGGGCTGCGCGAGGCGCTGGGCCTGGTCGAGGACGGGTCGGCGAGCAAGGCTCGGGTCGACGAGGTGGAGGCGCTCGCGCGGGCGCTGGTCTCGGACCTGGACGCGGCGGGGTGGAATTCCGGGGCGGCGGCGGGGATCGTCGCGGCGCGGCTGGACGAGAACGCACGGATGGCCCGACACGGTCGCACGGATACCCCGACTCGCGGGGACGAGGTCGTGCAGGTGTTGCGGTTCGCGGCCGAGGAGGTGGTGCCGCGGTTGGCGGGGACCGGTGCCGAGATCGAGCGGGTGCTGCATGCGCTGGACGGCGGGTTCGTCCCGGCCGGGCCGTCGGGGTCCCCGCTGCGCGGGCTGGTCAACGTGCTGCCCACGGGGCGCAACTTCTACTCGGTCGACCCCAAGGCGGTGCCCTCGAAGCTGGCCTGGGAGACCGGGCAGGCGATGGCCGCGTCGCTGCTGGAGCGTTACCGGCGCGACCACGGCTGCTGGCCGGCATCGGTCGGGCTGTCGGTATGGGGGACCTCGGCGATGCGCACCTCCGGCGACGACATCGCGGAGGTGTTCGCGCTGCTCGGGGTGCGGCCGGTGTGGGACGAGGCCAGCCGGCGGGTCAGCACGCTGGAGGTGATCGACCCGGCGGAGCTGGGCCGGCCGCGGATCGACGTCACGGTGCGGATCTCGGGGTTCTTCCGCGACGCGTTCCCGCACGTCCTGGCGTTGCTCGACGACGCCGTGCAACTTATCGCCGGGCTCGACGAACCGGCCGAGCAGAACTTCGTCCGGGCGCACGTCGACACCGACGAGGAGCGCCACGGCAACCGGCGGCGCGCCACCACGAGGATCTTCGGCTCCCGACCCGGAACCTACGGTGCGGGCCTGCTGGCGCTCCTCGACGCCCGCAACTGGCGCGACGACGCCGACCTCGCCGAGGTGTACACGACCTGGGGCGGCTACGCGTACGGGCGCGGCCTGGACGGGGCGCCGGCCCGCGACGACATGGCGACCGCGTACCGGCGGATCGCGGTGGCGGCGAAGAACACCGACACCCGCGAGCACGACATCGCCGACTCCGACGACTACTACCAGTACCACGGCGGCATGGTCGCCACCGTCCGCGCGCTCACCGGGACGGCGCCGGCGGCCTACGTCGGCGACTCCACCCGGCCCGAGTCGGTGCGCACCCGGACGCTGTCCGAGGAGATCGCCCGGGTGTTCCGGGCCCGCGTGGTCAACCCGCGGTGGATCGAGGCGATGCGCCGGCACGGCTACAAGGGCGCGTTCGAGATGGCGGCGACCGTCGACTACCTGTTCGGCTACGACGCCACCACCGGGGTGGTCGCCGACTGGATGTACGAGCGGCTGGCGTCGGAGTACGTGCTCGACCCCGACAACCGCAAGTTCCTCACCCGGTCGAACCCGTGGGCGCTGCACGGGATGGCCGAGCGGCTGCTCGAGGCCGTCGACCGCGGGCTGTGGGAGGCGCCGGACCCGACCACCCTCGACGCGCTGCGCCAGGCCTACCTCGAGACCGAGGGCGACCTGGAGGGGGAGTAGCCCCGCCCAAGATCGGCGTGATCACGCTGCCGCGACCCCGGGGATAGTCCGGATCTTCGCCTCGACGGTCCCCTGCGTCACCCGTGCGTCGAACACCGGGACCGGGGCGGTTGCGGGGCCGTGCACCAGCGACCCGTCGGCGACCCGGAACACGCTGTCGTGCCACGGGCAGTGGATCACGAGCTCGCCCGCCTCGGTGTCGAGCTCGCCGTCGCTCAGCGGAGCGGACAGGTGCGGACAGCGGTCGGACAGCACGGTGACCTCACCGGCGCGGCGCAGCACGAACACCGGCACGTCGCCGGCCATCCGGCGGACCGGACGCCCCTCGGGGAGCTCGTTGAAGGAGCCGAGCCCGGTCCAGTCGCCGGGTGCGACGTGGTAGATCTCCTCGGCGTGGTTGGCGCCGGTGGCCTGCCGGTAGCCCAGGTGACCACCTAGCAGCGCCCCGGCGAAGGCCACTGCGCCGCCGGTCAGGGACATTGCCCGGCCCTGGCCACCGCGGGCCCGCTGGCGGAGCGCACCGGCGTAACAGCTGACGGCGAGCACGTTGACCACGGCGTGCACCAGGCCGACGCGCTGCTGCTCCTCATGGCTCTCCGCCCAGTCCGCCCAGCCCGCGGCGACGGTCGGGAGCGCCGCGAGGATCCCGGTGGCGATCAGCCCGGACGAGCGACGCGGCCCGGACGGGGTCAGGTCCAGCAACGACGCCGACAGCAGCGCGCCCGCGGTGAGCTGCGCGGCGCCCGGGTGGAACGGGTGGCCCAGCCAGGTCCCGTGCAGGAAGTCGCGCAACCGCCGGTCGCGCAGCAGCTTCTGGACCACGCCGCGGACGGCGGCAGCGGGCCGGTCCAGCGCCGTGGCGTTCTCGATCCTGGTGATGTCGTCGAAGGGCCTCATGGGCAGGCGGGTGACCGCCATCAGCCGGTTCGAAACCCGTTTCGGGCCGGAAGCACTCGGGTACCGACCCTGATGTCCGAGGCGACGATGGTGAGCGGCCCTGCCGGCGGGCGGCGGCCATCCGAGTACCAACACCTCGCCGCGCCGCTTGCGGAGTACGCCCGGTTGGCCTCCGATGACGGCGGCCGGGTCGCGCTGCGCGCGCGGCTCGTGGCCGGCTACCTGCCCGTGGTGCGCCACATCGCGCGCCGGTACGCAGGCCGCGGTGAACCCGTCGACGACCTCGAGCAGGCGGGCAGCATCGGCCTGCTCAACGCGATCGACCGGTTCGACCCCGCCAACGGCGCCGACTTCCTCAGTTACGCGATCCCGACCGTCACCGGGGAGATCCGCCGGCACTTCCGGGACAAGACGTGGTCGATGCGAGTGCCACGGCGGCTCAAGGACCTGCGCAGCGCCATCAACGGGGTGTACGGTCCGCTGTTCCAGCAGCTGGGCCGCGCTCCCCAGCCCACCGAGATCGCCGCATACCTCGGGATCGACGTCGAGGACGTGCTGGACGGCCTCGAGGCCCACCACGGTTACCGCAGCGCGTCGCTCGACGACTCGGTGCCGGGCACCGATGCCGTGCTCGGCGACGTCATCGGTGACATCGACGCCGCGATCGACGGGGTGGAGGACCACCAGGTGCTGCGCGCCCTGCTCGACCGGATGCCACCCCGCGAGCGCACCATCCTGTTGCTGCGCTTCTTCGGCGAGATGACACAGAGCCAGATCGCCGCGCGCGTCGGGCTGTCGCAGATGCATGTCTCCCGGCTACTCTCCCGGTCACTGGCCCAGCTTCGGGCGACGCTGCAGACCGAGGAGTAATGTCGGTACGGGTTCCGCCATCGCTTCGCGGAGGAGACGGATGACCGCATCGATGCCACGCCCCCGTTCCGCCGAGGATGTCCTGCTGGACGTCCGGGTGCACTCCCCGCACCCCACGGTCGTCCTGATCCGCCCGGTCGGTGAGCTGGATCTGAGCACCGCGCCGCTGCTGCGGGAGCGGCTCGAGTGCGAACTCGGCCGTCGGGCCCACGTCGTGGTGGACCTGCACGAGGTGACATTCCTCAGCGCGAGCGGCGCGTGCGTGCTGATCGAGGCCCAGCAGAGCGCACCGGACGGCCCCACCCAGCTGCACGTGACAGGCGTTGACGGAGCGGTGACGGCGCGGGTCCTCCAGATCACCGGACTGTCCCGGGTGCTGCCGGTGGTGGACGACGCCGCGGACGTGCTCGTGGCGCGGCTCGCCGAGCTCGCCAGAACCGGCATCGGCACGGGTTGACCGGGGCGGGGTGCACACCGCGCACCCCGGCCCCGCTGTTCGGCTGCTGCCTACATCCGGAGGATCTTGGCCTCGCGCCTCATCGCCGGCAGCTCCTTCACCAACACCGCGACCAGGCCCGTCACGACAAGCGCCATCAGGACTCGCTTCACCATTCGTCACACCCTTCCTCATCGGTCTCTCGTCGAACGCTGCAGCGTCTCTCGAGCTCAGCCCGGCGGCAGGTTCGGCATGATCTTCAGGATCGGATCGTGCTTCTTCGGCGACACCCCGGTGGACCGGCGGGCGTCGGCGGTACCGTCCTTGTGGTGGCCGGGTTGTTTCTCGTACGCGCCCTTCTGGTTCCCCTGTTGCACCCCCTTGATATGGGTGGGGAAGTCGGGTGCCACGTCGGGCTTGCCGACCCGGATCCTGGCCATGCTTCCTCCTCTATCGATCTCTATCGATGTTCGCGCAGCTCTGTGAAGAACCGCTCGACCGCCGGCCACACCCGGGAGCCTCCGGACAGCCCCGTCCACTCGCGGCGCACCAGCGCCACGAGCCGGAAGCAGTCGGCCACCGGGACCAGCCAGTAGTGCCGCCCGCCGCGCGCGGTGTTGACCAGCAGCGCCTCCACGTCCGGTTCGACGTTCCGCAGCGGCGGGCAGGCGGCCACCACGGCGTGCCACGCCGCCGGGTCGACCTCCCATTGCGTCGCACCGATCGGGCTCGGGTAGTGCGCGACGACCACGCCGTCCTCGCGGGGCACGAAGTACGCCAGGCCCACCGGGACGCCGAGCGGCCCGGTCGGCACGGCGTCGAGGCGGACCCGCCGTTGCGGTACCAGCCGGTAGTGGCCCCGGCTGGCCGCCCCGTCGACGAACAGCAACGAGCACGCCTGGCAGGCGCAGAGCGCCTCCGCGTGATCGGTGTCGAGCAGGTGGCGATGCGTTGCCGCTACGGGGGCGTTGCACAGCTCGCAGCGTTCCCCGGACTCGTGGCGCCTGCCGCCGGCCCGCCGGATGGCGCGCTCCAGGGCGCTGGTCGTCAGGACGCCGGTACTGCTCACGCCGGCCGCCCGGCGAACAGCGCGTCGACGGGGATGAGCGTCTCGGCACGGGCGCTCTGCGCCGGCACCGGCTCGACGCCCGACAGCTCCGGGGCCACGGCCAGTACCGCGTCGGTCACGGCCTGCTCGAGCGCCCCCGTCGACGAGGAGCAGCCCGCCGCGGTCAGCCGCACCCGCGCGATACCCTGCTCGACACCGACCAGCTCCACCTCGCCGCCCTTCGAACGCACGAAGGGCCGCACCTCGTCGAGTGCGCGGACGACGCGGCGCTCGACCGGGTCGGGGTGGATCCCGTGCAGCACCAGCAGATGGTTGCACAGCTCGTCCTCGACGATCGCCGACACCAGCGCCGGGGCCCCGGCAGCGACGGCCAGCACCCGGGCCAGGGCCGTGCCGTAGACCTCGGTGAGCGTCTCGACGGCCTCCAGCGCCATCTCCGCCGTCGCCCCCGGCACCTTCTCGAGGCGCTCCAGCAGCTCGTTGAGCCTGCCGATCCGGGCCCGGACAGCCTCGTCGTCCAGTGCGGCCGGGACGGCGGCCTGCTCAGTCATGTGACGTCCCCCACATCGGCGCGTGCATCTTCTGCAGGGTGCGCCCGTTGCCGAGGTACATGTGCACGCCGCAGGGCAGGCAGGGGTCGAAGCTGCGGACCGCCCGCATGATGTCCACACCGGTGAAGTCGTCGGGGCCGTTCTCCTCGAAGATCGGCATGTCCGCGACGGCGTCCTCGTAGGGACCGGGCGTGCCGTAGCTGTCGCGCGGGCTCGCGTTCCACGGCGTCGGCGGGTACGGGTGGTAGTTGGCGATCTTTCCGTCCTTGATGACCAGGTGGTGCGAGAGCACGCCGCGGACGGCCTCGTGGAACCCGACGCCGACCGCCTCGTCGGGGACCTCGAAGTCGTTGAAGACCTTGGTGTCGCCGCTGCGCATCAGCGCCATGCCCTCCTCGAGGAACTGCACCGACATGGCCGCGGCATAGGCGATGAAGTACGCGCGGGCCCGGTCGCGTTCCAGCGCGTTGGCCCACTTCGGGATCTTCCACTCCAAGGTCGACTCGGGGTGCTTTGCGCTGCGGGGCAGCGAGATCTGCACGCTCGAACCCGTCGACTTGACATACGGCGTGTCCACCAGCCCGGCCAGCGCGGTCGACCACAGCCGGGCGAGCGGGCCGCCGCCGGTGTCCAGCGCCAGGTGGTCGCCGCTGCGGTTGTCGAGCCAGCGGGGGCTCATCACCCAGCTGTACTTGTCGTCGAGGTGCCGGGGCTGCGGGACCGGCAGGGTGGTCTGGTTCCACGGGTGGCGCATGTCGACGGGGTTGCCGAGCGGGTCGTGGGTGACGAACGGCTCCTCGTTGACCCAGTCGTCGTAGTAGGAGCTGCCGAGCAGGATCCGGATGCCGAGGTTGATCTCGACGAGGTCGGTGGTGCGCAGCGTGCCGTCGAGCACGATGCCGGGCGTGACGTACATCGCCCGGCCCCAGTCGGTCATGTGGTCGTAGCGGTAGTCGCAGACCGCGGGGTTCTGGAAGGCGCCCCAGCAGCCGAGCATGATGCGCCGCCTGCCGACCTCCTCGTAACCGGGCAGGGCCTCGTAGAAGAAGTCGAAGACGTCGTCGTTCATCGCGACGGCTTCCTTGACGAAGTCCAGGATCGACAGCAGTCGGGAGAGGTAGTCGGTGAACAGGGTGGGCTCGGGCATCGTGCCGACCCCGCCGGGATAGACCGTCGACGGGTGCACGTGACGGCCCTCCATCAGGCAGAACATCTCCCTGGTGATGCGGCTGACCTTCAGCGCCTCCTTGTACACCGCACCCTCGAAGGGGTTGTACGCGCGCATGATGTCGGCGATGGTGCGGTGGCCGTGGATGCCGGCGTGCGGGGCCTCGGTGTTCTCCGCCCTGGCCAGCACGCTCGGGTTGGTCTTCTTGACCATCGCCTCGCAGAAGTCGACGAACACCAGGTTGTCCTGGTACAGGGTGTGGTCGAACATGTACTCGGCCGCCTCGCCGAGGTTCAGGATGTTCTCCGCCAGCGGCGGGTTCTTGATCCCGTAGGCCATGTTCTGCGCGTACACCGAGCAGGTCGTGTGGTTGTCCCCGCAGATGCCGCAGATCCGGCTGGTGATGAAGCCGGCGTCGCGCGGGTCCTTCCCCTTCATGAACACCGAGTAACCACGGAAGATCGACGAGGTGCTGTGGCACTCCACGACCTGGCGGTTCTTGAAGTCGATCTTCGTGTAGATGCCCAGGTTGCCGACGATCCTGGTGATCGGGTCCCACGCCATCTCGACGAGCTGGTTCTGCTCCTGCCCGGTACGGGCCGGGTCGGTCATCGTCATGATGCGCTCCTCACGCTCGCCAGCGCGGGTCGTAACCGCTGGTCAGCTCGTCACGGTTGTGGTGCCACTTCGGTTCCTTGTTCAAGACGGAGTTGGTGATGCCGCGCATCTTGCGGATGAACAGGCCGTAGGGTTTGTTGAGGGCCGACGAGAGGCTGCCGCCCGGCGGCGCGTCCATGAACGGCATGAACTTGTCCGGGAAGCCCGGCATCGTGCACCCGATGCAGATGCCGCCGACGTTCGGGCAGCCGCCGATACCGCCCATCCACCCGCGCTTGGGCACGTTGCAGTTGACGACCGGGCCCCAGCAGCCGATCTTGACCTGGCACTTCGGCGAGTTGTAGTCCTTCGCGAAGTCCGACTGCTCGTAGTAAGCGGCCCGGTCGCAGCCCTCGTGCACCGTCTTGCCGAAGATCCACTGTGGGCGCAGCAGGTCGTCGAGCGGCGGCGGCGCCGCCGCCCCCGCGGCGTGGTAGAGCACCCAGGTCAGGGTCTCCATGAAGTTGTCCGGCTGCACGGGACAACCCGGGATGTTGACGATCGGAAGGGCGCCCGCGGACCGGAAGTCCCAGCCAAGGTAGTCGGCCAGCCCCATGGCGCCGGTCGGGTTGCCCGCCATGGCGTGGATGCCGCCGTACGTCGCACAGGTGCCCACCGCGACGACCGCCCACGCCTTCGGCGCGAGCCGGTCGATCCACCAGTTCAGGGTCAGCGGGTCCCCGGTCGCCAGGTCGTTGCCGAACGACGTCCAGTAGCCGTCGCCGTTGATGTTCTCGTTCGGGATGGAGCCCTCGATGACGAGGATGAACGGCGCCAGCTCACCGCGGGCCGCGGCCCGGAACGGCGCGAGGTACTCCTCCCCGCCCTGGGTCGGGGAGAGCACCTTGTTGTGCAGGTTGATCTTGGGGAGGCCCGGGACCAGCCCGGTGATGACGTCCTCGATCGCCGGCTGGGTCGCGGCGGTGACCGAGATGGTGTCGCCGTCGCAGCTCAGCCCCTCCGAGATCCACAGGATGTCGACCTCCTCGAAGCCGGCCCGTTGCGGCGTGCTCTGCGGTGTCGTCATGTCAGCGGCCTTCCTTGTAGCCGGTCCCGGAGTCGGTCGTAGATCGCGGCGACCGGAGCCGCCAGGGCCAGCCCCGGCTGCTCGTCGGGTGCGCGCGGGTGCGGCCGGGTCGGCGCGGTCTGCTTGGCCTTGTCGAGCTCGTCGCCGAGCTCGTGGAGGGCCTGGGCGTCGACGGCCGCGCGCAGTCTCGGCATCAGCTCGCCCTCCTCCTCCTGCACGTGCTGCTCGATCTCGCGCTGCAGCTCCGCCATCAGCGCGTCCGTCCGGTCGTCACCGGCGGCGAGCCCGTCGAGGGCGAGCAGGGTCTTCTTGACGCTCAGGTGCTCGGCGAGATGCTCGTCGATCTCGTGACCGCCGTCGGGCAGTGCCTTCTTGGCGAGCGGGTAGAACATCAGCTCCTCCAGCGCCGCGTGCTTGGACAGCTCGCGGACGAGGATCTCGACCACCCCGCACCGCTGCTCGTCCGACGCCGCCGCCCGGTAGTCGCGGAACAGCTGCTCGACCATGCGGTGGTCGTGGGTCAACAGCTCGATGGCGTCCATCCGACCTCTCCTTCTTCCGATGTCGACGCATCGCCGGGCCGGGTCACCGGCCGCAGCGAGCGGACCGCGCCGTGCAGCCTCGCCAGCATCTCGGGCGGCATGGCGTCGACCCGGTCGAGGATCGCCGCGGCGCGCCCGTCGGTGGCCCGTGCCTCGCGCTTCTCGCCGTCGGTCAGGGTGAGCGTCCGCAGCGACAGGATCTCGTCGATCTCCACGGCGTCGTGCAGGTCACCCGGGCTCTCCGGGGCGATCTGCGGGTGGTCGTACAGAATGATCGGCGAGGACAGCATCAGGTCGCAGGCGGCGCTGTCGCCGGCCAGCACCGGGAAGGTGTGGATGTTGCGGCAGGCCCGCGCGTAGGGCGCCGCCCATTTCGGCGGCTCGATCAACGAGAGGAACGACAGCCCGCTGCCGCCGAGGAAGGTGTGGGTGGCGATGAGCGAACGGCGCAGCGCCACGTCCCGCGGGATGTCGAGTGCGCTGTCCCCGGTGCGAGTGTCCCCGGTGCGAGTGTCCCCGGTGCGAGTGTCGCCGGTGCGAGTGTCGCCGGTGCGAGTGTCGCCGGTG